>JAGVAH010000166.1 GCA_020060385.1 Syntrophobacterales bacterium | reverse complement strand
GGTTGCCAAAAGTTTTTTCCGCCCCCCCTCACCCTAACCCTCTCCCCCCGCTGGGGGGAGAGGGGATAAGAGGAAAGAACTTTTGGCAAATGCTATATATGATTTACGGGTGAGTCGAGGACTTAGGAAGACCTGCTTTGAGAAGTATGCATTATAAAGATTTTCGGTTGTGGAGGACGCAGTCTCTATTTCCGAATCTTTAGCGATTATTTATCCCTTGGCGGCACCGGTGTCAAGGCATCTGCTCGTTCCCAAGTGCAACTTGGGAACGAGCGAAGGCCGGTGTAGGCACGACCCAAACTTTGAACCTTGAACCTTGAACTTGTTAAACCCTCAGCCTTTCGCTCTGGTTCCATTTTGCAACAGCTTCTGCAATTTCTCCGCTTCCTTCTCCTGGCCCCGGGCCTGGTAGATTTTGAGGAGCCTCTCCCCATAATCCTGGGCCGCGTCCCGGTCCCCCAGGGCCAGGGAGAGACGGGTCAGGGAATCCAAAGCCTCCACGATGCCGCCCGTGTCTTCGTAAAGGCGAAATTCCCGGAGGGAGTCATGGAGGTAAGTCCCGGCCCGGGCATACTCGCCCATGGCCAGGTAGGTGCGGCCCAGGCGCTCCCAGCGCACCGCCCGGCCCTGGCGGTCCTTCCGGGCCTCATCCAGCTGCAGGGCCTGGTTATAAAGGCTCAGGGCCTGGACAAAATCCCCCCGGGCCCGGGCCACGTCCCCCAGGTGGGTCAGGGTCAGGGCCAGCAAGGGCCCCGGGGGCAGTTGCCGGGCATAAGCCATCGCCTCCTGGTAGGACCGGGTCGCAGCATCCAACCGGCCCAGGGCCTGGTTAAGGGCCCCCAGGTTGTTCAGGGTTTCGCAGAGCCCGGCGGCCTCCCCCAGGGGCCGCAGGATATCCAGGGCCGCGTCGAAGCACTCCTGGGCCTTCTTAAAGTCCCCCTGCTCCTGGGCCAGGGCCCCCAGGTTGTTGAGGTTGGCGGCAATGCCCGCCTGGCGGTCGATGAGGCGGTTTAAGGTCAGGGCCTGGGTGAATTTTTCCTCCGCCAGCTCCCACTTGCCCTGGCGGTAATACTGGTAGCCCGCGTCATTGATGGCCACCGCTTTCTCCAGCAACCCCACCCCGGTGGCCGGGGGCGAGGCGCAACCCAGCCCCACCAGAAACAGCAACCCAAGTCCCCATCCCCATCCCTGCATGCCGCTCAATCCTTTTTCTGATCCCCTTGGATACTGATGGTGCGCTCTTGGGGCTGGGGCACGTGGCGGCGCAGCAGCCAGGTCTTTTGCGCGGCCTTGGCCGCCTTGTCCACGTCGTCGGCCATGGTCGTGCCGGAGTGCACCAATCCCGGCAGCCCCTTCCCGGCCCGCTGCAGTTGCGTGATAAATGCCTCCGCCTTTTTCATCAGTTCCGGAAACCGGGAGGTGGCTTCCCGGAGATTGGCCATGGTTTGTTGCAGATCCGTCTTGAAGGACGGGTCGCTCAACAGGGTGCCCAACGCACCCTTGCTCTTCTCCATGTCGCCGGTGAATTTACTGATATGGGCCACGGCCTGGGCGGCTTCCCGGTAGAGGACCGGATCGTTGAGCAACTGGCCCACGGTGCCCTTGCCCTTGTTGATCTTGGTGACGATCTGGCTGAGCTCGTCCATGGATTTGCTGAAGCCGCCGCCGGGTTTGGTCATCGTCTCCGAGAGATCGGCCAGATTGTCCAGGAGCTTTTGCACCTTTTCCAAAGCGGGCGTCGCCTTGGTGATGATTTGGGTAATATCAAAAGGTTCTATGGAGGTTACCCGTCCCCCTGCGGCCACCTCCGGCTGCTCCGGCGAACCCGGGGTGAGGTCCAGGCTCTTATCCCCCAACAGGCCCTGAAAGCCGATGGTCGCCCGGGAGTCCCGGCGGATCTGGTTCCGGTATTTTCCCACCACCTCAAACATGACGATAATCTGCCCCTGGGGGTCGATGGTGATGTTTTTGACGTTGCCCACCGTCACTCCCGCCAACCGCACTTCGGAGCCCACTTTCAGGCCGCTGACGTCCTTGAAGATGGCCCGGAATTCCTCGTGTTTCTCCCAGAGCCGCTCTTGTTGGGCGATGATCAAGACCATGGCCAGCAAGGCCGCCAGGGAGGCCACCACGAAGATGCCCACTATCGTTTCATACTTGCGCTGGATCATTCAGGTTTCTCCTCCAGGGGGTCATGGAGAAAACGCCGCACCTCCGGGTGGGAGGACTGGAGAAATTCCTCATAAGTGCCCAAAAAGACCATGTGGCCCTGGTACAGCAGGGTCAAGCGGTCAGCCACCAGCGCGGTGAGGCGCAGGTCGTGGGTGACCACAATGGAGGTGACTTTCAGGGTCTTCTGGAGGCGGCTGATCAGATTGCCGATCTCATCCCCGGTAATGGGGTCCAACCCCGCGGTGGGCTCGTCATAGATGATGATCTGGGGGTCCAGGGCCAGGCTGCGGGCCAGCGCAGCCCGGCGCAGCATGCCCCCGGAGAGCTCCGAGGGCTCCATGGCCTCCGTTTCCGCCAGGCCCACCTGGGACAGCTTCTCATGCACCCGCCGGGCAATCTCCTCCTGACTCCAGGGGGTATGCTGCACCATGGGAAAGGCCACATTCTCCCCCACGGTCATGGAATCATAAAGCGCGGACCCCTGGAAGAGATAGCCGGTTTGCAGGCGCAGATCCCGCCAATCTTTGTCGCTCTGGAATTCTCTGATCTCCTGGGCCCCCACGGTAATGCTGCCGCTATCCGGCTGGTTCAAGCCCACCAGCATACTGGTCATCACCGTCTTGCCGGAGCCGCTGCGCCCCAGGATTACCAAAGTCTCCCCGGCGTACACCTCCAGATCGATGTCCTGGAGCACCACCTTGCTGCCAAAGGATTTATTCACCCCCCGGTAGCAGATCAGGGGATGAGCCGGGGCCGGGCCGGCAGCGGGCGCCTCGGCCCTGGGGTTAGGGCCAAAGGAGGAGAGTGAGCTTGGTGAGGAAGACATCGGATACCAGAATCAGTAAAATGGCGGCCACCACCGCGGTCTTGGTGGCCTGGCCCACGCCGAAAGTTCCGTGTTCAGTATTAAAGCCGTGGAAAGACCCCACCGCGCCGATGATCATCCCGAAGACCGCGGTCTTGCCCACTCCCGGCAGCACATCCCGCAAGGTCAGGTATTTAATGGTCAAGGTATAGTAATAGGTGGGCGTCATGCCCAACTGGAAGACGCCGATGAGCATGCCTCCCAGGATGCCGATGATATTGGCCCCCACCGTCAGCAGGGGGAGGATGAGCATACAGGCCAGGATGCGGGTGACCACCAGGTATTTCATGGGGTTGACCGCGGACACGGTGAGCGCGTCGATCTGGTTGGTGACCCGCATGGAGCCCAATTCCGCGCCGATGCCCGATCCCCCCCGGGAGGCCAGCATGATCCCGGCCAGCAGAGGACCCAAACCCCGCACAAAAGTGAAGGCAACGCTGGTGGCGATGTAATTGGCCGCGCCGAATAATTTCAAGACCTGGATGCCTTGCATGGCCAGCACCAGTCCCACCGCAAAGGAGGCCACCGCCACCAGGGGGAAGGATTTCACCCCCAGATGGTACATCTGGGCGATCACCTCCCGGATGAACCAGGGGGGGTGGGTCAGGCTGCGGCAGGCCTCCAGAAAAAACAGGGTCAGGTTCCCCATGTAGTCAATGAAGGCCATGACCCGGTGGCCGGCCCGATAGAAAAAAGTGTCCTGCACGCGCTTTCCCTATCGGCAGAAATATAAAAAATATTCAGTAATTAAAAATAGCTAAAGGCGGAAACCCTGTCAAGGGTTAAGCCGGGGCCGGTGGGAAGGCCAAATAATTTCCCCCGAGCCGTGATCTTTCGAAATAGAGCAAAGCTCCTAAATTGGCAGGGAAGTTCTGTTTTTTCCCGGTGATGCTTGTCCTTGTCCCCAGTTCTATAAGTTATTATAATATTAATTAAATACAGCGAAATTTTCATAAGCCAGGTAACGGTATGAGAGGGTTTTTTTATCCTCGCAGCGTGGCGGTGGTGGGGGTGTCGGAGAACCCCGCGAACCTGGGCCGGGGAATAGTGGCCCATTTGCTGGCCTTTGGCTACCAGGGCCAGATTTATCCCATCGGCCCCCGGGGGGGCAAGATCTACGGGCTACCCATCCTTTCCCAAGTTGAGGATTTGCCCGAGCCGGTGGACCTGGCCGTCATCCTCACCCCGGCCCGCTTTGTCCCCCGGGTGGTGGAAGCGTGCGGGAAGCTGGGTATCACTAGAGTAGTGGTGGAGTCCGGCGGCTTTTCCGAATTGGGAGAGCAGGGCGCGGCCCTGGAGGACGAGATCCGCGGCCACCTGCAACAATATGGCCTCCGCCTGGTGGGTCCCAACGGCATCGGCACCATCAACATGGAGATCGGACTGGCCCTGCCCTTCTCCCAAATGGGCTCCCCGCCCCGGGCCGGGAATATCTCCGTCATCGCCCAGAGCGGCGGGGTGGCCCTCCATGTCTTTGCCATGATGGCCCGGGACGGCTTGGGCCTCAACAAGTTCCTCAGCCTGGGCAATAAGTTGGACGTGTCGGAAAACGAGGCCCTGGCCTACCTCCTGGATGACCCGGGCACCCAGGCCATTTACCTGTACCTGGAAGGCCTGGAGGACGGCCGGGGGCTGCTCTCCCTGGCCCAAAAGGCCGCCAAGCCCATCTTCCTGCACCTGGTGAACGTGGTGCCGGAGACCGCGGCCATCGGCCAGTCCCACACCGCCTCCCTGACCACCGACGAACGGGTGTTGGCTGCGGCCTGCCGCCAGTTCGGCATCCTCTGGATCAAAAGCCAGGCGGAATTCCTGGTGGGGGCCAAGATGGCGGGGCAGCCGCCGGTTAAGGGCAATCGCCTGGTGGTCTTGAGCCGCAGCGGCGGGGAAGCCTTGATTACCGCTTACTCCGCCCGGCAGTGGGGCTTTGAACTTCCCCCCCTCCCCCCGCCAGTGGAGCGTCTCATCAAAGAGCGGGCCCGCTCCGGCATCATCAAACCCACCAATCCCATCGACCTGGGGGACATCTTTGACTTTTCCGTGTATTCCGAGGTGATGGGGGCCCTCTGCCAGACTCCGGAGGTGGACGCGGTCCTCTTGAATTACGGCCCGGTCTATGAGGCCGAGCGCCAGGAGGCCCGGGAGATGGCCCGTCTTTTGGTGGAGCAGGCCAGGGCTGCGGCCAAGCCCCTGGCCGTCACCGTCCTGGCCACCCTGGAAGAAGGGGACTTTTTCCGGGAGGACCTGAAGATGCCGGTCTTCCACTTTCCCGGGGAAGCCGTGCGCTCCCTGGCCTACAGCCGCGTCTTATGGTCCCGCAGTGAAGCCAGCCTGGAGTTGACCGCGCCTCCCCTGCCCGCAGCCGGGCAAATTGAGGCGCTTTTGGCCGCACATCCCCAAGACGGATTTCTCCCCCAGCCCGCGGCCCTGACATTGGTGTCAGCCTTGGGCATCGACCTGGCCCCCTGGGAACTGGCGGCCTCCCCAGAGGAGGCCCGGGCCGCAGCCGTGAGGCTCGGCTACCCCGTGGTCCTCAAGCTGGCCGCCGCCTCCTTGGTGCACAAGACCGAGACCGGGGGAGTCCTCCTCAACCTGAAGGACGAGGCCGCGGTGGACTCGGCCTTTACCGCCTTGGCCAAAATCGCGGCTGAGCATCTGCCCCCCCAGGAACCCTGGCAGGTGGTGGTCATGTCCCAAGCCCCCGGCGGTCCGGAGGTGCTCCTGGGGGTTCGCCGGGATCGGAGCTTTGGGCCTCTAGTGGCCTTCGGCGCCGGGGGCGTGGGGACCGAGGTCCTGGAGGATGTCTCCTTGCGGGTGGCGCCCATCCCCGAGGCCGAAGCCCACCGCCTCATGGCCGAGACCCGCATCGGCCGCCTGCTGGCCGGCATCCGGGGGCAGCCGGCCGCGGACCTGGGGGCCCTGGGCCGGGGCCTGGTAGCCTTATCCCAATTGATGATGCAATATCCCCGGATTGAGGAAATGGACCTCAACCCGGTGCGGGTCTTCCCGGGGCGCCCGGGACTGCTGGCGGTGGACGCCCGCATCAAGGTGGGGCAGGCAGACTGAGGGCTCTGGGAAATTTCTTCCTGTCAACCTGAGCTCCAGTCGAAGGGTCTAACCATTGAAATCACTAGATTCTTCGCCTCGTTCAGAATGACAAATTGGCAGATCAGGAGGTTTTGCCATAGCTTCTGGCAAACTCAGGTATCTGGAGTCAGCACCCCCAAAAGCAGCAGGTAGATACCCCTCTTGGTTACATCAGCCCCCCCTTATAGTTCTCTTACCCAGGGAAATCCTTCAATTCGATCCACAGTCGTAAAAATGGGGGCAGAGAAAATTTAAAAATAATAATCAACGGAGGATGGACCGCTTGCGTCGGAGCGGCACACTTACAGCTATTTAAGTTTACCCAAATTATAAAAAAATATGGGTTATCCACTCCTAAAAACAAACGAGCATATCAAGGTGCTAAAAATTTCTGCCATTTGCAAGTACCGTTGATTATTTTTACTCCATCCTGCTTGATTCCCTATTATCAGGTATTATATTTATGCAATCTGCTTTCAGAAGATATAATTTTAAAGGCCCTAATAAACAGCTTTCTCGATAATTGGGCATTTTAAAGATATTTAATTATGATAGAAAACAAATCATTAACTATAAATATTTGCATTATATTAATGATCACAGCTGATATAATGATATATATCATATTGTTGTATGGCAATGATGCTTTTGTTACTTATCTTCTCCGTGAAGATGGACCTATTGAAAATTTATCTGCCTTTTTTTGGATAGCAGCCTCAGTAACTTGTTTTTATCGAATTGTAACATCATCACAAAAAAGATATTTGATA
Source organism: Syntrophobacterales bacterium (assembly GCA_020060385.1). Classification (GTDB taxonomy): domain Bacteria; phylum Desulfobacterota; class Desulfobaccia; order Desulfobaccales; family 0-14-0-80-60-11; genus SURF-52. Next base: position 11,993 of record JAGVAH010000166.1, on the reverse strand, counting down.
TTATATTTTTGGGGTATTTTTAGCTTCATTTGTTTTGGCGAAGAAATAAGTTGGGGACAAAGAATTTTTTCCTATTCTATTGAATCTATCCAACGAATCAATCTTAACAATGAAGTTAATATTCATAATTTGTCTTTTTTAAATCATAATTTCGGTTTAATAAAAGCCTTAAATAATCATAAGTTTAATGAGATAAATATAAGCCTCATTGGGATATTTTCTATAAACAGAGCCTTTTATTTAGGATATATGATATATTTTCTTATTATTCCCTTAACGGTCCGGTTTATGAAAATTAATTATTTGAAAGAAAGATTTTCATACTTTCCCCACAATAATTTATTTATAATATCAAATTTAATTAACATTATATTATTTTTCCTATCAGGATTATATTTTATAAATATCGCTTATTCTGAAGTTTTTGAGATGTTTATAGCTCTGGCTGTCTTATTTTATGTTTTATTTTATTTATGTGTTAACCCCGAAACCTATTATGAAAGTTGAGAATTTGCAACTGAGACTATATATTAATTCATCACAAACGTTGCACCCGCTGCAAACAAGCTTGCCCCCCATGGCCACCAGGGCTCCAATAACCCCGGCGCCAACACCGCCGCACCAGATACTTCTGACAATCCCGTCTTGGAAAGCCATCAATCCCATAATCTTAAAGCCAGTGAGCTTTGCATTAATCCACCAGCCCCAAGGGCCTTACCAGAGATGCTTCGGAACCTGAACTCCTTTCCCCTATCTGCGGATTAAGTCCAGCGTTGTTTCCGGTTGCTGATTGATAACCGCAAGCTCCTGGTCACTTCTCCAGAACCGTGGTGGCGGGGATTGCCTCTTTTCCCCTGTAGATTGCTCAACATTTATACAATAATGCTAATTAAGCCTTGCGAAAATGTAAAATTGTGAGATTATATAATCAAACAAGTCTTCCCTGGAGGGCGAAAAGCCGCGCATGACTGAATTATCCCTGCTGTACGAAATCATCCAGGCCCTGGCCGCGCCCGGGCCGTTGCCCCGCAGCCTCAACCAGGTGCTGCAGATCCTGGCCCAGAGCATGGGCATGCGCCGGGGCACCATCACCATCCTCAACCCCGAGACCTCGGAACTGCAGATCGAAGTGGCCCAAGGCCTCACCGCCGAGGCCCGGCGCCGGGGCCGCTACAAGCTGGGGGAAGGCATCACCGGCCGGGTGGTGGAGACCGGGGAGCCTATGGTGGTGCCCCGGGTGAGCCAGGAACCCTTGTTCCTGAACCGCACCCGCTCCCGGGGCCGGGAAAAGGACGAACTTTCCTTCCTCTGCGTGCCCATCAAGATCAACCAGCAGACCATCGGCGCCCTGAGCGTGGACCGGATGCACCGGGACCTGAACCTGGACCAGGACCTAAGGCTTTTGACCATCATCGCCTCCATCATCGCCCAGACCGTGAACAGCCTGCTCCTCATCGACCGGGAGAAAGACCGCCTCCGGGACGAAAACTTAAAATTGAAGGGGGAGCTGCAGGAGCGCTACCAGGTGGGGAACATCATCGGCACTTCCAGCCGCATGCGCCAGGTCTTCGAAATGATTCAACGGGTGGCCAAGAGCAGCGCCACCATCCTCATCCGGGGGGAATCCGGCACAGGCAAGGAATTGGTGGCCTCCGCCCTCCATTACAACAGCCAGCGCACCTCCAAGCCCTTTGTCAAGGTGAACCTGGTGGCCCTGCCGGAAACCCTGGTGGAAAGCGAACTCTTCGGCCATGAGCGGGGCGCGTTCACCGGCGCGCTGCAGCGCAAACAGGGCCGCTTCGAACTGGCCCAGGGCGGCACCATCTTCCTGGATGAAATCGGGGACCTGACCCCCAACGTGCAGCTCAAGCTCCTGCGGGTGATCCAGGAGCGGGAGTTCACCCGGCTGGGGGGGACCTCCACCCTCAAGGCCGACGTGCGCCTCATCGCCGCCACCCACCGGGACCTGGAGAGGGCCGTGGCCGAAGGGGCCTTCCGGGAAGACCTCTATTACCGCCTCAATGTCTTCCCCATCTATCTCCCCCCCTTAAGGGAGCGCCGCGCGGACATACCCCTGCTGGCCGAGCATTTCCTCAATAAATACGCGACCGAGCACCAGAAACCGGGGTTGCGCATGTCCGCGCCAGGGTTGGACCTGCTGATGCAATACCCCTGGCCCGGCAACGTCCGGGAGTTGGAAAACGTCATCGAGCGCGCGGTCCTGGTCTGCGACGAGGACACCATCCTCAGCGTCCATCTGCCCCGCAGCCTGCAGCGTCAGGAACCCGGGGAGGGCGGCCGCAACAGCCTGGCCGTGCAGGTGGCCAATCTGGAAAAGGAGCTGATCTCCGAGGCCCTGCGCCAGACCCGGGGCAATCAGAGCCAGGCCGCCAAGGTCCTGGATACCAGCCTCAGGATCCTGGGTTACAAGATCAAGCAATACGGCCTGGACCACAAGAAGTTCCGGGCCGCAGCCCGGCAAGGGGCCTATCCGGCCGAAGAAAGAGGGATGGGGCAAGGCCCGGGATACTAGGACGGTTTTCTGTTTTCTGTTAAAAGCCGTGCCTCAGGGAGGTGCGAACGCAAAGGCCGCCAGGCTTAGCCTGGCGGTCTTTTTTGTTTCTAAATGCCACTTGGAAACGAGGAAAAAGTGCTGGCGTCTTCAATTAGTCAGCAGCAACAACAATAATGAACATTGAGGCGGGCCACTAGGAGAAAATTTAGTCACGAAGGCGTTCTGACACCCCCTATTGTCCGGCCAGGGTTGGGCCGCATTTTTCGTGGGAAAATCAGAAGAAAAGGTAAGTCCGGAGAGGACGACGTTGCCCCCGGGATCGACGGCCAGTCCGTAGGCGCGGTCACCGTCTTTCCCGCCCAGGTAGGTGGAGTAGTCCAGTTGGGCGCCGGTTGGGTCGATTTGCATGAAGATGGCGTCCCAACTCCCCTGGCGCGTCGGGAACAGCGCGTTTTGGGTGTACGGAAACTTTTGGGGCGCCTCCGCCGGCTGGTTGGAAGGGACATATAGCTTGCCCGGGGCATTGCTCTCTCCGGCAACATAGGCCGCTCCCCGGGCATCGACGCCCACGCTGGTGCAGAAGCCGCCCCACTGTCCGTCAGCCGACCCGCCCCCCAGGAAGGTGGAGTAGACGAGGGATGCTTCGCCATGCAAGGAAGTGTCGATCTTCACCAGGTAAGGCTCATCATTGGAGGTGCCCGCCTTGAGATATTTGGCGCTGTTGAAGATGCTGGGCTTGCCCCCCTTAGTCATGGGAAAGTCTTTCGACTGCGTGCGGCCCGTGGCCACAATGAGCCCCGTGGGATCCAAGACCATGCCGTAGGTGTCATCCCGGGCGTCGCTCGCATTCGCGCCCAGGTAGGTGACGTAGTGCCTCGTATATGTGGAGGAGGGGGAACCGGGATGGCTTGATCTGAACTGGGCCACAAAGCCGTTGCTGATATATCCGTGCGGCGCGGGATCTTTTCGGTAGGCGTTGTCGGTGGTGGGGAAGTTCCTGGATTTGGTATAGCCGGCCGCGGTGATGTGGCGACCGTGGGCCTCCACGGCGACGCTGTGCCCCTTGTCATCTTTATCCCCCCCTAGAAAGCTGGAGTAAACTAAGGAGTCGGCCCCGCTCTGGGCGGGGTCGATGATGCACAGGAAGGCGTCCGCGTCCCCGCTGATATCGCTCTGAATGGCGTTGGAGGTCACCGGGAATTTGATCGCCCGCTGGCCGCCGCCGGAACTGGTGGTGCCGGTGACATAGACCCGACCAGCCGCATCCGCCGCGACACTGTTGCCGTTGCTGTTATCATCGGTAAAGACGCTCCCCGGCGTTCCCTCCACCCCGCTCCCCCCCAGGTAGGTGGAGTACCGGAGGTTGCCGTTCGCATCAAATACGGTCACGAAATAATCCGACTGTCCGTTGTTCTGCCGCTGATAAGCGTTCATCAGGGGGAACGGCCCCCGGGCATCCGCGCTGGTGACCCCGGCGACCGCGACGCCGCCGTCCGGCATGGCGGCCACCCCGGTGCCCATGTTTTGCTGGTCGCCTCCCAGGTAGGTGCACCAGAGCAGTTGGCCCCTAGGGTCGTACTTGGCCACGAACGCCGACATGGTGCTGCCGGCCGCGGGGCGCGATTGGTAGGCGTTCAGCACCGGCAGGTCGGAGACCTGGGTGGCGCCGGTCACGTAGGTATTCCCCTGGGCGTCGCACGCGGCATTCTGGCCGAAGGTAAGGGGACTGCCGTTGGCCACACAGGGTGTCTTACCTCCCAGGTAGGTGGAGAAAACCAGGCGCGCAGCCGGCCGGGCCGACCTGAGGGGTTGCCCCTGGGCAGATGAATAGCCGCCCCCGAGAATGGCGATGAGCAGCAGCAGAAAAGAGGTAGGGGTCCGCATGACTCCCGGTTTCATGTAGTACCGGGCCTCCTTTGCTGGAATAATCAAAACATCGGGCCAAACGCCTCTCACCTAAAACCGTCTTCACTTCACCTTAACCCACAACAGCCGGGCCACGCTGGGGCCGGGGTTGCGCCAGTGGTCCGGCACTTCCGATTTCAGATAGATCACGTCCCCTGTCTTCAGGTTGTAGACCGCCTGGCCCACCTGCACCTGCAACCTCCCGGACAGCACGTAGCCGATTTCCTCCCCCTTGTGGAAAAAGAAGTGGCCGGGCAATTTCTCCTTGGGATTGATCTCTATAAGATAAGGCTTGGCCTTGACCTCGAAATCCACGGGATAGAGGAGCTTGGCAAAGACCGCGGCCTCGGGCATATCCGGGAGCTTGACCTCCACCGCGTCCTGGGCGGTGAACACTAGGCGCTCCTGGCCTTCCTGGCGCTCCGCGAAAAAAGAGGTGAGATCCACCGCCAGGACTTCCCCCATCTTGAAAAGGGCCGGCAGTGACGGATAAATGAGATTCGACTCCACCTGGGAAATAGTGCTGGGGGTGACCCCCACCAGCTTGGCCAGCTCGGTCTGGGACAGGCCCCTTTTTAAGCGGAACTCCTTGAGGCGCAGGCCCAGGTCGATGCGGCCCTGGACCCGGGACTCGTCTTCAAAGGTGACGGTCAGGTCCTTGGTCCAGTAGACGTGGGGTTTATGAAACTCTTCGGGACTGCGGTTCTCCGCCTTCAGGATCATCAGGGAGGTGGTGCCCCGCTTGATGGTCAATTCGATGGCCACCTGGGCGATCTGGTTGATCTGGGCCCGGAACCTCTGGGAATGGGCATTCTTTTCCAACACCCAGTAGGCGATGGTATTCAGGTCGTAGAGCCGGGGGCAGGAATGGGAATAGAAGTGGAGGAACCGGTCTTCGCTCCCCCAAAGCTCCGTCATGCCGGTGATGCTCTCGAAAATGAAGCGCACATCCCCCTGGAAACCGGCATGCACCCCGTAGAGCCGGTCCATAAACTCCTGGGGGTTCCGGGGGTCCTCCACCTTGAGGATGCGGCAGGGCAGGTCGGCTTCCAGGCCCTCGTAAAACTTGAGAAAGACCGCGGAGCTGTTGCCCTTGCCATGGGTAAAACAGTCCAGAATGGTGAGGTCCGGATATTCCGCCAGATGCCCCAGCTTATCCAGGAGATTCTTGGGGGAGCGGTCAAAACTCACGTAAATGATGGGTTTCTTCTGGAGATGGCAGGCCAGCAAGAAATTGAGGGAGAAGACCGGCGCCAGGCTGCCCGCGTCATCATGCCAAACCACATTATCGCCGATGAACAACCCGCCCAGGAGCAGGTCCAGGCGGCTGACCCCTGAAGGCACCCTCTTTCCGTCTGCGAACACCATAACCCCCGCCGTGGTCCATGATTTTTAGAATATTTTAGGGAATTTGCCTTCAGACGTCAAGGAATTGGGGTGACTCCCCGGGCTTTCTCAATACGGGTTATTTACCCGCAAATAATAATTAGTTTCACTAAAAAATAGCTTGCTTTTTAACAAACATGCTGCTAAATATCAGTCAAACTAACAACTATGTAAATAAATTAAGTTGAAAAAATTGGTCTTTATTGGTTAACTCCTGGTTTTTCTTAATAAAATAGGCCGGCCCTCAGGCTGGCCTATTTTTTGCATTTTTTTAATCTTTTGGCCTTTTTTCCACTCCTTATCTCCTTTAAAGAACATCTTTTCCTAAAGGAGTGGAAACCATGACGATCAGCAATCCCAATCGCAGTCCCGCCACCCTCACCAAGAACCGGGTGCAGCCCGCCCCGGTTTCCGGCATCTGCGTCACCTGTTTGGACGGCTGTCCCGGTCCCTGTGAAATCGGCCGTTCCGCGGTCCGGGGCCGGGAGCTCCTCTACCCCATGCCCTTCGGTAAAGTCACCGCGGGCGCGGACAAAGACTACCCCTGCGACTTTTCCTATTTCAACATCCAGGGCACCTGCGTAGGCGCCGTGGGTATGGCCGCGGATTCGGACAAGGCCATCTTCCCCGCGGTGAACACCGAGGTGGAGATCGGCGTCAAGAACAAGGTGAAGCTGGCCTTCCCGGCCTTCACCGGGGCTCTGGGCTCCACGGATATCGCCCGCATCCACTGGGAATCCATGGCCATCGGCGCGGCCATCAGCGGCATCATCCTGGTCTGCGGCGAGAACGTCTGCGGCATGGACCCCAAGTCCGAGATCAAAAAGGGCCGGGTGGTCCATTCCCCGGAGATGGAACGCCGGGTCAAGATCTTTAAGAAATGGTACAACGGTTATGGGGACATCATCGTCCAGGCCAACGTAGAAGACGGCCGCCTGGGGGTGCCCGAGTATGTCATTGAGAAACTGGGCGTAGAATTTTTTGAACTCAAGTGGGGCCAAGGCGCCAAAAACATCGGCGGCGAAGTCAAGCTCCCCAACCTGGACCGGGCCAAGCAGCTCCGGGACCGGGGCTACATCGTCCTGCCGGATCCCCATGACACCATGACCCAGGAACAGTACAAGGTCCGGGGCATCCGGGAGTTTGAGCGCCATTCCCGTTTGGGCATGGTGGACGAAGACGAATTCTACAAGACCGTGGAGCACCTGCGCCGTGTGGGAGCCAAGCGGGTCTCCCTGAAGACCGGGGCCTACCGGCCCGCGGACCTGGCCCGGGCGGTGAAGTTCGCGTCCCAGGCCAAAATCGACCTCCTCACCGTGGACGGCGCGGGCGGCGGCACCGGCATGAGCCCCTGGCGCATGATGAATGAATGGGGCATCCCCACCGTGCACCTGGAATGCCTCCTCTATGAGTACCTGACCCACCTGAAGAATAAAGGCGAATTCGTCCCCGCCTGCGCCATCGCCGGCGGCCTGTCTTTAGAAGACCACGTCTTCAAGGCCCTGGCCCTGGCCGCGCCCTTCGTGAAGCTGGTGTGCATGGGCCGCTCCATCATGACCGCGGCCATGGTGGGCAACGTGGAAGGCAAGAAGCTCAAAGAAAAGTGCGAACGGGAAGAGCGGGACCTCAAAGAGGCCTATCTGGAGCACTTTGCCGAAGCCGCAGCCCTGCGGCGGAAATACCCCCTGGGCAAATACGGCCGCATTCCCGCGGGCGCCATCGGCATGTACAGCTATATCAGCCGCATGACCCAGGGCCTGCAGCAGTTCATGGCCGGGGCCCGGAAGTTCGCCCTGGAGCACATCTCCCGGGACGACCTGGTGGCCCTCACCGAAGACGCGGCCAAGATCTCCGGCATCCCCTACGTCATGGACGCCGACGCCGCGGAAGTGGAAAAGATCCTGGGCTATAACCGCTCCAGCTCCTTGGCGGCCATGGGTCCTTACGCCAATTCTCAAGGTTTGGCCTCGGGAACAAAGAAAAAGAAATAAGATCTTCACCTTATAAAGGTTCACGCAAGAAGATAAAAAAAAAAGCCCTGGCGGCCCGCCGCCAGGGCTTAATCTTTTCTCTCAATGAATTTCTGCTTTCCGTATCTCCATGGCAAATCTTTTGAAAAGAGTCTCCCCTTGGTCAGACCGCATGTCCTTTCCAGGCTGTGCCCCCAATTTTACGGCAACTTGTCATAAGTCTTAGGGAATAAATAGATTTTTCATAAAGAGATATGGTATTAAATCACTAAGTCCTGGCAAGGAGATCACCATGATGCGGATTGCACTGGCTAAGAGCGCCGTTGTCCTGATCATCCTGGTCGCAGCTTTTTTCCCGGCTTGTCCTGCATTCTGCGGCCTGCCAGGGCCCCAGCCCCCGTCGCCGCCCCCCGTCCCTACGCCCCCTCCCGATTCCAAATTCGACTACGTCAAGGTCTTCCCCAAGGTGGAAGGCGACGCTGAACAGATAGCCACGGGCACTACCGGCAAGGATAAAATCGTGATGGAGGGTGCCACCGGCAGTGTTTCCCAAGCTATTCAAGCCTTGGAAGGCGATGACTGGCTCCTCCAGATAGGCGGAGAGGGAGGCTCCGACCAGTATGCCTTTGGCGGCGCAGGCAATGATACCATCTACCAGTATGGCGGCTCGATCTATAATATATTATCTGCGGATGGGGATAGTGGCGACGATACGATAATCCAGGTGGGCGTCCAGGAAGTCAATATGCTGACAACTAACGGCGGGGAGGGCGCAGACCATATTGAGCAATACGGCGGTTCGGGAATTAATTACTTTGGCGCCGACGGTGGTCCAGGTGACGATGTCATCGCCATGTATGGCGGCTCCGGCACCAACACCTTTAACTATGTTGTGAGCCCTGGCACCGACTTAGTAACCATTTTGGGCGGCAATGGCAATGAAGACACCCTGGCCATCTATGCTATGAGGCAGAGCTTTACCTTAAAAAATTATCTCGGAAGGCAATTATATCGGCTGGGTCAAGAGGGCAGTACCATCACCGTGGCCAATCTTGCACGGATTGTGGTTTATAGTGATTCGGAAACCCCGATATATACCTGGCCGCCACCCGTAGCTTGTATTATCGAGATGCTGTTGCTGAATTAAAGGCCCCAGCCAAACCATTTACTGCGCCATGATCACCACCCAACCAAGAGAAATTTAGGAAAAATTTCCCCCTATTGGAGCAGGCTGATTCTCCAGGCGAACCGGCAAACGGTTAAAAGACCGGCCCCTTGATAATTCACCGGCAAAGTGATTAAATATCTTCCCATGCGACTCCTGCTGATCCAGCCCTCCCGTTTCCGCAATGGCCGCCTGGACCAGCGCAAAAGGCGCTGGCTCCTGGGCATGACCCTGCCTTATCTGGCCGCGCTCACTCCCAGGGATATTCAGGTGGAGATCAAGGACGATTTGCTGGAGGAGATCACCTTCCAGGAAAAGGCGGACCTAGTGGCCCTGACCTTCATGTCCCACCAGGCCCCCCGGGCCTACCAGCTGGCCGCGGGCTTCCGCCAGCGGGGGATTCCCGTGGTCATGGGGGGCTTCCACGCCACCCTGGCCCCGGATGAATGCCAGGAGCACGCCGACGCCCTGGTCCTGGGGGAGGCCGAGGAGGCCTGGCCCCGGCTGCTCCGGGACTTTCAGGCCGGAAAAATGCAATCCCGGTATCAGAGCCCGAAATTGTCCGACCTGAAAAACCTGCCGGTGCCCCGCTACGACCTCCTGGACCTGAAAAAATACAAACTCTTGAACATTCCGTCCCAGACCACCCGGGGCTGCCCCTACAACTGCAATTACTGCGAGGTCACCCAGGTCTACGGCGGCAAATTCCGGCACCGGCCGGTGGATGAAGTCATCGAGGAAATCAAGGAAATCCATCGGGTCACCCAAAGCGATTTCATCTATTTCGTGGACGACAATTTTGTGGCCAACCGCCGCCACGCCATGGCCATCATGGAGCGGCTCATCCCCCTGAAGCTGATCTACGGCTGCCTGGCCACCGCCAACGTGGGGGACGACCCGGAGGTCCTGGACCTGATGGCTAAAAGCGGCTGCCTCCACGTCAACATCGGCATGGAGTCCATCAGCCCGGAGAGCCTCAAGGCCATCAATAAGAAGCAGAACAAGGTCATGGACTACGAACGGCAATTCCGGGCCTTAAGGGACCGGGGCATCGGCTTTTCGGTGAACGTCATGTTCGGCCTGGACGGCGACCGCCCGGATATCTTCGAGACCACCGTGGATTTCCTCATCCGGGTCAAGGCCCCGGTCTCCTTCATGTTCATCCTGGCCCCCCGGCCCGGGACCAAGGTGCAGGAACAGCTCTTGAAGGAAAACCGCATCTTCGACCACAACTGGGCCAATTATTGCGGCTTCAAGGTGGTGTACCAGCCCCGGCACATGACCGTTAAGGAACTGGAGGAAGGCTATTGGCGGGCCAACCGGAAGTTTTATTCACCCCTGGCCATCCTCCAGCGCCAGACCCCCCACCTCTTCTCCTGGCACATGCTGCCCTTCAACCTCTGGTTCGCCTGGTGCGTGCGGCGCCGCTTCCAGCCCCTGGACTATTATTTCTGAGAAAGAGGGCCCAGGGTCCGACGCTCCATCTGTCCAAATAAACAATTTTGTTATAATATTTTTAATTCTTAACAAACATGTAAAACCATTATCCGGATGGCACCGCTTATTTCCCTTATTTCATTGCTTTTTTCATATGGCATGATTATTGTTAGTGGCTAAGGGAATTGACTTCATTTAAGGAGAGGGAAAGCCGTGAACTGCAAGACCATTGAAGATGTTTTTAAAGTCGTTAAAGATCAAAACGTCAGCTTTATCCAACTCTGGTTTACCGACGTCCTGGGCATGCTGAAAAGCTTCTCCATCCGCCCTTCCGAACTGGAAGAAGGCATGACCGAGGGCATGGGGTTTGACGGCTCTTCCATCGAGGGTTTTTCCCGCATCGAAGAAAGCGACATGATCGCCAAGCCCGACCCCACCACCTTCCAGCTCCTCCCCTGGCGGCCGGAAGAACAGCCCGTAGCCCGCATGTTCTGCGACATCCTGCAACCGGACGGGGCCCCTTACCCGGGCGACCCCCGCTATGTCTTGAAGAGAGTCCTCGCCAAGGCCGCGGAAAAAGGCTACACCTCCTACCTGGGACCGGAATTGGAATTTTTTTATTTTGCCAGCAACGAATCACCCGAGGTTCTGGACAAAGGCGGCTATTTTGACGCCCCGCCCCTGGACGTGGCCACCGATCTGCGGCGGGATACCATCTTCGCCCTGGAGAAATTGGGGGTGCGCATTGAGTACAGCCACCACGAAGTGGCGGACTCCCAGCATGAAATTGACATGCGCTACGATGAGGCTTTAAAGATGGCGGACAAGACCATGACCCTCAGGGCCACGGTCAAGGCCATCGCCATGTTGAACGGCATTTATGCCACCTTCATGCCCAAGCCCATCTTCGGCATCAACGGCAGCGGCATGCACACCCACCAGTCCCTGTTCAAAGGCAAGAAAAACGCCTTCTACGACGCCAAGGACCAGTACCACCTGTCTGCGGAAGGCAAGAGCTACATCGCCGGTCTGTTGAAGCACGCCCGGGAAATCACCGCGGTCTGCAGCCAGTGGGTCAACTCCTACAAGCGCCTGGTGCCCGGCTACGAAGCCCCGGTATACGTCTCCTGGGCCCGGCGCAACCGCTCCGCCTTGGTGCGGGTCCCCATGTACAAGCCCGGCAAAGAAGCCGCCACCCGTTGCGAATACCGGGCCCCGGATCCGGCCTGCAACCCCTATCTGGCCTTCGCAGTCATGCTGGCCGCGGGTCTGAAGGGCATCGAAGGCAAATATCCCCTCCCCCAGCCGGTGGAAGAGGACATCTACCATATGTCCGAAAAGGACCGGAAGAAGAAGGGCATTGCCGAGCTGCCGGGCAGCTTGGACGAGGCCGTCAACGAACTGGCCAAGAGCGCCCTCATCAAGGAAACCCTGGGCGAGCACATCTTCACCAAATTCATCGAAAACAAACGGATCGAGTGGGACCGCTACCGCATGCACGTAAGCGCCTACGAGATCGAGCGCTATCTGCCCATTCTGTAATGCCCGGCAGGAAATCCTTGCTGGGAGGGGCGTCAAACTGTTACATTAATTAAGTGTACCAAAAATCTTTTGG
>JAGVAH010000028.1 GCA_020060385.1 Syntrophobacterales bacterium | reverse complement strand
GTTGCCAAAAGTTTTTTCCGCCCCCCCTCACCCTAACCCTCTCCCCCCGCTGGGGGGAGAGGGGATAAGAGGAAAGAACTTTTGGCAAATGCTATAAGAAGCTCGGTTTAAATCACAATATTTCAGGAACCTGACCCTTTATTTTGGATGCTCATCTCCGGGCTTTAAAAAACTCCTGGAGCAGCTCCCGGCATTCCGCTTCCCGGATACCGCCCCTCACCTCCAGGCGGTGGTTGAGGCGGGGGTCTTCCGGGAGGCGGTAGAGGGAGACGCAGGCCCCCCCCTTGGGGTCAGGAGCACCGAAGACCAGGCGGGCCACCCGGGCCTGAATCAGGGCCCCCACGCACATAATACAGGGTTCGATGGTAACATAAAGCGTGGTGTCCGGCAACCGGTAATTCCCCAGGCGGGCCGCGGCGGACCTAAGGGCCAGGACCTCGGCGTGGGCCGTGGGATCGTTTAAGCCGATGGGCCGGTTATGGGCCCGGGCCAATATTTCCCCCTCTCCCACCAGCACCGCGCCCACGGGAACCTCCCCCGCGGCCAGCCCTTCCCGGGCCGCGGCCAGGGCTTCCCCCAGGAAATAAAAATCAGACTTCATAGAGGAATTTTATAGCTTTCTGGAGAAAAGGATTATCACGATTAGAACTGCCAGCAATACCAGGGAGGAGACCACCGATACCTTGGTGGCGCGCCTAGCGATGTTTGCCTCCCACCAGGTGGTGGGGCGGACCCCCTGGACCCAAAAAGTGGCCACCGCCGCCAGATTGATGCAGATAATGTTGGTCAGCGTCAACCATAAGGCGTCAACTGCCAGGACATAATGACCGGCCCCCAACATTAAGCCCACGGTCACCAAGGGGGGCATTAAGGCCACCGCCACCATCACCCCGATGAGAGCGGAAGGAGCGGCGCTGGTAAACGCCAAAGTTCCGGCTATCCCTGAGGCCAAGGCCAGGACCACGTCCATCAAGCCGATGTGGGTTCTGGAGGAGATCTGCTGATTGCCGGGGTCCACCGCCAACAGCATGCCCAGGAGAACAGCCAGGACCAGAGCCGTGAGGAGGCCCGAGACATTGGCCTGCAAGGAACTCTTAACCAGGGAAGTGTCTCCCAGGGTGGTGGCCAGGGCCAGGGCGATATTGGGACCCAGGAGCGGCGCGATGACCATGGCGCCGATGACCACCGCCACGTTATTATTGATCAAGCCGATGGCGGCCACCACGGTGGACAAGACCACCATGGCGAAATAGGCCAGGGATGGCTTGCTGGTGTCCGTTATCTGGGCATAAAGCTCCTCCCGGCTGACGCGGGCGGCCCGCCTTTCCTTTTCCTCCTGGGACGGCGGGGGTTTTTCCTCTTCGATCCTGGGCATTGAAGCCGCCACCGCCAGGATGATCAGCCGGAATCCATCCACATGGGAATAATGATTATCCAGAAAATCAATTAAAGGCTCGGATTCTTCCACCGAGACCAGGATGATGATTAGGGTTTGGCTTTCCGAGAGGCGGTCGTACCAGACATCGATGACTTTCTGCTCTTGCAGCAGTTGCCGGGCTTCGTCGACAAGGTTCTCCGGCAGCACCATTTCAATCAGACGCTGCGGCATTCTGCCCCCCCACGGGTATCAGGTTCCCCCCCCAAGCGCCGCCCCCATCGCTGCTCGCATTCCAGAAAACAGGATTGGGAAAGCGAGCCAGGATTCAGCGGGGCGGGCCCCCGGGCCCGCCTTGGGTCACTGGCCTTTTCCCCGCCAAGGCCGCCGCCCGGCCTTCATATTCCCCCAGCAGCTCCAGGGCCTGCTCATGCTCCTTCAGGAGGGCCAGGCAGTTCTCCCGGCGCTCGGCCGGGAGGCCGTTGGCGAGGAGGTCTTGCAAGGTCTGGCGCTGCTGCTGGTGCTCCCGGGCCAGGAGGCGCAACCGGAGGATGAGCAGTTGGGCCAGCAAGGGATCATCGGTCCAGCGGAGATAATTCAAGGCCCCGGGAAAATCGTCCTCCTCCAGGGCCTCCAGGACCAGGTGGCGGTAATAGCTTCCCGGGAGCCAGCCCGCGTCGGCCACCGGCCCGGCCAGCAAGCTCCGCCCGGCCCGCACCAGAAGATTCACCCCCAGCATCTTTAAGCCTTTTGCGCCTGGATGCCCGCGTCCACCATGTTGGACAAGATCTCCCTTAATTCCGGCAGATCCTGAGTCAGCTCTTCGATGCGGGCCTTCACCTGGCGGTAGTCATCGTCCCGTCCATCCTTGGTCCGCTCCAAAGTATCCCGCAGGGCCTCGGACAGGCGCCGGTCCAGGCGCCAAAGGCCCGCGGCCGCGCCCAGAAGTTCCAGGACTCCGGTGGTGATGTGATGGCCGGTGACTTCCTGAATGGCCACTTCCGCCACCCAACCGGCCAGGCCCCCCGCCAGGGCCCCGGTGAGGGAGAGTTCTTTTCTGGCCATATTTCCTCCTTAATTCTTCACCACCAGGTCACAAAGGGCACAAAGGTACACAAAGAAAAGATATATTTTTGCCTTGGGTAAGCCAAGGCAAAAATTGAATCTCTCAGTGCAACTTTGTGTCTTTGTGACTTGGTGGTGAAGTCTTTTCTTGTCCCAGCTTTTCCGCCAGGCGCTCCGTTTCCGCAAGCATCCGCCCGATGTGCCGGTCTTTTTCCGCCAGGCGGCGTTTCAGGGTGCGGTTTTCCGATTGCAGACGGCCGGCTTCGGAGCGGCCCAGCCAGCCCCGCACCTTGATGACCCCCAGGGTCAGGCCCACTCCCAGGGCGCCCCCCAAGGTCAATCCCAAGAAGAAATCCAGGGGTTTGATCTCCATTTAAAAGCAGTTCTTAGTTTGCAGTTTAAGGTTTAATGTCAAAATATGCTTAAAATATTAGCATTTGCTGAGGTCTCTGTCAATTTTACCCACCCCCCGGAAAGGGCCTTGTCATCCCCCGGCTCTCGTGCCACAATGGAGGTTCAATTACTGCCGAGGAGAACCCTATGAGCGACATCAAGGCCATGTACCGCACCGTGATGGCGGACCATTTCCCCCCGGAAATGACCATCACTTTCGGAGACCAGAAGCTCGTCTACCGCAAACGCACCTGGAAGCTTCCCGACTCCAAGGGGGAAGTCATCGAGATGGGCCTCAGGTACGGGGAGAACCCGGGCCAGGAGGCGGCCCTCTATGAGTTGGTGGGAGGCAACCTCACCCTGGGCGCCTGTCATTTTCTGGAGCCCGGTTGGGCCCTGACCAGCGCCATTGACGAAGCGGCCATGGTCCAGGCCGGCAAGCACCCCGGCAAAACCAACCTCACGGACGTGGACAACGGCCTGAACATCATCAAGTTCCTCCAGAAAAAGCCCGCGGCCGTGATCCTGAAGCATAACAACCCCTGCGGCGCGGCCTGGGCCGACAGCCTGGCCGGGGCCTATGACAAGGCCAACATGGCGGACCGCATCGCCGCGTTCGGCGGGGCTGCGGTCTTCAACCGGGCCCTGGATAAAGCCACCGCGGAACTGGTGTCCCAGAACTACCTGGAGGTGGTGGCCGCACCGGAGTTCGAAGACGGCACCCTGGACATCCTGAAAAAGGCCAAGGACCTGCGCATCATCCGCATCGCCCGCTTCGACCGCCTGCAGCACCTGGTGCACAACCGCTTCGTGGAATTCAAGAGCCTCAGCGACGGCGGCCTCATCGTCCAGCAGTCGCCCCTGAACGCCATCCTCAAGAAGGAAGATTTCAAACCCGCGGCGGCTATCCACCAGGGCCAGGAATACAGCTGCCGCCGGGAACCCACGGAGGGGGAATACGAAGACCTCCTCTTCGGCTGGTGGGTGGAGCAGGGGGTGACCTCCAACTCCGTCCTCTATGTCAAGGACGGGGTCACAGTGGGTATCGGCACCGGGGAGCAGGACCGGGTGGGGGTGGCGGAGATCGCCATCTATAAGGCTTATACCAAGTACGCGGACGCCCTTTGTTTTCAGCGCTTCGGCATGCCTTATAAAAACCTGGAACTGGAAATCCTCCAGGCCAAAAGGGACGCGTCCGACAAAGTGGAAATCGACCTGGCCACCCGGGAGGCCAAAGGGGGCCTCATCGGCGCGGCCATGATCTCCGACGCCTTCTTCCCCTTCCGGGACGGGGTGGACGTGGGCATCCGGGAGGGCGTCAGCGCCATCGCCCACGCGGGGGGGTCAGTCCGGGACTACGAAGTCATCGAGGCCTGCAACGAAGCGGAACCCCCGGTGGCCATGGTCTTCACCGGGCAGAGATGCTTTAAGCATTGAGGATGTGAAGCTGGACCGAGAAGAACAGTGATCAGCAATCAGTGATCAGTGGCCAGTAAAAGGTATAGTCCTTCTTCCCAATGGTCATTGACCACTGATTACTGATCACTGATTACTGATTACTCCATCTGTCCCCCTGCCAAATTCCTTACCCTCCCCCCAACCCGTATTCCTTCTGCCGCCAGGCTTTCATGGCGGTGACCAGGTCGTAGGTGAGGCGGTTTTTGGAACGGATGTTCCCCAGGGTGACGTCCGGCTTGTTATCGCCATGGAAGTCGGAGCCGCCGGTGATCAGCAGGCCCAGTTCCCGGGCCAGTTTAAGGTACATGGCTTCCTGCTCCGGGCTGTGGTCCGCGTAAAAGATCTCGATCCCGGCCAGACCATTGGCCTTCAGGTCCAGGAGCAATTCCTTCAGCGCGGCCGCGGACCCCATGCCCAGGGTGAAGGGATGGGCCAGGACCGGCACTCCTCCCGCCTCCCGGATCATGGCCAGGGCCTCGGGGGGGGGAAAGCGGTACTTGGCCACGTATGCCTTGCCGCCGTTTTTGAGATAAATATCAAAGGCCTGCTGCATGGTGCTGACATAGCCCGACTGCATCAAGGCCCGGGCGATATGGGGACGGCCCACCTGGCCGCCGCCGGAGAGGCGCTCCACCTGCTCCATGGTGATGCCCAGCCCCAGGGCGTTCAGCTTGGCGATGATCTTGGGGTTCCTCTCCTTGCGGGCCTGTTTCAGCACCGCCAGGCGCGCCGCCAGCTTACCGCTGGCAAAATCGATGAAATACCCCAGGATGTGCATGGCGTCATCAGTGAATTGGGCGCTGATCTCCACCCCGGGGATGACCTCCACCCCTAATTTGTCCCCCGCGGCCACGGCCTCGGCCAGACCGTCGGTGGTGTCGTGGTCGGTGAGGGCCAGGGCCTTGAGACCCGCTTCTTGGGCCAGGCGCACCACCTCTGCGGGAGGCAGGGAGCCGTCCGAGGCGGTGGAATGTGTATGGAGGTCGATGAGGTTCATCAATAACCTTTATTTAATTTTGAATTTTATCAAATTCTATAAAGCTATAGATATTATTCTCTTCAACGTCCAATAGCAAATCATCTGAATTAAAACTCCACCTAAAATTCCACCTAAAATAATTCCTGTGTTAGCCAATGCTTTCGTCAATATATCCTTTTCTTTCAGAGTTCTTCCTGAAAGAACATCATAGACCTTAGTCAAGGGATAACTCCAAGCTATTATTGGTATAATGCTTAAAAAAGATAATAAACCATTGACTATACTCATAGACCTCCATGTAGCAACTTGTAGTTTTAAAAAAGTAATTGAAGTATAAACAATTCCTAACCCATAATAATAAAGTGGAAAAACAATCCATATCCAATGATATGGATTAATTCCTAATACTGTCTTTTCGTCAAATTCACTTTGGATCGCTTCTCCAAATTTTCCTGAAACAAATGATATGTATGTGGTTAATGGAATTGCAATAATCGATATAATCTGATATCCAAGCTGACCTTCAATTAAAGTATCAGTAAAAGTAATTATATAAAAAAGTATTCCCCAAAATATAATACTTGGTATATTAGCAATTGCAGCGATTTTACCTCCATCGCTTTTAGAAAAAGCACCACAAATAAACCCTGCAATGGCAGTAACTATAGAACCTGCGAAAAGGCGCCAAATATAATGATTTCCCCAACCCAGCTCCCTTAAATCAAATGATGGATTTTTCAGTTTTAAATCTGTTATTAGCTTTATATCTAGAAGATAAGGAGTATTTTCTTGAAATGCAGAAATTAAAAATAAACAATACAGATTAAATAATAGAAAAGCTCCTATTTTCTTTAGCATAAGAACTCTCCATATTCCTAATTTTAATATGTTACTAATAAATTAATTAATCCTGATTTTCTCCTTCATACAATTTTAGGAGTTAATAAACAAATTTGTATTTACAAATTAGAGCTTAAAAACAAAAACTATAATTTAAACGCCTGCACGCAGCCGGACCAATAATAAAGCACTTTATCGGACACCGCGCCCAGCAATTGCAGTTTTTCTTCCTTAGTAATCGGCTCAATGAAGAGATTATCCAATAAATAGCTCACCGTCAGGGGGCAGGACAGGGACAGGGGGTCGGCGATATCCTCTTTGAATTTGGCGCCGTACTCATGAAAGCGGCCCCGGCTGAGATCATGAAATTTATCGCCCACCGCCTCAATCTCCCCGGCATCGGCCAGGAAATGGTCCTGCATAATGATCTTGTTGATAAAGTGGTCCTGCATATCATCATAAAAGTCGCGGATCACGGCGATGGCCCGGTCCTTTTCCGGCTTGGCCAGGGAATAGGTATCCGCGAGGATATACATGGCGAAGATCATCGCCTCCACGATGTCGATGGCCCGGTCGCCAAAGCCTTTATCCGCCAGGAGTTGACTGATATCGCTGACCATGCCCAGGGAAAGGGATTTC
The DNA here is from genome assembly GCA_020060385.1 of Syntrophobacterales bacterium. Lineage (GTDB taxonomy): Bacteria > Desulfobacterota > Desulfobaccia > Desulfobaccales > 0-14-0-80-60-11 > SURF-52. The sequence continues at coordinate 79,454 of JAGVAH010000028.1, read as the reverse complement.
ATCTTCTCCCGGTCTGTTTTACCTTTTTCTGCCATTAATCCAGTAACCCGTTGCCCCTCAAGAAAAAACGAGATTCTTCACTTCGCTGCGCTCCGTTCAGAATGACATCTTGAGACACTGACTCCTACCCCCTGATTAACTCCACCATCTCCCTGACGGCTCGTTCCAGCCCCACCAGGATGGCCCGGGCCATGATGCTGTGGCCGATGGAGAACTCTTCGAACTCCGGCCGCCCCCTAAAGGGCTTGATGTTGGTGTAGTTCAGGCCATGGCCGCATTTGACCCGCAGGCCCAGGCTCCGGGCATGGCGGGCCGCGCTCAAAAGCTCCTCAAAGAGCCTCTGGGCCTCCTTGGGGGAGGCAGCCTCCGCATAAGTGCCGGTGTGCAGCTCCACCCATTGGGCCCCCACCTCCAGGGCCGCATCCAACTGCTTATTAACCGGGTCCACGAAGAGGCTCACCCTCAAGCCCCCTTCCCGGAGTTTTTGTACATAGTCCCGGAGGAAGCCGATAAAACCAGCTACTTCCAGGCCCCCTTCGGTGGTGAGCTCCTGGCGTTTCTCCGGCACCAGGGTCACCAAATCCGGTTTCACTTCCCGGGCGATCTCCAGCATCTCCGGGGTGGCGGCCATCTCCAAATTGAGGCGGGTCTTCACCGTCTGCCGTAAGAGCTGCAGATCCCGGTCCTGGATGTGGCGCCGGTCTTCCCGAAGGTGCACAATGATGCCGTCGGCGCCGGCCAGCTCCGCCAGGGCCGCGGCGGTCACCGGATCGGGCTCCGCCCCCAGCCGGGCCTGGCGCAGGGTGGCCACGTGGTCCACGTTTACTTCTAACTTCGGCACTGAATCAGTCCTCCAGCATCAATTAAAGCTGTCAGCTTGCAGCTACCAGCGGTCAGCCTTCGTAGGGGCGAACCTGGTGTTCGCCCGGCAGCATCGGGGCGAACACCAGGTTCGCCCCTACATATTAATACCTTTATTTATTTACAACTATGGATTTATTAAAAGAAAAAAGTTGTTCAGCAATTTTTTGGCGGAAGGCTGATCGCTGACAGCTAACAGCCGGCAAATCCTGGCCTACCTCTCAAATATCCTTTATATCCGGATGCAACAAACGCAATAATTCTCGGGTCTTCTCATCCATCCGGGCTTCCTGCTCCGGGGTGTCGTGGTCGTAGTCCAGTAGATGTAATATACCGTGAATGAGAAAAAAGTCGAAGAGTTCTTCCGTGGTCCAGCCGCTTTCCTGGGCCTGGCGGGCGCAGGTTTCCAAAGAAATGACCACTTCTCCCAAAAGCGGGGGCGGGCCGCCGGGGGTCGAGGCGGGGTGCAGGGGAAAAGAAATGACGTTGGTGGGGCCCCGGCGCCCGAAGGTCTGCCGGTTCAGGCGGGCCATGGGCCGGTCGCTGATCAAAGTGAGGCTGAGTTCGCCTTCATTCCAGCCCAAGGCGTTTAAGATCTTCCCGGCTTTTTTCCTGATTTTCTCCGGATTTATTGCTAGCTTTCTTTGCCGGTTGCTTATCCAGATCCTCATGGGTCTTTTTCTTCTCCGGGGACACGGGGTAGTGAATGCGTTGGTGGAAGATGCCGCTGAGGATCTTATTGAAGCTCTTGGCAATGAGGTGCAGGTCCTTCAGGGTGAGTTCGCAGGTATCCAACTGGCCGTCCGCAAAAACATTGTTGATGATCTTCTGGACCATGCCCTGGATGCGGGCCGGGGTGGGATCGGTGAGGGTCTTGGAAGCCGCCTCCACTTGGTCGGCCAGCAGTACCAAGCCGGCCTCCCGGGTCTGGGGCCGGGGACCCGGATAGCGGTAATCCTCGGCGTTCACCTGCTGGGTCTGGCCCGCCTGGGTCTTGGCCTTATGGAAGAAGTAGCTGATGAAGCTGCTGCCGTGGTGCTGCTGGATAATGTCGACGATGCGCTCCCCCAGTTTGTGCTTTCGGGCCAGGTCCACGCCATCCTTCACGTGGGAGATGAGGATCAGGGCGCTCAAAGAGGGGGCCAGTTTTTCGTGCTTATTTTCCCCTCCCAGCTGGTTTTCCACGAAATAGAGGGGTTTCTTCACCTTACCGATATCGTGGTAATAGGCCGCGGCTTTGGCCACCAGGGGGTTGGCGCCGATGGATTCGGCCGCGGCCTCCACCATCTGGCCCACCACCAGGGAGTGGTGGTAGGTGCCTGGAGCCATGAGCATCAGTTCCCTGAGGATGGGCTGGTCCAAGTTTAATAATTCCAACAGGCGGATATTGCTGGAGTAATGGAATCCGCCTTCGATGATGGGGGTCAGGCCCAGGGCCAGAACACCGGTGAGGAGCCCACCCCCCAGGGCGAAGGCCTGGGCGATGAACAGGTCCTGGGCGGTGAAGGGGAATTCCATCAGTTTAAAGGCGCTGACCATGGCCAGGTTGACCAGACTGATGGCCAGGCCGGCCTTGATGAGGACGCTGTGTTGCCGGCAATTTTTCACCCCCCAAACCCCGGTTAAGCCGGCGCTCACCAGATAGATGAAGAAGGGAAAAGGCTTTTCCAGGAGCAGGGCGGTGACGGTGGCGCTAAGGAGCGCCATGCCCACGCCGGTTTCCAGGCCCAGGAAGATGGCGGCAAACATGGCAGCCAGCCCCGCAGGCAGGAAATAGATGAGGTTCTGGCCCACCTCCGGGCGGATGCGGGTGACGGCCTCCCCCAGGCCCAGCATGGCCTTATTCAGTATGAGACCCACCAGGAGCAGGACGGAGAGAAAGACCAGGTCCCGGAGCCGGGGGGAAAATTGCCTCAGAGAGGCCCGGGCCAACTCGTAGGTCACGGCCAAGAAGAGGGTGAGGCTGAGAAAGGTGCCCAAAAAGATCAGCACCCGGCGGCTCGTTGGATAGATGCGGCTCTGGGCCTGGAGCTTGGCCAGATGCAGAGGGGTAAGGCGCTCCCCTTCCCGGACCAGCATCTCCCCCTTTTTCACCTGGAAATAGGCGGGACGCAGTTCTTTTAAACGGGCCTTCTGCCGCTCCTGGGTTTCGGCGTAATTAGGGGAAACGTTGGGAACCAGCAAATACTGGGTCAGATCGCAGACCAGCCAGCGTTCCGTGGCCGTGAAATCCGCGGCCATCTCCCGGCAGTAGCCGGCCACCGGCTTGCGCGCGTCCTCCAGGTCCACAAAGGAGAAGGGGGGGCGTTCCAGTTGCTCCTTCCCGGAAGAGAGGCGGCGCACCAAAATCTCTTTGAGCTCCGGGGTCAGCAGATTGCGGCTGCTGATGATGCCCTGGCGGAAAAACTGGGTCAATACCTGGTTGATCAGGGCCTCCAACTGGGGGGAAAATTCGGCCCGGGCCAGGAGATGGAAAGTGGAGTTAGGGATAGTGGTCCCCAGCAGGCGGTCGAACTCGGGCTTCTGTTCCAGCAGTCCCTTGTAAATCACCGAAAATTTGGGGTGGGCATTACTCCGGGCCCCACTCCGCTCCGTTCCCGGGGCCGGGGCCTGGGAGAGCTCCTGATATTTGCGGCGCATGAACTCCAGGGCCTGGCGCAGGCGGTCGGCAACCTTGGCCCCGGCCTGCTCATCCAGATCAAAGACCGGGGGCGTCTGGGCCAGCACTTCCCGCTGCCGCTGGGCGGTAATCTCCACGTCCTCCACCAGAAAAGTGCCGATGGCCTTGATGTTTTCCTGGGCAATATCCCCCACCTGGTATTGGCGCAGGGGCTTATGGGTCCGGGGTGTGAGGATGAGAGTGATGGCCAGGCTCAGTCCCAAAAGCAGGAGAATTTTGAGGATTCTCTCGGGGCGGCGGGGAGATAAGGAAGTCAGGGCAAAGGGCCGGCTCAATAAAGAGCTCCAGCGCCCTTGTCCGAAGATGCGTCTGATCTTTTCCGGGGTCTCTTTCTCAGGCATGGGCGGGGTCCCGAGTGGCTGCGGCCCGGCGGCCGCGGCGGCTTTCATAGGCGCGAATGATGTCCTGGACCAGGGGATGGCGCACCACATCCCGTTCGGTGAAGTGAACGAAAGCAATGCCCTCCACGTTTTCCAGCAGGTCCCGGGCCTCCACCAAACCAGAGGTCACCCCCGCGGGGAGATCGATCTGGGTCACATCCCCAGTAATCACCGCCTTGGCGCCAAAGCCCAACCGGGTCAAAAACATCATCATCTGCTCGGAGGTGGTGTTCTGGGCTTCATCCAGGATGACGAAGGAGTCGTTCAAGGTGCGGCCCCGCATGAAAGCCAAGGGGGCAACCTCGATCACTCCCCGCTGCACCAGGCGGGAGGCCTTTTCAAAGTCCATCATATCATGGAGCGCGTCGTACAGGGGCCGCAGATACGGGTTGACCTTTTCATAGAGGTCGCCGGGGAGGAATCCCAGCTTTTCCCCGGCCTCCACCGCGGGCCGGGCCAAAACGATGCGGATGAACTCCTGATTCATCAAGGCGGCCACGGCCATGGCCATGGCCAGATAGGTCTTGCCGGTGCCCGCGGGGCCGATGCCGAAGACGATGTCATGGTGGCGCATGGCCTCCAGGTAACGCTTTTGATTGAGGCTCTTGGGGGAGATGCGCCGCTTCATGGCGGAGATAAAGACGGTGTCCAGGAAGATGTCTTGGACCGAGGCGTTTTCCTTTTCCTGGATGATCTTGATGGCGTACTGCACATCCTGGGGATGGACCGGATAATTGGCCTGGAGCAGGCCATATAGTTCGCTCAAGACCCGCCGGGCCAGGGCCAGCTCCGGTTCGGGACCGTTCATGGTTATCTGGTTGCCCCGGACCTGCAACTTGACTCCCAAGGCGCGGCCGATGATGCGCAGGTGCTGACCCTGCTGGCCAAATAAGGCCTGGGCCAAGGCATTGTCTTCAAAGGTGAGCTGGGTTTGGGGCATGTCTAAGGGTCTGGGCTTGGAGGGTCTCACCCGTTTGCCGGCCTGATCCCCATGATTTGGCCCCGGATGCGCCGCTGCCGGGGGCGGTTGTCAAAATCCAGGAGGACGATCTGCTGCCAGGTCCCCAGCAGCAGGCGTCCATCCTCAATGGGGATATTTAGGGAAGGCTTCAGGAACGCGGCCCGCACGTGGGAGTAACCGTTGCCGTCTCCCCAGCGGGCGTCGTGCTCATAGATCAGATCCCGGGGGAAGAGGCGCTCGATGGCCTCCCGGAGGTCATTGACCACCCCGGATTCATATTCAATGGTGCTCAAGGCCGCAGTGGACCCGGAGATGAAGAGATTGAGCAAGCCATCGGTCAGGCCGCTCTGCCGCACTTTGGCAGCCACCCCGGGCGTGAGATCCAGGATGTCGGTGCCGCCAGTGGTGTTCACTTCCAGTTCAAAGGTCTCCAGGGAGAACATTTTCACTTGGGCATTTTAGCAGAAACTCTAGTTATCTACAAAAATTATGCGCGAATTTTTTCGAAAGTCAAAAATATTAAAGCCCGGAGCCCCAGGGGGCCGGGTCCGGGCACCGCTATCGTGATCTTTATTGTTTATTATAGCATAAATAAAAAACTAAAACTGAACTACAAGCATTAATTAATGTCCAGGACAGGAAATCATCTAAATTGAAAAGCGTCATGTTGGGAGCGCATGGTAAAGGATGCCATCCGCCATCCCGGTAGGTCCAGATATTCCCGGACACCCCCGGAGGGGGAGAGAAAGCCCCGGGGCGTGCACGTCCCGGCAGTCCCCAGGCCCCCTGATTAGGGGTTGACTATATCTCGGTAATAATCTAAAAATCTAAAGTTTTAAGAATCATCTCCTTAGATTTTGCCCAAATTTCTTTAGGTTTAAAAATGTCCTTATCCGACCGCATCATCAGCCAGAGACGGGAAAAGCTGGCGGAACTCCGCCAACAAGGGATCGACCCCTTTTTCAACCGCTACCACCCCAGTCACAGCATCGCCATGGTGCGGGGGCAATACGACTCCTTAGGCGGCCCGGAGTTGGAAGAGTTGCACCAGGATTTCCGCCTGGCCGGCCGCCTAGTGCTGATCCGGGAGTTCGGCAAGGCCTCCTTCTGCCATATCCAGGACGGCAGCGGGGAGCGCATTCAGGCCTACGTGCAGCGGCAAGTGGTAGGGGACGAGGCCTTCGCCCTCTTTAAGAAGCTGGACCTGGGAGACATCGTGGGCTTCGAGGGCGCCCTCTTCCGCACCCGCACCCAGGAACTGACCCTGGCGGTCAACAAGCTCACCCTCCTCACCAAGTCCCTGAAACCCCTGCCGGAGAAATACCACGGCCTCACGGACGTGGAGACCCGCTACCGCCAGCGCTATCTGGACCTGATGGTCAATCCCCAGGTGCGGGAGGTTTTTATGCAGCGCACGGCCATTATCCGCCTGGTGCGGCAATTCCTGGAGGGCCGGGGCTTCCTGGAAGTGGAAACCCCCATGATGCAGCCCCTCCCCGGGGGGGCCACGGCCCGGCCCTTCATCACCCATCATATGGCCCTGGATATGGACCTCTATCTGCGCATCGCCCCGGAACTCTACCTGAAGCGCCTGGTGGTGGGGGGGCTGGAACGGGTCTTCGAGATCAACCGCAATTTTCGCAACGAGGGTCTGTCCATCCAGCATAATCCGGAGTTCACCATGCTGGAGTTTTACCAGGCCTATGCCACCTATGAAGACCTGATGACCCTGACGGAGGAGCTCGTGGCCCACGTGGCCCAAAATCTCCTGGGGAGTCTGAAGCTCCAATACCAGGGCCAGGAGATCGATCTCACCCCCCCCTGGCGGCGCCTGGACCTGAGGGAATCCCTCACCGCGGTGGGCGGCATCCCCCGGGAGGTGGTCCGGGACCGGGAGGCCCTGGTGGCCCTGGCCCAGAAGGAAGGCATCACCCTGCGGCCCGGGGAGGGTTACGGCCGAGCCCTGACCAAGCTCTTCGACCTCTTGGTGGAGGTCCACCTGCAGCAACCCACCTTTATCCTGGGCTACCCCCTGGAGACCTCGCCTCTGTCCCGGAAGAGCGACACCGACCCGGAGGTGGTGGACCGCTTCGAGCTGTTCATCGCCGGCCGGGAGATGGCCAACGCCTTCTCCGAGCTCAATGACCCGGATGACCAGCGGGAACGCTTCGAGAAGCAGGTGGCCGCCAGATTGGCCGGCGACGAGGAAGAGCCACCCGCAGTGGACGAAGATTTTCTGCTGGCCCTGGAGCACGGCATGCCCCCCACCGCGGGGGAAGGCATCGGCATTGACAGGTTGGTGATGCTCCTCACCGACTCCCCTTCCATCCGGGATGTGATCCTCTTCCCCCAAATGCGACCGGAAAGGTGAGAGTCTTGGGTCTTTTTGAGACTTTCGTGGCTCTGCGCTACTTAAGGGGAATCAAGGGGCAAAAGGGGTTCATTTCCCTGAGCTCCTTTATTTCCATGGCCGGTGTGGCCTTGGGAGTCATGGCCCTCATCGTGGTTATCGGGGTGATGACCGGCTACACCCAGGAAATGACCAAAAAGATCCTGGGAATCAGCGCCCATATCCTTCTCTTGAAGGGAGGGGCCCAATTCACCGACCACGAGCAGGTGACCCACAAGGTAAAAACGGTGCCGGGGGTGAGGGGCGTGCATCCCTTCATCTATACCCAGGTGATGATCTCCGGGGCGGGGGGCCTGGCCGGGGGAGTGCTGCGGGGCATCGATCCGGCCGTACTGGCGGCTGGGGGCCCCCAGGGATTGGCATTGCAGCAGGGTCGTTGGCAGGACCTGACGGCCAAGGGACCGGAGGAATCCCCGGCCATCGCCATCGGCAACGAGATGGCCCAGAAGTTAAATCTCCAGGTGGGCAGCTACCTGAACATCATTTCCCCCCTGGGAAGGGTCACCGCCACGGGACGGCAGCCCAGCATGAAGACCTTTCGGGTTAGCGCCATTTTCCATGCGGGCATGTATGAATTCGATTCAGGGCTCATATTTCTCAGTATTCCCAGGATGCAGGAGTTCTTGGGGTTGGGAAATCAGGTCACCGGCCTGGAGGTGCAGGTAGCGGATATCTATGCCGCTGACCGGGTGGCTAAGGCCATTGACGCCAAACTGGGCCCCCCCTTTTTCAGCCGGGACTGGCAAAAGATGCACCGTCCCCTTTTTTTGGCCTTACAGATGCAAAAGGTCGTCATGTTTATCATCTTGACCCTGATCATCCTGGTGGCCGCCCTGGGCATCGCCAGTACTCTGTTCATGATGGTCATGCGGAAGACCAGGGACATCGCCATCCTCAGGTCCATGGGGGCCAAAACTGGCAGTGTCATCCAGATCTTTCTGCTGAGCGGCTCTTGTATCGGCGCAGTGGGTGTTTCCCTGGGGACCTTAGGGGGATTGACTCTTTGCGAGGTTTTGAAAAGGTATCAATTCATCAAGATACCTAAGGACATCTATTATCTGAACACCTTGCCGGTGCAGATCCAGGTCCTGGATCTCCTCTATATTATCGTGGCGGCCATGGCCATCACCATCGCCGCTTCCCTCTATCCCTCCTGGCAGGCGGCCCGTCTGGATCCTGTGGAGGCAATCCGCCATGAGTAAAAGCTAAAGGAGACCCCGCGAGTTTGGGTTTTTTCGAGACTTTCGTGGCTCTGCGCTACCTGCGGGGGGTCAAACGGCAAAAAGGCTTCATCTCCTGGAGCACCCTGATTTCCGTGGCCGGCGTGGCGGTAGGGGTCATGGCCCTCATCGTGGTCATCGGGGTGATGACCGGCTTTGACCAGGACCTGAAGAAGAAGATCCTCAGCGTCAACGCCCACATCATCCTCCTCAAGCACGGCACCAGCCTGACGGATTACCGCCAGATGGCGGCCCGGGTCAAAACCGTCCCCGGGGTGGTGGACGTCTACCCCTTCATCTATACCCAGGTGATGCTCTCCGCGCCCGGCAATATCTCCGGGGGGGTGATCCGGGGCCTGGACCTCAATACTATCCGCAAGGGCGGACCCCGGGGCCTGGAAGTGTCGAGGGGACGCTTTGCCGACCTGGCGGAGGGGGCCCCGGGGGAACCGCCCCGCATCGCCATCGGCAACGAACTCTCCCGCAACCTGAATCTGAACATCGGCGACTATCTGAACATCATCTCCCCCCTGGGCACCCTCACCCCCATGGGCCGGATGCCCCGGATGAAACCCTTCCGGGTGAGCGCCATTTTTCATTCCGGGATGTACGAATTCGACAACACCCTGGTCTATACCAGCATCCCCTCCTTGCAGCAGTTCCTGGGTCTGGGAGACCGGGTCACCGGCCTGGAAGTGGAAGTGAAGGATATCTACGCCGCGGACCGCATCGCCGCGGCCATCCAGCAAAAATTAGGGCCCCCCTTCACCACCAAGGACTGGATGCAGATGAACCGCAGTCTCTTCTCCGCCTTGAAGCTGGAAAAGATCGCCATGTTCATCATCCTCACCCTGATCATCCTGGTGGCCGCGTTCGGCATTGCCAGCACCCTGTTCATGATGGTCATGAAAAAGACCAAGGACATCGCCATCCTCAAATCCATGGGCGCCACCCAGCAGAGCATCATGCAGATCTTTATCCTCAAGGGCATGGTCATCGGGTGTATCGGCACCACCATCGGGGTGGGATTGGGGCTGTTCCTCTGCGCCCTGCTGAAGCAGTATGAGTTCATCAAGCTGCCCCGGGACGTTTACTATATCTCCACCCTGCCGGTGCAGGTGCAGGGGCTGGACCTGGTGTTGATCATCGGCGCGGCCCTGGCCATCAGTTTTGTGGCCACCCTCTATCCCTCCTGGCAGGCGGCCCGGTTGGACCCGGTGGAGGCGATCCGCTATGAATAAGAAGGAGGCTGCCAGAATCTATCACGCAGATGGCGTCAGGGTTTGGGGCTGCTTGCCGGTAATAAAATCTCTGAAGAGGAAGCTGCATTGACGCCCATAGGGGAAAGTGATATGGTAGGCGGACGCCCAGAGGAGAGGTCTGTAAAAATCCGGCTCCGCGGGCTAACCAAGACCTTTAAACACAACGGCATCCTGGTGGAAGTGCTCCAGGGGGTGGATCTGGAAATCTTCCGGGGGGAGACCCTGGCCATCGTCGGGGCCTCCGGGGTGGGCAAGTCCACCTTGCTCCATATCCTGGGAACTCTGGAACGTCCCTCCGGGGGAGAGGTGCTCTGGGAGGGGGAAGAGGTCTTCGCCCTGGATGACCGCCGCTTGGCGAGTTTCCGGAACCGGAAGGTGGGCTTTGTCTTTCAATTTCACCATCTGCTCCCGGAGTTCAACGCCCTGGAGAATGTGATGATACCCGGATTGATCGCCCGGGAGCCCTATGCCTCGATCCGGCAGCGAGCCGAGGCCATATTGGCCAGCGTGGGGCTGGAGGCGCGCCTGACCCACCGGGTCTCCACCCTTTCCGGGGGCGAGCAGCAGCGGGTGGCTGTAGCCCGGGCCCTGGTGCTCGATCCGGAGGTGCTCTTGGCGGATGAGCCCACCGGCAATCTGGACCCCAAGAGCGGGGCCCGGTTGCAGGAGCTGTTGCTCCAGCTTAACCGGGAGCGGGGTCTCACCTCGGTCATCGTCACCCACAATATGGAGTTAGCCCAGGCTTTGGATCGCCGGGTCACCCTGGTGGACGGCAAGGCGGTATTTTTACAGGGGGAATGAGGTGTTAAAACGCCTGATATTTCCAATCTTTTTAGTGATAGCCTGCTCCTGGCCCGCCCTGGCCCAGGAACCAGAGATAGCCTTAAAAAAAGTGGCGGTTCTGCCTTTTAGCGTCGTCAGCAAGACGCCCATGGAGTTCTTGGGGGAAAAGGTGCGCCAGGAAATGCAGGACCGTCTCAAGACCGAGGGTTTTACCCTGGTCTCCCAGGAGGAATTGCACCGGGAGCTGGCCAAGATCCAGGAGCCGCTGACGGAGACCCTGGCCCAGGATATCGGCCGCAAGGTGGGCGCCGATGTGGTTATTCTGGGCCAATTGATCATCGTGGGTGATGCCCTGGCCCTGGAGGCCAAGATCCTGGACCTCTCCCGCCGGGCCCCCACGGCCCCCGTCAAACTTCAAGGCACGGGGCTTAAGGCCCTTGCCGGTCTCAGCCGCCAGCTGGCCCAGGACGTGAGCCTCAAGATCCTGGGGAAAGAACGAATCAATCGCATTATCATCAAAGGAAACCGCCGCATTGAGAAGGACGCCATCCTGGGCGTCATGCAGACCCGGGAGGGAGAAATCATCTCCCCTTCACGTCTCCGGGATGATATCAAGGCCGTCTATAAGATGGGGTATTTCACGGATGTGAAAATCGATGTCAGCGACACCCCGGAGGGACGGGTCCTAACCTTGCTGGTCCAGGAAAAACCGGCCATTAAAGAGATCATTGTCAAGGGCCAGCACAAGATCAAAAAGGACAAGATCCTGGAGGTAACCGACCTCAAACCTTTCATGGTGGCTTCGGAAACGGCCATCAAGGAAAATATCAATAAGATCATCAATCTTTATCGGGATAAGGGTTATTATGAAGCCAAGGTGACCTATGAACTAATACCGGTGACCAAGACCGAAACCGACCTGGTGCTGCACATCAACGAAGGCGAAAAAGTGGGGGTCAAGGAAATCAATTTTACGGGCAACAGGTCAGTCAAGGCCAAAGACCTGAGAAAGGTGATGGAGACTAAAGAAAAAAGCATTATTTCTTTCGTCACCGGCTCTGGAAAACTGACCAAGGATGTCCTGGAGCGGGATCTGGAAAAAATCGCGGCCTATTATTTCAACCATGGATTCATCAAAGCCAAAGTTGGGGAACCCAAGATTGATATTCAGGGGAAAAATATCTATATCACCATCCCCGTGGAGGAAGGCCCCCAGTATAAAGTGGGCAAGGTCGATTTCCAGGGAGAACTTCTGGAGGAAAAGGCTAAGCTCGCGGAGCTCATCGACCTGCCCAAAGAAAAGATTTACAGCCGGGAGGTGGTGCAAAAAGATCTGACCACCCTCTCTGATTTTTATGCGGACTTCGGGTACGCCAATGCTGATATCGTGCCGTTGGTGAAGGAAAATGACCAGGATCTGACGGTGGATGTGACCTTCGATATGCACAAAGGCCGGAAGATCTATTTCGACCGCATTGAAATCGCCGGCAATGTCAGGACCCGGGACAAGGTGATCCGTCGGGAGTTGCGGGTTTACGAGCAGGAGATGTTCTCCGCCACCAAGCTCAAAGAAAGCATTAAGAACCTGCGGCGTCTGGAGTATTTTGAAGATGTGAACTTCAGCACCAATCCGGGTAGCGCCCCAGACCGGATGAATCTCAAGATTACGGTTAAAGAGAGACCTACCGGCACCTTCGGACTCGGCGCGGGTTACAGCACCCAGGACAAGTTAGTGGGATTGGTGGAAGTCAGCCAGAACAATCTATTCGGCCGGGGGCAGCAATTGAAGGTGCAGGGAATCATCGGCGCCATCTCCCACCGTTTCCGGCTGAGTTTTACAGAACCTTACCTCTTTGACCGGCCCCTGTCCGCGGGTTTTGACGCTTTCAATTGGGCCCGGGACTACAACGAATATACCCGGGTTAGCTGGGGCGGGGATGTACGGTTCGGCCATCCCTTGCGTTGGAAGTATACCCGGGTCTACGGCATGTATCGCTTTGAAAATGTCAAACTTAGCGGCCTGCAGGCCAATGCCTCAGCGGTATTGCAGGAAGCCGCGACCATCCATAATACCAGCGCCGTTTCCGCGTCCATCAGGCGGGATTCCCGGGATGCCATCTTTAATCCCACCCGGGGCTCTGACAACAGCTTCGCTCTGGAAATGGCCGGCTTGGGAGGAGATACCGCGTTCATGCGTTATGTCGCGGAATCAGGCTGGTATTTCCCTCTCTTCTGGAAGACCGTGGGTGTCTTGCACGGGCGCTTCGGTTATATGCAAAGACTACCCTGGGGCGCCCTGCCCGCGTACGAGAAGTTTTATCTGGGGGGCATTGACTCCATCCGCGGGTTTAAATATGCTGATATCAGCCCCCGGGATCCCTCGACGAACGACCGCATCGGGGGCGACAAGTTCCTGCAGCTTAACGTCGAATATCGCTTTCCCCTGCTTACGAAGCTAGGAGTGATGGGCACCGTCTTTTTCGACGCGGGTAATGTTTACGGCGGCAACATGGTTAATCCCTTCTTGCGCACTTCGGTGGGAGTGGGGTTTAGGTGGTTCTCGCCCATGGGCCCCTTGCGGGTGGAATGGGGCTATAACCTGGCGCCCAGATCCTGGGAGAAACATAGCAACTGGGAATTCACCGTGGGCAGCCAGTTCTGATCCAGGGACTGCAGCAGGTTGCAGGCAAGGGAAAGGTAAGAATTTTTTTTGAGAATCACCTGTTGGAGGTGATTATCTTGGCTAATCTCGGGAGGTTTTAAATGTTTAAACTAGGCCTTGGTTGGTTATTAACTCTGAGTTTGGTGCTAATGCCCCTGGCGGCAGGAGCCGCGGATTTCAAGATAGGCGTAGTGGACAGCGCCGACATTCTGGGAAAATCCACAGAAGGGAAAAGGATTCAAGACAGCCTCAAGCGCAAAAGCGACGAATTGGGCAGAGACCTCCAAAGACAGGATAAAGAAATAGGTCGCATGGTGGAGGAATTCCGGAAACAGGCCGCGGTGATGAAGGAAGATGCCAAGAAAAAGCGCCAGGAAGAACTCAATAGAAAGGCCAGTGAATTTCAACGCCGGGTGCAGGATGCAGACAAACAATTAGCCCAATTGGAACAGAAGGAAAAGGAGCCTTTGCTGCGCAAACTGCAACAGGCTGTTGACACCGTGGCCAAAGATAACAAGCTGGATTTAGTTTTAGATAAGCGTCTTTCCGGGTTGTTGTTCTATAATCCATCAATGGACATCACTGAGAAAGTGCGCAGCCACTTTGGCCGTTAATTTCCACCGTGGAACACACCCTTGGTGAATTGGCGGCCCTGCTGGGAGGAAAACTCCAGGGACCTGCGGGCCTGGTGATTCAGGGGATTGCCGCCATTGATCGCGCCACTCCGCAGGAGATCACCTTCATCACCCAGAAACGTTACGCCCGCCTGGCGGCCCAAAGCCAGGCCGCGGCCTTCATCGTCGGCCCCGACCAGGCCGACTTGGCGCGACCTCTGATCATCGTGCCCCATCCCTACCTGGCTTATGCCCAGGCAGCAGCGCTGTTCGCCCCTCCCCGGAGCCGCTGGCCCGGCGTAAGTCCCCTGGCCTTTCTGGGCCAGGGGGTGAAAATAGGCCAGGAGGTTTCTATCTCACCCCTGGCCTGCATCGGCAACGGCGTGCGGCTGGAGGACCGGGTGACCATTATGCCCGGCTGCGTTTTGGGAGATCAGGTACAAATCGGGGCCGACACCCTCCTTTATCCCAATGTTACCATCCTGGAGCGCTGCATCCTGGGACAGCGGGTCATCGTCCACAGCGGCACGGTAATCGGGGCCGACGGCTTCGGATTTGTCCAAGGGCCAGAGGGACACCAGAAAATTCCCCAATTGGGCACTGTGGTTATCGAGGACGACGTGGAAATCGGAGCCAATTGCACCATCGACCGGGGCGCCTTGGGGGAGACCCGGGTGGGGCGAGGGGTGAAAATAGACAACCTGGTGCACCTGGCCCACAATGTCACGGTGGGGGAACATTCCCTCCTGGTGGCCCAGGTGGGGGTGGCCGGGTCCAGTAAACTGGGGAAAGGAGTGGGATTGGGGGGCCAGGTGGGTATATTGGGCCATATTGAATTGGGAGACGGCGTCCAGGTGGCGGCCCAATCCGGAGTCCCCCACTCCCTGCCTGCGGGTCTTACGGTTTCAGGCTCCCCGGCCCGGCCTCACCAGGAAACCTTGCGGATTGTCAGCCACCTGGCGAAATTGCCGGAAATCTATCGGCGCCTGAAAGAATTGGAGAAACGCGTATCGGAACTGGCCGCTAAGACCGCTGAGGAGCTCCAAGAATGAGCCAGCCCCAATCCCTGAATGTGGAAGAGATTAAAGGCATCCTGCCCCACCGCTACCCGTTTCTCCTGGTGGACCGTATCCTCAGCGTGGAATTGGGAAAAAGGATCGTGGGGATGAAAAACGTCTCCATTAATGAACCCTTTTTCCAAGGCCACTTTCCCGGGCGGCCCATTATGCCCGGGGTGCTCATCATCGAAGCCATGGCCCAGGTGGGGGGCATCCTGGCTTTCCTGTCCACCCCGGAGAATCTGGGAAATCCTTTGATCTATCTCCTGGGCGCCGACAAGGTGCGTTTCCGCAAACCCGTGGTTCCCGGGGACCAATTGATCATGGAATTGGAAACCCTGCGCAGCGGTAAAAAATTTTGGAAGATGCAAGGGAAGGCCTTGGTAAACCAGGTAGTGGTGACCGAGGCGGAGCTCATGGCCTCAGTGGGCGTGGAGGGGGAGTGATCATGCCCGCAATTCACCCCACCGCCATCGTGGATGGAGCCGCGCAACTGGGCCCGGGAGTAACCGTGGGCCCTTACTCCATTATTGAAGGCCAGGTGGTCATTGGGCCGGAGAGCCAAATCGGCCCCCACGTGGTAATCCGTGATTTTACCACCATCGGGGCCCGGTGCCGCATTTTCCAGTTCGCGGTGTTGGGGGAGATCCCCCAAGACCTGAAGTTCAAGGGGGAAGAATCCCGGCTGGTCATCGGCGATGACAACACCATCCGGGAATTCGCCACCATGCACCGGGGCACCGCGGGGGGCGGCGGCGTCACCAGCGTCGGCAACGGCAACCTGTTTCTGGCTTACACCCATATCGCCCACGACTGCCAGGTGGGCAATGGGATCATCATGTCCAACGTCGCCACCCTGGGCGGGCATATAACCGTGGAAGACCACGCCAATCTGGGTGGCCTCTCCGCGGTGCACCAGTTCTGCCGTATCGGCCGCCATGCCTTCATCGGCGGGTGCTCGGCAGTGCACCGGGATGTCCCCCCTTATGCCATGGCCGTGGGCAACCGCGCCAAAATAGTGGGCCTGAACCTGGTGGGACTGAAGCGTCTGGGCTTTGGCGACGCCACCATCCAGAATCTAAAGCGGGCCTATGAGTTCTTGTTCCTCTCGGAACTGAAACAGAAAGAGGCTATGGCCCGGATTCAACAAGAAATTCCCCAAACTCCGGAAGTTCAACATTTGCTCCGTTTCCTGGAATCCTCAGAACGGGGGCTGTTGCCAGCGGATGTCCGAGAACATCGGCTTAATCGCGGGTAAGGGCCAGTTCCCCCTCCTCTTTGCGGAAGCCGCCAGAAATCAAGGCTTCCAGGTCATTGCCGTGGCGCATCAGGGTGAGACTGACCCGGCGTTGGCGTCTCTGGTGCATCGCTGCCATTGGATTTACGTGGGCCAGCTGGGCAAGATCATCCGCATCTTTAAAAAAGAGGGGGTGAGCCAAGCCGTGATGGTGGGCGGCATCACCCGGGGCCGCCTCTTCCGCCACTTCCGCCCGGATCTTCGGGCCCTCAGCCTCATCCGCCGGGTGGGCGCGGGCAAAGACGACCGGCTGCTCCGGGCCGTGGCCGCGGAACTGGAGGGAGAAGGCATCCAGATCGCGCCTTCCACCCTGTTCATGGAAGAAATTCTGGCCTCTCCGGGCCAATTGAGCCGCCGCGCCCCTAATCCCGAAGAACGCCGGGACATCGATTACGGGTTTAAGGCGGCCAAGGAGATCGGCCGCCTGGATATCGGCCAGTGCGTGGTGGTGCGCCGCCAGGTGGTAGTGGCCCTGGAGGCCATTGAAGGCACGGATGAGGCCATCCGCCGGGGCGGGCTGCTGGCCGGGCCCGGCGCGGTGGTGGTCAAGGTGAGCAAGCCCGACCAGGATCTGCGGTTTGATGTCCCCGCGGTGGGCCGGGAGACCATCCAGACCATGGCGGCAGTGCGGGCCGCGGTCTTGGCCGTGGAAGCGGGCAAGAGCCTGATGTTCGACCGGGCCGAGATGCTTCAGGAGGCTGACCGGGCCGGCATAGCCGTCTGGGGGGTTGAAGCCACATGATCACTGACCTGGAAGTCATCTTTCGGCTGCTCCTGGCGTCCTTCCTGGGAGGGGCCGTGGGCCTGGAGAGGGAAATGCACGGCCGGCCTGCGGGGGTGCGCACCTATCTCCTCCTCTCCTTGGGCTCCGCCTTGATCATGCTGGTCTCCGAGTACCTTTTCCACAAATATCAGGGCGGGGTTCCAGGGATCAACCTGCAGGTGGATCCGGGGCGCATCGCCGCCCAGGCCATCACCGGCATCGGCTTCCTGGGGGCCGGGGTGATCATCCGCAGTAAAGACACCATCCGGGGTTTGACCACCGCGGCCTGCGTCTGGGTGGTCTGCGCCGTGGGCCTGACCGTGGGCGCCGGCTTCTATTTCTATGGCGGCGCGGTGGCGGCTATTACCGTGCTTGCCCTTGTAGGGTTGAAGCCGGTGGAGAAAAGATTGCGCCGGGATTGGTATCAGGAGTTGGTCGTGGTTTCCCAAGACCTGCCCGGGCAGGTGGAACGCGTCCAGGAGATCATTGACCTCCACGGCTTCAAGGTGGTCAATTCCGGTATGGGCAAGGACCGGGAAAAGGAGGAAGTGACCATGACCTTCCTCCTCAGGCAGCGGGCCGTACACCCCCAGCGCCAGGCCGTGCAGGAAGTCTTTACCTTGGAGGGCATCAAACGGGTGGACGTCAGTTAAAGAAAAAAACCCGGGGGAGGCAGCCCCAAGGCTGTCTCCCCCGCTTGCCTTCTCCCGCCCCCGCCCGGAGGGAGAAAATGGTGAGAGTGGGTAAGTCTCTCACCGGCAAACTCGATGACCTCAAATCATCATTTTACCAGCCGCGGCACCGAGGCAAAGACTCCCACCTTGTTGGCCGAGCTATTCATGTCCTTGTAGTCCTTTTGATAAGGAATGGGGTTGCTCCCCGCATCCGTGCTGACGGTGTTCTGATTCAACGGCACCTCAACGGTGGCATAGCATTGGTTCCGGCAGCTGGAGGAATATGATTGATCGCCGGTGGTGCAGTTGGAAGGACACACAATATTCGTCACATCCAATTCGATGAAACCCTGGACATAGACCGCGGGCACGGTGTAAGACATGCAGGCATGGGCCTGGGAGACTCCGGGCAAGAGCCTGGAGGCCAGCTTAAACCAGGAATTCTGGGGCAGGGCCGAGGTTACCGGGGTAGTGCTATAGACCGCCGCAGTCACCCGCCACTTGCCGTTCGTCTTGGATTTATCCACGGCGTTGAACCGGGTTTTCCAGTAGGTGAAATTGTTTTTGATATTAGACCCCCAGAGATATTCGCTGATGGGATAGACCTTCTGACCCACCGTCACCTGGGGGTACTGCAGTCCTCCAGAAGTGTTCGGCCCCTTAATGTACTGCTGCAGTTTGGTCAGGCTGGTGCGCTCCGAGTATAGGGGCATGACAAAGGTGGCCCGGGTGGTGTCCAGGTTGCTGCCTCCCAGATCCTTCCAGGTGTACGTTTGGGGATCACTGGCATAGGCCGGGGTGGGAGCGAACTTCTCCAGGATGCGCTGGATGCCGTTATAGGTCAGGGGCGTTCCTCCCGCGGGCCAATTGGTGGACACCGCGAAGGGGAGATCCAGGGCGCTGGTGCCCGCCAGCCCCAGCATGGCCACCGAGGAAGCGGCGACGCTCAGTTTGTTGGGGCTGCTTTCTATCAGCTTTCCCTCTTCATCCTTATCCTTCTCGCCCACGCCCAGCACACTGCCGAAAAAGGTGGAAACCTTGTCGTTGCCCCCTTCCCCTCCGCCCCGGTTGACGTTCACCCGCACGGCATTAACCTGGATGGGGGTGGTGGTGCCGTCGGTGCAGCCGGTGGCATCGAACTGCTTGGTGACCAGATTCCATTTGCCGATGGTGACATCCGCGGCGGTGATGGTGATGGGTGACGTGACTCCGAAAGAGCAATTTTCTTTGGCATAGTCAATGGCGGTCTGGATGGCCTCCGCGCAGTAGACTTCCGCCACTCCGTCGCTGTTTTTGTCCTGGATCAGCTTCTTGGCGGCCGCCAGGGCCGCGGCATCCGCCACGTTTTGCACCTCGTTCTTCACCATGTAAAGCTGGCCCAGGTCGATGGACAGAGCCATAAACCCAGCAAAGGCCAGCAGGCCCAAGGCGACGATCGGGGTAATGGAGCCCCGTTCCCCTGGGGGACCGTTAAAAAACCTAAACCTTTTCATCAACATGTCCTCCTTTTTTTCTGCCCCCAGGCTTGGGCCAGTAATGGGGGAAATGCATAAACCTTAAGACGGGGGATAAGTGCTTAACCACTGCGGCGCCATGGTGGTCTTGGCGTTTAAATAAACGACATTACTGAATGTCCCCCCAAACAGCCGGTCGATATTGGGGAGCATCAGCATCTTTACCGGTATATTCTTGAGTTCCACCGACAATATGGGAGGATTATGGCCAAAGTCCCATTCATAGGTAAAATTCGTGCCATTCACCAAGGTGATGGGGGCGCCTGAATCATCCCGCAAGTTGTAATTATCCAGGTAAGCCTGGACTATGGACCTGACCCCTTCCACCGTCGTTTGTTCCGGCTTGCCGCTAATCGTGGCCCTGGCCCCTGCCCGGGCGCCCTCCCGGGAGGCGTTGGTGAGGACCTCCTTTTCCCAAAAAAGGAGGCCGATATCGATGGTTCCGGCCACCATCATCAGCAAGACGGGCAAGGTAAGAGCCATCTCCATGACGACGCTGCCCCGTTCCCGCCTTGGTTTCAATGACCTCTTCTTAACCGGCATGATCAGCCTCATCCGCCTGCAGGAGATAAACTTCCCGGGAGGGCATCCGCCCTGCTGCCGGGGAGTCTATGCTTTGTTATCCCAAGTGGCGCCATATCCGAGAAAAATGAAAGGGGCCGACCAAAGTCGAGCCCCTAGCAACATAGATCGCCTCTGCATTTCGGCAATCCCGCTACCATGGCCCGGGGGCTGTAGGTCGGAGACTTTGCGTCCTACCCTTTCGGAGTAGTTTGCCCTTTCGATGCCTAGTAAAAAACCAAGCTATTTTGATCTTATATCGGTATTCCTTTCTTAAATCTTTAATCTGGCGCGTTTCTCGTAAAAGCCGCAACTGGTGGGCATGGGAGGCCTCACAGAGGTGGATAGAGAACCTCTTCCCCCAAGAAAAAAATCAAGAATATTCCTGAAAAATACGGAGGGGATATTCCTTGGTCAGCCTGTCCGTCAGCAGGTAATGGGTCTCCCAAGCCTCATCCTTCGTAGTGGCAGGCACCACCAGTACCGGCCGGGACCAGCTCCGGGGCAGATAGAAAAAATTGGCCTCAAAAACCGCGGTCTCAAAGGCGTTGTCGCCTTTGCGAATGGTGGAGACCACAAAACGTCGGCGGGTAGGCAAGTTCTTTATTTTATTGAATAGACCCTTCATTAACAGGGGCACTCTAACCGGAAAAGTTAATGCTCGTGGCCTTTGGATTTCTTTTTATTGAGGCGGCTTCTTTTTTTTCCGGGCAAGGCGGTGGCGGAACCCATGGCCACCTTGGGGGCCCGCCGCAGTTTGGATTTGCCGCTGGTCGCCGCATATTTACCGGTATGTCTCTTGGGGAACCGGAGTTTTTCCTCCTGAGGGGGCAGCTTGGCGATGGGAGCGCCCTCCAACTCAAAGCCCTTCTCAATCAGAGGGCGCAAATCCGCCCATTTCTGCTTGCTCCCCATCAGGGAGATGATGATGGCCCGGTCATCCTTGCGAAACATGCCCACGTAGGTGTGCCTGGAGGCCCGGGTAAAGCCGGTCTTACCCCCCACCGCCAGGGGGGTGGTAAACAAGAAACGGTTGTGATTGCGCAGCTCCCGCTCACCCTGGATGTGGTAATACTTGGTAGCCATGATCTTCGCCAATTCCGGGTTCTCCATGGCCTTTTTCAGCATCAAAGCCAGGTCCTGGGCCGTGGAGTACTGGTTGTCCGCGGGCAAGCCGTTGGCGGTGGCCAGGGTGGTGCGATAGGCTCCCCACTGCCGCACCTGCCGGGTAAGATCCCGGGCAAAGGCCTCCTCGCTGCCGCTCACCCGCTCGGCCAGGGCCCGGGCCGCGTCATTGGCGGAATTGAGCAGCAAGGCATAGAGCAGCTCTTTCACGGTGTAGACTTCCCCGGGTTTGATGCCGATCTTGGAGGGGGGGGCCGCAGCCGCGTGGGGGCTCACCGTGACCTTATCATCCATTTTCAGGTGTTCCACCACATACATGGCGGTCATCACCTTGAGGGTGCTGGCAGGGGGCCAAAAGAGCTGGGGGTTATAGGACAGCAGAATATCGCCGGTATTGGCGTCCATGATCACGAAGGAACGGGCCGTGAGGTCCAGGCCTTCTTCCGTCTTGGCCGCCAGGGGCGAAGCCAAAACCAGAAGGGCCAAAGCCCAGGCCCAAAGCTGTGGCTTCAGGCTCAATCTCATGCAATACCCTGTTTCTGGATTTAAGCCGGGGCTCCGGAAGCCCTGCAGGCCGACGTCTTAATCTTATGCAAAATCGCCGGGATTAGCAAACCAGAAATGGCCCCGGAAAGAGAAAAGAGCGGGATGGAGAGGCTCCCTTCAAGGGGCTTTTTCTATTTCCTGGAGATATTCCTGGGGGGGCAAAAAGCCGGCAAAACGCCGCAGTTCCTTGCCCTCCGGGGTAAAGATGAGGGTAGTGGGCGCGCCCCGGACTCCCAGTTTTTGCACCAGTTCCATGTGGCTGCGACCTTCCAGGCGCACGGGAATGAAGCGGGCATTGAGGGCCATAGCCACGGCCGCATCCCCATGGGTTTCCCGGTCCAGCCGCTGGCAGTGGGGGCAGCCTTCCAAATAAAGCTCCAACAACAAGGGCAGATTGGCCTTCTTGGCCTCAGCCGCCGCCTCTTCCCAATTTCCACGCCATTGTATAGTCGCCGTCATAGCCCCTCCTTTGTCCTTAATTCCTCATATCCTAAGCATCTTCCGGCGGAAATAAAGGGGGGGAATGGCAGAAAAATCCAGGGCCGCAGCCCCTGGGGAATAGCCCCGGCAGCAAGGGCAAGAATGGCCATTTATCCAGGAGGCGGAAGCTCCATCAGGGCCCTTCTCGGAAACCGCGCAGTGCCTGGTGCCCACTGCTCCCTTCAGCAGGGAACTCAAGCATGGAATATTTTCTTTATAATTCCCGGCAGTTCCCTCAAGTCCCGGATGCGGGGCACCGGCGAGTTACGGAGGCAATCCCCACGGTCGATGAGGATCACCGGCATGCCAATGGTCTGGGGACCGAGCACATCTGTTTCCGGATCGTTACCCACATACAAGGCCTCCGCGGGTTTAATGCGCATGGCCTTGAGGGCGTGTGCATAGATTTGGGGATCGGGTTTGCGGACAAAATAGCGGGAGGAGAGAACAATGGGGTCGAAAAATTTGGCTAACCCCAGCATCCGTATTTCCGGTTCGCTGAACACCCACTGGGCGTCGGAGACAATCCCCAATTGGTATTCCCCCTCCAGCTCCTCCAAAACCGGGAAGGTGTCTTCGAAGAGACCGAAGCGACGCCGGGTGAGGGAGCGGAAGAGGCGGGCCAGCCAAACCACCATGGACCGCTCCGGCTGCTTGTGCCATCCTTCCTGGAGAAATTCCTCGAAGACCTGGAAGACGTCGATCTCCCCGTAGGGACCTTCCTCATAGGCCATCATTTTCTCTGCGGTCTTCTGCTGATACTTGGCGGCCAACTCTTCAGGATCGATGTAGATCTCGAAATAGCTCAGGAACCGGCTGAGGATGCGGTAGGTGGACAAATCCCATTCATCCGTCAAGATGTCCACCAAGGTGCCGTAGAGGTCAAAGAGAACCGCCTGCAACATTATGAGCCTCCCCTGAAAGAGGCTGGGGCCCAACTGAGGCAGCCGCGGCTCTTTCCCGGGATTTAATCCCTGTATTAGCTACTATTTTTATCGGGAGATGATATGATAAAGTAAAATCTTTTTTAGGTAATCCGGTGACTTATCTGTTCTTTTTTCTGCTTTTGGCCGCCCTGGGGTACCAGGTCCTGGCTTTGTGCTGCTTGTGGCGCTTTTGCAGCCAGCCCCTTGCCCCCCGCCCCGCCCCGCCCCTACCCGGCATTACCGTATTTAAACCCCTAAAGGGTTTGGACGAAACCACCCGGGAATGCCTGGAAAGCTTTCTCTCCCAGGACTATCATCCTTACCAGGTGATCTGCGGGGTGAAAAAAGCCGATGATCCCCTTCTACCCCTGCTCCAGGAATTGCAGCGCTCCTTTCCCCGGCCGGGGCTGGAGATCGTCATCTGTCCGGAAAACCTGGGCTTGAACCCCAAAGTGAGCGCCTTGCGGCAGTTGGAGTCCCACGCCCGCTACGACCTCCTGGTGATCGCCGACGCGGATGTGAAGGTGGGGCCGGATTTTCTTTCCCGGATCGCGACCGTGCTCCAGGAACCCGAGATGGGCCTGGTCTCCTGTATCTACCGGGCCGGACCGGTGGTCACCCTGGGTGCGGGTCTGGAGGCCCTGACCATCAGCGGGGATTTCATCCCTTCCGTGGCCACGGCCTTTTATGTGGAAGGCATCCGGTTCGCACTGGGGGCCACCATGGGGCTTTCCCGGCAGGCGTTGGCCGCCAGCGGGGGATTTGCGGCCCTGGCCGACTTTCTGGCCGATGACTACCAGCTGGGCTGGGGGGTGGCCCAGGCAGGGTTCAAGGTGGGGCTCCTGCCCTATGTGGTGGAGACCTGGACCCCCCGGATGCACTTCAAAGAATACCTGGCCCATCAACTGCGCTGGTCCAGGACTTACCGGGTCTGCCGCCCCGGGGGCTACCTGGCCTACGGCACCACCCACGCCCTGCTATTCGGCGCCGTCCTCTTCCTGGCCTCCGGGTTGGCCCCCTGGGCCCTGGGCCTGCTGGGGGCCACCCTGGCGATCCGGGGAACGCTGGCCTATTTTTCCGAGCGCCGGGCCCTTAAGGGAAGTCTCCCCTGGTATTTTTTTCTCCTGCTTCCCTTGAAAGATTTCTTATCCGGTATTATCTGGTTGTTGAGCTTTCTAGGCGACCGGGTCACCTGGGGCGGCCGCGCATACCGCGTCAGCCGGGAAGGGAAATTAGCCGAGGAATAAGATCTTGGTGCGCCGGGCGCGCCTGGTATTGATCCGGATTATCTTCAATCCCCTGTGAAAAAGGATGCCCCCATGGATATCAAGGTCCTGGAGCAGTTGTTGGCAGAGGTGCGGGACGGCAATCTGACGGTGGCCGGGGCCTTGGACCGCCTGCGCACCCTGCCCTTTGAAAACCTGGGTTTTGCCCGGGTGGACCACCACCGCCAGTTGCGCCAGGGCTTCCCGGAAGTGATCTTTGCCGCGGGCAAAAGCGTGGCCCAAATCCGGGGCATTCTCACCGCCTTGCAGCCCAGAACCACCAATATCTTAGTGACCCGCCTGGCCCCGGAGAAGGCCGAAGTCCTGCTCCCGGAGTTCCCGCAGGCGCGCTACCACCCCGATTCCCAGGTGCTGACCATCATCCAGGGGGAGATTATGGACCAGGGCCGGGGAGTGATCGTGGTCATGTCCGCGGGCACCTCCGATATCCCGGTGGCGGAAGAGGCCCTCCTCACCGCCCAAATCATGGGGCACCGGGTGGAAGCCCTCTACGACGTGGGCGTGGCCGGATTGCACCGCTTGCTGGCCCACCATGAACTGTTGAGCCAGGCCACCTGCCTCATTGTGGTGGCGGGCATGGACGGAGCCCTTCCCAGCGTGGTGGGGGGGCTGGTGGACCGGCCGGTGATCGCGGTGCCCACCAGCGTAGGCTACGGCGCCTCCTTCGGGGGGGTGGCCGCGTTGCTCACCATGCTCAATTCCTGCGCCACCGGCGTAGCGGTGGTGAACATCGACAACGGCTTTGGGGCCGGGTGCTTAGCCGCGCTAATTAATAGGAAAGACTGAGACGCTTGACCATGGGACGAAGAGGGGAAAAGGGTTCGTCTTTTCCTTTTTCCCCTTTCCCCTTTTTCCCTTTTTCCCCCATTTTTAACCCTGACTTCCCGTTAACCTCCCTTGCTAATTTAAACAGGAGTCCCTATGAATATCGTGGCTTTCAACAGCAGTCCCCGGGATAACCAGACCAGTAAGACCGAGCTCCTCCTGCAAAAGTTCCTGGCAGGAGCCAGGCAGGCGGGGGCAGCCACGGAGACCCTTTATCTGCGAGAGTACCGGATCAAGTATTGCCTGGGGTGCTTCGCTTGCTGGCTTCATAATAAAGGCCAGTGCCTGCAGCAGGACGACATGACCGGGGAATTGCTCACCCACTTCCTGGAGGCCGACTTGGCGGTGCTGGCCTCCCCCCTATATCACTTCAACATGAACGCCCGCATGAAGTCTTTTCTGGAGCGCACCTCACCCATGTTGGAGCCCTCCTCCACTCATAATGGGGGGCGCACCGGCCATCCCTTCCGGGTGGCCCGTCCGCCCCAAATCGTGGCCCTTAGTGTGTGCGCCTTTCCGGAGAATTACAACTTCCAGGCCCTGTCCCTGAATATGCGCATGCTCTTCGGCACCAACCTGGTGGCCGAGATCTACCGCCATTCTTCCGAGTTTCTAACCATCCCTGAATTACAGCCCCAGGTGGAAAAAGTGCTGGCTGCGGTGGTCCAAGCCGGCGCAGAGCTGGTGCGCCAGGGAAAGATAAGCCCGGATACCATGCACGCCCTGACCCGGGACCTGGCCCCCCAGGAGACCCTTATCCAGATGGCCAATAATTATTGGCGGGAAGAAATGGAGAAAGAGGAGGGCCACTCGCCTCCCCCGGTGGATGACGATTTGGTGGACAAGTACGTCTAAACGCTTAAGAATTTAGATGATTGCTGGAGGCTGGCCGCCCCGCTAGTTACCCAAGAGCAGGTTCAAAGCCGGAGTAATCCCCACCGGGGGCTGGTCTGAGAGCCAAATGGATTTGATGGTTTCTTCCTGGTTAAAACCTTGGGGCGTGGCCGGACTGGCGGTGTGCGCATAGTACCAGGCAAATGCGTTGGGGGGAGCGGCCAGGCATTTGCTGGCCGGCATTTGCAGAAAACCATTGGGATCGTGTTGCCGCACCCAGTGCCAGGCATATTCCAGCCAATAGTTGCGGTAGGCTTCCTCCTGATTGGCAAACCAGCAGATTTCATCATATCCCCAGATCCAGCAGCCGCCGATATTCTGCCCTTCCTGGCCGCTGGCGCCCCAATTATCAAAGGCCACCACATAGGGCAGGTGTTCGCAGGTCCAGCCACTAGGCGTGACGCCGCCGGCGCTGTTGCCGTAAATACTGTCCAGATACCCCATTTGGAGGATGCCCTGCTCCGGTGACGCCGTTACCTCTTCGATACGCAGGGGATAAGAATGGAAGTCGAATAATAGTCTGCCATCATCGGTTACCGCGGTGTAAATATGGGCGTCACAGAGGACGAAGTGGCGCCGCGCCTGCTTGGCGGCATAGTTGCGTACATGTCTCAGCATATCCAGCCAATGGAGGTATCCCGGATCATTATCGTCCATGATGTGCACCTGGCCGAAATGGATGGCCTCATAACCCGCATCGATATAGCGCCGGGCCAGATAGACAAACCACATGCGCGTCTCCAAGCGGCTCATGTCGGGCACCGAAGCCCCGGGCCCCCAATAATCGGGCCGGTGATAATCCACCAGGGTGTCAGTATAAAGCATGTCCTGGTAGCGGAAGTTGCGGTTTTGGGGAACCAAGCCGAACTCCTCGAAGAGCCAGGCCGGCATGGGAATCTGATTCACTTGCACGGTGACAATTTCGAAGATTCCGGCCTGCATGATGATCTCAGGGTCCACCTGATGGACCCGCGGCACCGAAGTGGCCGCCCTGGCCAGGGACTCCTCCAGTTTGAGTTCCTCCCCCCAGATGAACAGGGTCAAGCCGATAAATTTGGCGCCAATATTGCGGATCATTCTCAGGTGGTCGTCAAAATTGCCCGAGCCTTCCAGCAGATCATAAAAAGTGATGGACCGGGACAGATAGTTCTCCAGCACTTCCCGGCTGATACTGCCATTAAAAGTGAAGTTCTTGGGTTTGGCAGGGGAAACGGCAATACAGGGGGACAACCAGATGATTAACAACCACAGCCAAGTGTTCACCGTAAGCCCGAGGACATGCGCCACTTTGGACAACATAGTTCAGGTCATCAATAAGCAACATGGTGATTTTGATTCACTTATGGTGATCGGCACAACTCTCCATTTGCATTATCTTTGGTAATTGAACACGGAAAACCAATATTAAACTGCTGGTTTCTCTTTCTTGGCTGCCAGGAGCTGGCGGTAGTGTTCCAGTTCCTGGCGGGTCTGACGCAGCTCGGCTTCCAGGCGGGCCCGATCCGCAAAGGGGGCGCCTTTAAGCGCGTTTTCCAATTCCTCCACCCGCCGGGTCAGACGGTAGAGTTCCTGGGCCAGGAAACGGATGGTGCTCACTGGGCCCCCCGTCTCCTTCAGTGCATGGCTACCAGTTCGGCGGCCAGGGGAGGTTCGGGGCTCACTACCAGGGGCAGGACAAAGTAGAAATTATTGCCTCCCGGGGTGGGCTCATAGCCCACTTCCCCGCCGTGGGTCTCGATGACATTGCGGACAAAATAGAGACCGCGGCCGGTGCCCACTTCGCCGTCCACATTGCTCCCCCGGTAACCCTCGTCAAAGATATGGCCCCGGTCTTCCGGAGGAATATGGGGGCCGGTGGTGAACATATTGAACTTGATACCATCCTTGCCGGGGCCGAAATAATCCGGGACCACATCCCGGCCGTAAGCCACATACTTGCGGCCTTCGTAATTGCGGCGGGTGTATTTCACCGCGTTGGAAAACAGGTTGGCATAGACCTGGGCCATCAAGCCTTTGTCCACCGACAAGGTGAGGTCCTCATCCGGCATCACCCCCATGCTGTCGTCAATCTGGATGCTGCGCTCCCTGAGCTTGGGGAGAAAGAGCTGCAACTGGGGGTGGATGATCTCGCTCTGCACCCGGCAGGTGCGCCGTCTTAGCACCAGCTGCCCCTTCTGGAAATGGGAGGGCCGAAATAGTGATTCCAGAAAGAGGCTGACCCCTTTATAGTGCCGCTCCAGGGTCTGATAATCCGTTTCCATATCCTGAACCAGGGCCCGGAATTTCTCCTGGGCCGCGGGGAGCTCCGGACATTTTTCATCCTTGAATTCACAGAGGCAATGCAAGTCTTTCAGGGTGTTGATCTTCTGGCGCAGGTGCCGCAGATAGAGGCTGAGGCTGATATTGGGAATGATGACGTTGTGTTCGATATCGGCCACCAGGCTGTTGATAAAACGAATACGCTGAATGTTTTGCCAGCCAATGATCTTGACATGGAGATTATAGCCCACCCGATTGGCGTATTTCTCAAAGAAGAAGCGGTCCTTTTCCGTGAGCCGGTTCCCCGGAAAGAATTCCAGCATGCCGATTACCTGGTCCTTGGTGTAAAAGGGAAGGCGGTCCACCAGGAGTTGATTGCCCCGGATGGGGATCACCCAGGCATCCGCGGCCAGGTAGGCCTGGTTGGAGAGCTGGATATAAGAGGGGGCCTTGGGTTTTTCCAAGCGCAGCCCCTGGAGGCTGTCGCACACCAGCTCCAGAGCGCTTTCCTGGCACAGGAGATAGAGGCGGCAATCCAGGTCGAAGAATTCTTTGACGACGCTGACACAGATCCGGTAAAAGTTTTCCAGGGTTTCATATTCCTGGGCCAGGTCAAAGAAGGTCTTCAGGAAATCGTCTCTGAGGGTGCCAAAATTGTAATCCAGGAAGTTCTGCCGTTTCTCCTTTACCCTGGCCGCAACGATTTCCAGGTCCGGCGGCACTGTCATTTTGGCCTCCTGCAGAGATTACCCGCGAGAAAACTTGATTCGTTCCCAGTGTCTTCGATTCAACGGCAGGCAGCCGGTTCCACCCCAGTCTCAGAAGAACGCCGATACATCCTGGTACCCACCTCATAGAGATCCCGGCCCTGGCAATCATTGATGACGATGGCGGGCAAATTCTCCACTTCCAGGCGATGGACGGCCTCCGGCCCCAACTCCGGGAAGGCCACTACTTCAGCCTTCTTGATGCATTGGGAGATCAAGGCCCCCGCTCCCCCCGTGGCCCCCAGGTATACGGCCTTATATTGCTGCAGCGCGGTGATAACCTCGGGGCTGCGTTTGCCTTTGCCGATCATGGCCTTCAGGCCCAGTTGCAGCATGGTGGGGGTATAAGAATCCATGCGGTAGCTGGTGGTGGGCCCTGCGGCGCCGATGACCCGGCCGGGCCGGGCGGGGCTGGGACCCACATAATAAAGTATCTGACCCTTAAAGTCCACCGGCAATTCCTGGCCTGCGGCCAGAAGATCCACCAGGCGTTTATGGGCCGCGTCCCGGGCCGTATAGATGACCCCGCTGACCAGTACCCGGTCGCCGATCTCCAGAATTTCCACGTCCTTATCAGTCAAAGGCGGAGTCAATTGCACCGTTTTGGACATCTAACCTGCCCCTGTAATTACTTGGCAATCAGAAGTTGATTTAACTGCTTACTGCTTAATGCTTACTTTCACAACACCGCCTCTTTATGGCGGGAGGCATGGCACTGGATATTCACGGCCACCGGCAAGGAGGCGATATGGCTGGGCTGCATGACCACGTGCACCGCCATGGCGGTGATCCTGCCTCCCAGCCCCTGGGGGCCGATGCCCAGGTCGTTGACCGCCTGGAGCAACTCCTGCTCCAGGGCCGCCAGTTCCGGATCAGGGTTGGGACTGCCCACTTCCCGGAGCAGGGCCTTCTTGGCCAGGAGAGCGGCCCGCTCAAAGGTGCCGCCGATTCCCACCCCCACAATAATGGGGGGGCAGGGGTTGGGTCCCGCCTCCCTGACCGTAGTCACCACCCGGTCGATGATCCCGGCCCGTCCTTCCGCGGGCTTGAGCATAAAGACGCGGCTCATGTTCTCACTGCCGCCGCCCTTAGGAACCACCGTAATCTTCAGCCGGTCCCCGGGGACGATTTCGGTGTGAATCACCGCCGGGGTGTTATCCCCGGTATTGGCCCGGGTTAAAGGGTGGCACAGGGACTTGCGGAGGAAACCCTCGCCGTAGCCCTGGCGCACACCCTCCTGGATGGCTTCCTGAAAGTCTCCGCCGACGATGTGCACTTCCTGGCCCAACTCCACGAAGACCACGGCCAGGCCGCAGTCCTGGCAGAGGGGCACCCGTTCCTGGCCGGCGATACTGGCGTTTTCCAAAAGCTGCCGGAAGATTTCCCGGCCGCTGGGGGATTCCTCCTCTTGTTCCCCCCGCTGCAGCGCGGCCAGCAAATCCTCTCCCAAATCATAGTTGGCGGCAATGGCCGCTTCTTTTACTGCCCGGGTGATCTCCCCTGTCTCAATCTGCCGCATTTATCCTCGCTATTCCATGTCTTCTTTGAAAAATTGCTGGCTGGAAGCCGAGCTGGAGGGAGCCCTCTCCTGGAGGGCGTTATCTTCCGGATAAAATGTATCCTCAGGGCCCGCCGCTTCTTCATCATCTTTTATGGCTTCGGCAATGTCCTTTTGCGCCAGGATCGTGCCCGCGCCCCCAAAGGCCTCCACCGGCTGGTTTTTCAAAGCTTCCCGCATGTAGGCGATAAAAATCGGAGCCGCGGCCTGGGAACCGGTCTCCTTGCCCCCCAGGCTGCGCTCGTCATCCATGCCCACCCAGGTCCCGGTGATCAGAGAGGGGGTGAAGCCGATGAACCAGGCGTCCCGGGTCTTGTTGGTGGTGCCGGTCTTGCCGCCCATGGGCCGCCCCAAGACCTGGACCCGGGTGGCGGTGCCCCGCTGCACCACTCCCTGTAAGAGTTGGACCATAGTGTTGGCCGTCTGGGGACTGATCACCAGGCGCCGCTGGGTATGATACTCCAACAGGACGCGACCGTCCCGGTCTTCAACCCGGTCGATGAACGCGGGTTCCACCAGGAAGCCATGATTGGGAAAGACCGAGTAAGCCCGGGTCAGCTCCAGAAGGGTGACCTCCGAGGCTCCCAGGGCCGAGGCATAATTGGGGAAGATGGGAGAGGCGATCCCCAGAATGTGGGCCATCTTCACAGTGGCGGGCACGCCAATGGCCATCATCAGCCTGACGGTGGGCACATTCCGGGAGCGGGCCAAGGCTGTGGCCAGACTGATGGGGCCGTCGAAGGTATGGTCATAGTTCTGCGGTTCCCAGGCCTGGCCCCGCTTCCCTCCCGGCAGGGAGATGGGGCTGTCCATCAAGGTGGAATCCGGCCGGAAGCCCTTTTCTATGGCTGCCGCGTAAATGATGGGTTTGAATGCGGACCCCGGCTGCCTCCGGGCTTGCACCGCCCGGTTGAAAGTGCTGTCCCCGTAATTCTTGCCTCCCAACATGACCCGGACCTTGCCGGTATCCAGTTCCATGGAGAGCAGGGCCGCCTGCACCATGGGTGCGGACACCAGAGTGGCCGACCATTTGCCCTGACGGCGGTCCTTCTCCACCAGGCGCACCTGGACCACGTCTCCGGGCCTCAAGGCCGCCATCTGGCTGGCGGACTGGCCCTTGGCCCCAACTGCCTCCACGATCACCCCCTGGTAATCGCCCATGCGAAAGGAGAGGGCATGGCTGCGGCGGTCCCGCTGGGAAATCAGGACCGTGGCCAGTTGTTTCTTCCGGGGGGGATATTTACGGTAATAACGGACCTGGCGGACCTGGAATGCGGCCAGATCCTTGCCCTGGAGGTGGCGCAGGGGGCCCCGGTAGCCGTTGCGCTTCACCAGGCCGGCAATCCCCTGATTGACCGCCTCTTGGGCCTCCTGGTGCAACCCCACGTCCGCGGTGGTATAGACCTTCAGACCCATGTTGAAGACCTGATCCCGGCCAAAGCGGTCTTCCAACAAGGAACGCACGTACTCCGTGAAATAACCGCATTCCTTGATCCAATCCGGCCGCCAGGGTTTCAGTTTGATGGGCTGGGACAGGGCCGCGGCCTCTTCTTTCCTGCTGATGAACCCCACTTCGGCCATACGCCGCAAGACGTAGGCCTGGCGTTCCTTGGACCGCTTGGGATTGAGATAGGGGGAATAACGGCTGGGGGCTTTGGGGATCCCGGCCAGGATGGCGGATTCGGCCAGGGACAGGTCCTCCACGTGCTTGGAAAAAAACTCCTGGGCCGCGGCCTCCACCCCGTAGGCCCCATGCCCCAGAAAGATATGATTCAGATAAAGGGTGAGAATCTCTTCCTTGGTCAGGTAGTTGTCGATGCGGTAGGCCAGCACCGCTTCCCGGATTTTACGGGCGAAGCTCTTCTCGGAAGAAAGCAGAATCCTTTTCACCACCTGTTGGGTGATGGTGCTGCCCCCCTCCACCACCTGCCCGGCTTCCACATTACGGATAAAGGCGCGGATGATGCCGGTGATATCCACCCCGGGATGTTCGAAGAAGCGGGCGTCTTCCGCGGCCACAAAGGCCATGACCAGATGCCGGGGCAAGCGGCTGTAAGGCACCTCGATGCGCTTCTCCGCGTAAAAAGCGCCGATCAAACGGCCATCCCGGGCAAAGACCTGGGTGACCACCGGGGGCCGGAATTCCTTGATGGCGGTGAAGTCAGGAAGGTCCCGGATAAAATGAAAATAGATATACCCGGCCACTCCTGCGCCCGCCAGCAGACAGGTGGTGAACAGGCCATAGAACAGATAGGTGAAACGCCGGGCCCAGCGCCGCCGCTGATGATACTTCTCCAACCGGTCGGGGCTGGATTTAAAGAGCCTCATATTTTCCCGCTGCCCATGAAGTTAGGGGGCGGCCGCGCCGGGGAACCGGCGCCGCCACCCTCTGGTTAAAGAATAATTATATGTTATTTTTCGCCTTCTTTGAAGATATCCAAAAATTCGCTGATCTGCACCCCCAGATGGATACATTCCTTGCCGCCCATACAGGCGTCCGCGTCCACCTGGTCAATATAGGTGGATAATTCATGGGGCCCTTTGGTTAACTTGAAGACGTAGGTTTTTTCCCTTCGTCAAAGGTCAGATCGGAGACTACCCCATATTTGGCGATCTCCGGGTACATTTTCATAATCTTATCCTTTAAACCCGCAATTGTATAGCCCATGGGCTGCCCTCCCTGGTGATAAAATGGCTCTAGTGGACTTAAGTCCTGTTTATAAAAATAAGAACGCGAATTTTCTGCCGCAAGGAGTGGTGGTCTGCTAAGACTATTATCCGGTGACTTTAACTTGGTGACGGCAGGCTAAAGGAGGCGGGAAGAAGCTGGGTAATGGGCGTTTCCTCCAGGCCGTCCGGACCCTGGAAGATGACAGTTGCCTCCGGCCCGAACTCGCAGATCACCTGGCGGCAGGCGCCGCAGGGGGGGCAGGGCCCCGGCTGATCGCTGACCACCGCCAGGGCCTTAAGGCGCATCGCCGGGCCTTCCCTGGCCACTGCGGTGCAAATAGCCACCCGCTCCGCGCACACCGTCAGGCCGTAGGAGGCGTTCTCCACGTTGACGCCGGTGTAGATATTGCCTTTGGTGGTCAATACCGCGGCACCCACCCCCAGGCGGGAATAAGGGGCGTAGGCGCGGCAGACCGCGTCTCTGGCTGCATCAACCAATCGGTCCAGGTCCTTCTTCATGATCTACCCGCGGTTTAACTGATGAATAATGAGCACTATTTTCGTTCCCACCGCTTCTGCGGTGGAAATATGGAAATAATGATGCACCCCATGGACATGGATGGCGGGAAATAAATCTCCTTATTATCCCTTTTAAAGATCTTGATAATGTTTTTTTAAGCAATCCGGGCAAATACCATGACTGAATTCTGCCTCGGAATGTTCACGAAGATATTTCTCCAGCGTTTGCCAATAACCTTCATCGTCCCGGATTTTTTTGCAATGAGCACAGATGGGCAAAAGCCCCTTCAAGGTCTTGACCTGGGCCAGGGCGTCTTGAAGCTCAAGGATTACCTTTTCCCGTTCTTTCTCTGCCTTCTTGCGTTCTTCCTTGGCTTCCTTCAGTTCGGTAATATTGAAAAAAACGCCGGCAACATGGTCTATGGCTCCGGCTTGATCAATAATTATCTGCCCTTTGGAATGAATCCACACTATCTTGCCTTTAGGAGTTCTTATTCTATATTCCCTTTTATATAACTTATTGGTTTTTAAGGCCTTGATGAATCTCTTTTTTACCTTCTGCAGATCTTCCGGCAGGATGACATCGCACCACTTCAGCCGTCGGGAATCAAAATCCTCTCTTTTATAACCAGCCAATTCCTCGATCTTATTATCATAAAAATCAATACTCCAATCCAGGTATCCTTTGAAAACCACGCCCGGGAGATTATTCACCAGCAAGCGGAAATTCTCTTCGCTCTTCTGAAGCGCGGTTAACGCGGCCTGGCGCTCCTCTTCCTTGCGGGCTAATTCCTGAACGTACCTGATACTGTGGTCCAGAAACTCGGTGGACAGGTTGGTCTTTACCAGATAATCAGACGCCCCGGACTTCAGGGCTGCCACCGCCACTTCTTCATCTCCCTTGCCGGTAAGAAAGATAATCGGCGTTTTAGCGCCTGCTTCCTTGATAATGCGAATAAACTCCAAGCCGTTCTCTTCACCGAGCAGATAATCCAGCAGCAGGACATCGTAGGAGGAGTTGATAACTCTATCCTGGGCCTCCTGGAAATTCGTGGCCGCATCCACCAAGATGCGGCTTCTGGTGGTTCCTTCAAGGAGATAGTCCTTGATTAAGAGGATATCGTCTTCATCGTCATCGACGATAAGCACTCTTAATTCATCTGGCCGAGATTCGGACATCTCAAAACCCTCCAGGGAGTTCAACTATTTCAAACCAATACTTACCCAAGACTTTGATTACCTCCACGAAGTCCTCGAACTGGACCGGCTTTCTGATGAAGGAGTTCACCCCCAGGTCATAAGAACGCAGGATATCTTCTTCCGTCTTGGAGGTAGTCAAGACGATGATGGGAATCTTCCGCAAGGCCGGATCGGATTTAATCTCTTGCAGGGCCTCCCGGCCATCCTTCCGGGGCATATTCAGGTCCAGCAAAATGATGCCGGGGCGTGGCGATTCCTCGGGGTTGGCGTAATTCCCGCGGCGGCAAAGATAATCCAGCAGTTCTTCGCCATCTTTGACCCAATGCACCTTGTTGGCAAGACGGGATTCCTCCAAGGCCTCGGCAATCAGCAGATAATCGTCTTCATCATCCTCAGCCAGCAAGATATCAATGGGCTTCCTGTTTTCCATCATTGCCGTTCTCCTTTTTGGGCTGAAAAAGAGGCAGGGTTATAATAAAAGTGGCGCCATTTCCAGGAGCGCTTTCCACTTCGATAGTTCCTCCATGGCGCACAATTATCTTATGACAAATAGCCAGGCCAATACCGGTGCCTTCATAAACCCCTTTGCCGTGAAGACGTTGAAATGGCTTGAAGATGCGATCAGAATATTTAGGGTCCATGCCAATGCCGTTGTCCACAACTTTAATTTCACAGGTGTCATTATCAACGCGGCGATAATTTATGGCAATAACGGGGGAAATATTCTCCTTGTGGAATTTCATGGCATTGGCAATGAGATTTTGGAACAATTGGCGCATTTGGGTCGGTTCGGCTTCCACCACCGGCAAAGGGTCCACGTCAATATGCGCGCCCAATCGGGTGATCCGTTCTTCCAAATCAACCAATACCTCGTTAACCACTTTATCGAGATATACCCTTTGGAACGGTTGAGCCTTGGTGGTCACCCGGGAAAAAGCCAGGAGGTCTTCTATGAGGTTGCGCATTCTTATGGCCGCGTTCTGCATCCGGGACAAATAATCCTTGCCCATCTCGCTCAAATTGTTAGTTTCTTTGGTCCGCAAGCGGTCGCCGAAGGCAATGACCTTGCGCAACGGTTCCTGCAAGTCGTGGGAAGCAATATAAGCAAAACTCTGCAATTCATGGTTAGAGCGGGCCAATTCCTGGGCCTGACGTTCCAGTAATTCCTCGGCCCGCCTGCGCTCGGTGATTTCCAGGAAAAACCCCAAGGTTGCCTTTCTCCCTTGATAATCGGTGGAGACCACCGTCTCTACGACCCACCTGGTCTCCCCATTTTTGGCAATGAACTGGTATTCATAAGGTGCGGGCCTTTCTCCCTTCAACAACTGGACGGCATTTTTCCTGACCGGCTCTCTGTATTCAGGGGATACCAAGAAAAAAATATCTTTACCTAAAAGATCCTCCTCACTATAACCGGTTATCTTGAGAAAACCAGGATTGACCAGTTTAAATACCCGATCCTGAATAATATAAATGCCTATGGGGGAATGTAAGATTAAGTTATTGAAGGCTTCCTCCGTCTGCTTGTTGGCGGTGACGTCGGTGATCAAGGCCATCTTCAGCTTACGCCCGTCCGGAAGCCTCAACAACGTATTGACCGCGGAATACCAGCGACCGTCTTGGGGGTAAAACCATTCCCGGCGGATCTTCTCCCCTCGGAACACCCGTTCACTCACGCACCAAGGGCATTTCTCCTCTCGATTATAAACAGCCTGATAACATTTCTGGCCAAGAGGGTAATTGCCGGTGCGTTCGATGAGATGCCGGTTCATATACTCGATTTCATAATCCTGGGAACAGATATAAATAAGATCGTCAAATACTTCAAAAATGGCATCATATGTAGCTACCATTTCCTGCCATGTCTCCCCTCGCTGCTGATATTCCATAACTTTTTCTCACTCCTGCTCAATTTTTTGGCTCAAATCGCTTTGGTTCCTACTATCTGTTTTCATAACTAATATCCTTTGAGTCTGGCCGCGGCCTCAAGCCGCAGCAAAATGGGCGCATGGGTGATCCTGATCAGGAAATAGGGAGACGATATTTCCTGAGCGTAATAGATAGACTCACAACAATTATTGTAAAGAAATAGGGGGCCCTTGCCGGCAAAAGAAAAGTTTCGCCCTAATATTTAAGTTATGACAGAAACTTTGAACTATTTCCAAGAATATTGGAGGGCTAAATTAAATATTTTTGTTTTACTTCATGAAGAAACATGACGCCCCTGTCGCTGCTGAATTGCCGATCCAGGGTGCGGTATTGGATGGCTTCCGCCACGTGGGACAGGGCCAGTTCGGTCTCCCCTTCCAGGTCGGCGATGGTGCGGGCGATCTTCAGGACCCGGGAGTAGGCCCGGGCCGACAGCCCCAGGCGCTCCACCGCGGTCTCCAGCAAGCCGCGGGCCTCCGGTCCCAGGGGGCAAAACTCTTTGAGGAGGCGGGGGGTCATGCGGGCGTTGGCAAAGATGCGAGCCCGGGCAAAGCGTTGTTCCTGCCTATCCCTGGCTGCCAGCACCTGGGCCCGCATTGCCCGGGAACCGGTCCCCGGAGCTTCCCCGGACAAATCCCGGAAGGGCACCGCGGCCACCGTGATCTGAATATCGATGCGGTCCAGGAGCGGCCCGGAGATGCGGGAGCGGTAATTCTTGATCTGCTGGGGCGTGCAGGTGCAACCGCGGCGGGCATCCCCATGGAAGCCGCAGAAACAGGGATTCATGGAGCCCACCAGCATAAACTGGGCCGGATAGGTGATGGAAGTGGCGGCCCGGGAGATGGTGACCACCCCGTCTTCCAGGGGCTGGCGCAGCACTTCCAGAGTGGAGCGCTTGAACTCCGGCAGCTCGTCCAGGAAAAGCACACCGTTGTGGGCCAAACTCACTTCTCCGGGCCGGGGGATGTTGCCGCCGCCGATGAGGCCGGCGTCGGAGATGGTGTGATGGGGAGAGCGGAAGGGCCGCTGGGCCAGGAGCCCCTGGCCGGGCTGCAGCAGACCCACCACGCTGTAGATCTTGGAGGTCTCCAGGGCCTCTTCAAAATTCAAAGGGGGCAGAATGCTGGGCAGGCGTTGGGCCAGCATGGTCTTGCCCGCGCCCGGCGCGCCGATCATCAGGACATTGTGGCCGCCCGCGGCGGCCAGCAGCAAGGCCCGTTTGACGGGTTCCTGGCCCTTGACTTCCTGAAAATCCAGGTCCAACCCCAGGTCATGGTCCAAGGCCTGGAGGGGTTGGGGGGAGAGGGGCGTCAATTGCTCCCGGCCCGCCAAAAACTCCACCAGTTGGGTCAGGCTCTCCGCGGGAAAGACCTCGATATCCTGGACCACCCCGGCCTCCGGGGCATTCTCCCGGGGAATGACCAGGGCCATCCGGGCCTGGCGGCTGGCCAGGGCCATGGACAAGACCCCCCGGGTGGGCTTCAAGCGGCCATCCAGGGACAACTCCCCGAAGATCAGGTATTTTTCCAGACCCTCCTGGGGGATGATCCCCTGGGCCGCCAGGATGCCGAGGGCCGCGGGCAGGTCGAAACCGGTGCCCTCTTTGCGCACGTCCGCGGGCGCGAGATTGATGGTCACGCGGCCCCCGGGAAATTTATAGCCGGAGTTCTTCAGGGCAGCGCGCACCCGCTCCCGGCTCTCTTTGACCGCGGCCTCCGGCAGGCCCACGGTGTTGAAGGCCGTGAGCCCCGGGGAGAGATCCACCTCCACCTCCAC
Source organism: Syntrophobacterales bacterium (assembly GCA_020060385.1). Lineage (GTDB taxonomy): Bacteria > Desulfobacterota > Desulfobaccia > Desulfobaccales > 0-14-0-80-60-11 > SURF-52. The sequence goes on along the minus strand of JAGVAH010000028.1, from coordinate 40,994 downwards.
CAGATAGGCGTCCACCCCCCGGAGCGCCCCGCTTGTCACCTTGGCCAGCATAATTTTCTACTTAACACCGATACCTGGATATTTTCCACTAAAAATTTGAGGGATAACTCCAGGTTACCGGGCCAGATGGCGTTGGCCCCCCATGCATCATTCGGCTTGCAAAAAACAGGGGCTTCAGGAAGAATTGAAGATAGTCAGAAGCGCGAGGTCAGCAATGAAGGACGAATCCAAGACTAAGAAACAATTGATTAAAGAATTGGAGGAGTTGCGCCAGGAAGTGGCCCGGATGGGGACAGTCCAGGGCGCCCCCCTGCCGGTGGATCAGGCCTTGCAGGAAAACGGGGCCCATTACCGGCTGCTGGTCAAGAATCTCCCCAATGTGGTCTTTAAAGGTTACCGGGACTGGTCCGTGGATTTCATCGATGACAAGATCGAAGCCTTGACCGGCTATGCCAAGGGGGAATTTGACGCCCGGAGGAGGAAATGGCTGGACCTGGTGATCAGCGAAGACCTGGGGGGGATGCGGGAAAAAGTGGTGGCGGCCCTTAAGGGCGATAAGTCTTACGTCCGGGAGTACCGCATCCGCCACAAAAATGGCAACATCCTCTGGATCCAGGAGGGCAGCCAGATTATTTGCAGCCCCCAAGGGGACATTGATTTCATTTATGGGGCCTTTATAGACATTACGAAGCGGAAAGAGGCCGAACAAGCCCTGCGGGAATCCAGCCAACGGCTGCTGGATATCATTAACTTCCTGCCGGACGCCACCCTGGTCATTGACCGCCGGGGGACGGTCATTGCCTGGAACCGGGCCATGGAGACCATGACCGGGGTCAAGGCTGAAGACATGCTGGGAAAGGGGAACTACGAATACGCCTTGCCTTTTTACGGGGAGAGAAGGCCCATTCTCATCGATTACGTTTTTACCAAAGAAGAAGAGTTTAAAAGCAGATACGCGCACGTATCCTGGCGGGGAGAAACCCTCTGCGGCGAAGCCCACGTCCCGCGGCTGGGGGACGGGGGGGCCTACCTGATGGCTACGGCCGGCGGCCTCTACGATGCCGCCGGGAACCTGACGGGGGCCATCGAGATCATCCGGGATGTCAGCGACCGGAAACGCATGGCCGAATCCCTGCACCGGCAAAAAGAATATCTGGAGGCCTTGCACGAAACCACCCTGGGGCTGATCAATCGCTTGAATCTGCAAGATTTGCTACAGGCCCTGATCAGCCGGGCCGGCCAGCTGTTGGGCACGGAGCATGGCTTCATCTATCTGGTGAACCCGGAGCAAAGCCTCCTGGAATGCCAGGTGGGAGTGGGCATGTTCCAGGGGGTTATCGGCAGCACTTTGGGGCTGGGACAGGGCCTGTCCGGGAAGGTCTGGGAAAGCGGCCAGTCATTGCTCGTGGAAGATTACCAGGATTGGGGCGACCGGGCCGGAAACCTGGAACTGGATTATGAAGCCATCCGGGTGGTGATGGGAGTACCCCTGAAATCCGGGTCCCAGGTCACCGGGGTCCTGGGTCTGGCCTGCCACCGGGAGACCGGCCAGACCTTTAGCGACGAAGAAAAGGGCCTGCTGGAGAGCTTCGGGGAACTGGCCTCCGTGGCCCTGGACAATGCCCGCCTCTATGCCGAAACCCGGGAGGCCCGGGAAGCGGCGGAAGCGGCCAATGAAGCGAAAAGCATCTTTCTGGCCACCATGAGCCATGAAATCCGCACCCCCATGAACGGCATCATCGGCATGACCAATCTGCTGCTGGATACCCCCCTCACCGGGGAGCAGAAGGAATTCTCCGAGACCATCCGCGGCAGCGGCGAGACCCTCCTGTCCATCATTAATGATATCCTGGACTTCTCCAAGATCGAAGCCGGGAAGATGGAATTCGAGCATCAGCCCTTCGACTTGCGGGAGTGCCTCGAAAGCGCCCTGGACCTGGTGGCCACCGCGGCGGTGCACAAGGGGCTGGAATTAGCCTATCGGGTGGAGGAGCAGGTGCCGGCCACCATTGCCGGGGATGTCACCCGCCTGCGCCAGATTTTGCTCAATTTGCTCAATAATGCCATTAAATTCACCGAAAAAGGAGAAGTCTCCCTGACGGTCCGGGTGGAAAAGGGCCGGGAAGCTGGAGACCTGCCTCCAGCCGCGGTGATGCTGCTGTTTTCCGTGGCGGACACCGGCATCGGCATTCCCCCGGATCGCCTGGACCGCATGTTCCGCTCCTTCAGCCAGGTGGACGCCTCCACCACCAGGAAATACGGGGGCACCGGCCTGGGACTGGCCATCTGCAAACGTCTCAGCGAGATGATGGGGGGCCGGCTGTGGGTGGAAAGCGAAGGGGTGCCGGGTAAGGGGGCCACCTTCCATTTGACCCTCCAGGCCGAACCGGTGGCCCTGCCGGTGGTCACCCGGCAGGAATTGCGCCGCCAGCAACCCGAATTGACCGGCCGGCGTTTATTGGCGGTGGACGATAATGACACCAATCGCCGCATCCTCGTGCTCCAGGGGCAATCCTGGGGGATGTTGGTGCGGGATACGCGGCGGCCCCAGGAAGCCCTGGAATGGGTGAAAAGGGGCGATCCCTTCGACGTGGCCATTTTGGACATGCAGATGCCCGAGATGGACGGCTTGATGCTGGCCCAAGAAATCCGGGCCCTATGTCCGGCCCTGCCCTTGGTATTGTTCACTTCCCTGGGGCGGCGGGAAGCCGGCGCCAGCCCGGAGCTGTTCGCGGCCCAGATCAGCAAACCCATGAAACCCTCCCAGTTGTACGACGCCTTGATGACCATCTTTGCAACGCAGCCCATATCCGTGCGCAAGGAGGAGGAAGCGGTCCAGAGTCAACTGGACCCCGAGATGGCCAAACGGCAGCCCCTCAGGATCCTGTTGGCTGAAGACAATGTGGTTAATCAGAAGGTGGCCTTGCGGCTGTTGGAACGCCTGGGCTATCGGGCCGATGTGGCGGCGAACGGTTTGGAGGCCCTGGAGGCGGTGCAGCGGCAACCTTACGACGTGGTATTGATGGACGTGCAAATGCCGGAGATGGACGGCCTGGAGGCGTCCCGGCGGATTAAGCAGGGGGGTGCGGCCTCCTCCAGCCCACGGATCATCGCCCTGACGGCCGACGCCTTGCAAGGCGACCGGGAAAGGTGCCTGGCCGCGGGCATGGACGATTACCTCACCAAGCCGATACGCGTCGAAGCCCTGGTGGCCGCCCTGGGCCAGACACAGCCCCAGTCCGGGGCCCAAGGCTCCCAAGCCCAGGCCGCGGCGGCCATCGACCCCCAGAAGTTTGCAGAATTTCAGGAAACCATGGGCGCGGATTTCATCGGCGAGGTCATTGCCGTGTTCACCGAAGATGCCCCGGAATTGCTCCGGAATATGGAGCAGGCCTTAGCCGTCAATGATGCGGAACTGTTTCGCCGCGCGGCCCATAGCCTCAAATCCAACAGCGCCTCTTTCGGGGCGGTAATCTTGGCGGAGCTGGCCCGGGAATTGGAGATGATGGGCAAAGAGGGCAAATTGACCGGGGCCACAGAAAAAGTGACCAGGGCGGCAGCCGAATACCAGCGGGTGCAGCGAGCCCTGAAAGAGATGATGCCATCATGACTGGCCAAGGCTTCGCCCCACCCACTCCCGGAGAAAAGCAGAAGATCACGGGCTCCATCCTGGTGGTGGATGATAATCGCATGAACCGCTTGATGCTGGCCCGGGGCCTGGAACAGCAGGGACATAAGGTGACCTTCGCCGAAAACGGCCGGCAGGCCTTGGAGATGCTGGGTAATCAAGACTTTGATTTGATCCTGCTGGATATCGAAATGCCAGAAATGAACGGTTATCAGGTATTGGCACGCCTGGCTGCGGACGTTCACTGGCGCCAAATTCCGGTGATCATGATCTCCGGGGTGGAGGAGATTGACAGTGTCGTCAAATGCATCGAGATGGGGGCCGCGGATTACCTGAACAAGCCTTTCAATCCCGTCTTGCTGAAGGCCCGGGTGGACGCCTGCCTGGAGAAAAAACGCCTGCAGGATGAACAGCGGGCCCTGTTCCGCAAATTTGCCACCGATGAAGTGGCGGAGGAGCTGCTGAGCTCCGGCTTTTCCCTGGGTGGCAAGCTGGTGGAGGCCACGGTGCTCTTCAGCGACATCCGCTCCTTCACCACCATCGCCGAATCCCAATCCCCGGAAGATACCATTGAGTTGTTGAATGCCTACTTTTCTTCGATGTTCGAGGCCATCGCCAACGAGGGGGGTATTGTCAATCAAATGATGGGCGATGGCCTAATGTGCATCTTCGGGGCGCCGCTGGCGCTGCAAGATCACCGCCAACGGGCAGTGCGCGCCGCCCGGCAAATGATCAAACTCATCGACCTGTTCAATCAAAGGCAAGCCGCAATGGAGCGGGTGCAGATTCAAATCGGCATCGGCATCGCCTCCGGGACGGTCATTGCCGGCTATGTGGGCACGCAACGCCGGGCCACTTACACCTGTGTGGGAGATACGGTCAATCTCGCCGCCCGTCTGGAGGCGCACACCAAGGTAACCGGGGAACCTATCTTAATCGAGGAAAATGTGCGCCAGGGTCTAGACGAGGATATCCACCTCCTGCCCCAGGGAAAATTGAAGTTTAAAGGCAAGACCCAAGCGGTGAAGGTATTTTCGGTGCCGGTGAAAAAGAATTGAGAAGAGAGCCGCCACGGCGGCCCATCTGGCGATTATGGAGCAGATGCCCGGGGAGTTTAGGATGCCGGCAGGTAGGTGTTCAATAACCCCCAATACTTGCTTACCAGTCTCAGGGACTCGGAAAACTCGTCAAAATCGATGGCCTTCTGGATATAACTATTGGCGCCCAATTGATAGGCGGTGGTCAGATCGCTCTCTTCCAGGGAGGAAGTAAAAATCACCACCGGCAATACCCTGGTCAGGGGATGGGCGCGCACCCGGCGCAGCACCTCCAGACCGTGGATCTTGGGCAGATTCAAATCCAACAAGATGACCGCCGGCAGTTCCACTTCGGCCCTATTGATTTGATCTTCGCCAGGCAAAAGATTCAAGGCTTCTTCCCCATCGCGAGCCACCATTATCTCCGCAAAGATCCCTTGCTGTTCCAGAAGAAGTGTGGTCAGCATTTCCTCATGGGGATTATCTTCCACTAATAAGATGGATTTCTTTTTCATTGTTTATTTCTTTAAGTAAAAATAAATCGTACCATAATAAAACTATACTGATATCGTATAGTACAGACAAAGCTGCCTGAAGTAAAGAAAAAAGTGGCCCTTAGGGCCTTTTTTCCAGGGGCGGGTCAGCCCGGACCAGACCTTCCCCTCCAGAAGAAATCCTCAAAAGACTTAGGCGCAGAGATGCCTGAATAATAGTGTAATACCAAGTTGCAGTCTAACGGCAACTTTCTTGTAGGGGCGAACCCTGTGTTCACCCGCCCGCATAGGGCGAATACAAGATTCGCCCCTACAGTTCAATGTCTTTTGATTGCGAAATGGTGTAAGAGGTGGAAATCTGGATAAAACAGGGAAAAATAAAAGGCGGGGGGGAAATATATGTAAACAAATTGCCAATACTATTTAGGAACCAAATAGCAACTCAACAAATAGGGATGCACAACTCGTTATTGATACTCAACTGGTGCTAATCAGATCTTTATTTGTACTGAGGTCCGGCTCTGCTCGGCCAGTGAGAGGAACTCTTTCAACATCTCCAGGGTCAGCAGGACCTGCCCCTTCACCTGGGCGTGCCTTTTTTTCAGCAAACGGAAGTAGTCTTCCATCTCTTCCCGAACCTGATTAACCTCGTATAGATTGAGATTGGCGCCCAGGCGCACGTCCCGGTGCTTCTGGGCGATCTGGTTGTAGTTATGGAGTTCGTCCAGCAGGGCCTTGAGGTTGATGTAGGTCTCGATAATCCTCTTGGCCGATTCGGGGTCCAGGGTTCCCAATAACTGGGCGGAGTTGTCATAGACGCTGAAATAGTTGTGGGTGGCGGTAAAAATCACGGCAATGGGCAGATCCTCCCCCTTAATAGCCTTCTCCAGGCCACCGCCCACCACGGCCATGTATCTTTCCCAGAGTGCGGTCAGTTCCGCATTCAGGGCCTGGAAGAGGTTGATCAACTGGCTGCTTTTTACCGCCAGGTCCCGCTTTTGGGCATAGCGGTAATGCCCGTAGGACACTGCTTTACTGCCAATGATGGCGCCGATGAACCCGGCCAGCAGGGCCACGACAAGACTGACAACGAGGCTCTCCATTCTTACCCTCACTAAGTTACGGCTGGGGCTTCCTTTCCTCGCGTAAAATCTCAGTCCTTGAATAACCTGGTGTGCTCCACTTTCAGGCAATGGTCCATGACCACCTGCAGTCCGGCCTCCCTGGCCTGGCGGGCCGACTCCGGCTCCACCAGCCCCAGTTGCATCCATACCGCCTTGGCCCCCACCTGGATGGCCTCCTCCACAATGGCGGGAATGGCCTCCACCTTGCGGAAGATATCCACCACCTCCACGGGAAAGGGAATGTCCTTCAGGGTGGGGTAGCACTTCTCCCCGAGAATCTCCTGACAACCAGGATTGACGGGGATGATGCGGTAGCCGTGTTCCTTAAGGTAGGCAGCCACCTGATAACTGGGCCGGGCGGGGTCGGAGGACAACCCCACCACCGCCACTATCCGGTAGTTTTTGAGGATCGCGGTGATCACCTGGGGATCGGCCGGGGCCGCGCCGCCGCTCATCTGTTCCTCCTGGGCAGGGAGAGGGGAAAAGGAAAATTAACTGCCGCTATCTTTTCCCTTTTACCCCTTTCCCCTTTTTCCCTGTTTCCCTTTAAAAAGTCATGGTCGTAGCCCCGGGGCCCGGGCCCATCCGCGGCTGAATGACCTCGCTTTCCTTGATTTTCAGCGCCATGCGCACGTATTCATAGCCGAACTTTAAAAGCTCCTCGTCGTCATCCCAGATCTTCTCTCTGAGGTCATCGTCCACGTCAAAGATTTGCAGAAAGCGGCTTTTGAAGACAAATTTCCGGAACTGGTCCAGGTCGTACATGACCATGGCAAAGAGCTTATTGCCCCGCTCGTCCGTAAACGGTCCGCCATCCTGGCCCCGGCGGAGCATCAGGGTCTTCCAGGGCAGATTCATTTCATCATACAAGTCCACGCCCTGGTCCTGCCGCCAGGAGGCAACAGACCATTCCGCGTCCTCTTCATAGCCCCGGCAGTGGGGCTCCCGGACGAAGAAATAAAACTCCTCCACCCCTTCCTCGGTGATCAGGGTGCCCTGGCCGATGGGGTAGTAGCGGCAGGTGGCGGGGCGGTCGCTGTAGACCTCGCAGCCGGTGACCGGCCGCACAAAGGGGCATTTGCCCTCAAAACGGGGCATATCCATAATCACCATGGGCAAGCCCGACTTGTCATGGGCTTCCGTGCGGGTGTACTTGGCCAAAAACTCTCCGGAGGTGATGCGCAGGCGGTTCTTCAGCCGTAAGATATCGTAAGGGGTGAGAATAATGGTGGTTTTGCCGCAACACTCGGTAAAGCAAGAGATGCCCGGATAGCACCGGAATTTGAACCGGCTGTCTTTGGTAAGTTGAGTGGGCTCCACCACCTGCATGTTCAAATCAACCATGGGGATACTCCTTAAATATTCTTCTGTTAAACTATACCTTATCAGAAATACCTCTTAAGCGAAATTCCTTTCAAAGGTTTCTGCCAGTGACTCCCCTGGACCTATTTTCCACCTCTCCGGGAGTAAGCGCCTACACCCCTCCAATATTATGCTCTTTAGCGGGCTCCCCTATAAAAAAAGCCGGCCCCCAAGGGGCCAGCGGTGATCTGCGGCATTTTTTAAATGCAGGCTGAATTTATGTTAATAACAAATTAAATATGGAGATGGAAGGCTTCCGCAAATTAACAAAATTAACCAGATAGTCTAGGTCTGAGGTAGTCCTGAACCACCAGCTGAACTTCCGCGGCGGGGAGAGGCGGTAGATGCTCTTACCATAAGCAGGGGCCTCCGGTCTGATCCAGTAGGCGGTGACCTGCCGACCGGCGTCAAAAAGTTTTTCCGTTTCCTGCAAATATTTGGTCTTTGGATGCCTTTGCAGGATAGAACAATAATAGGCAAAGGCGGTAATCTTGGCCACGTCCAGGCAATGTTCGTAGTCTTCCCATTCCCTTACGCTTCCTTGGGATCCGGCCAGGTAGCTGGGAATGGGCACCCCCGGGAATTCATAACCCGGCCAATCGATTAAGTTTCGCACGGTGTCCCCCACGTCAATGATGGCGTCGCCAAACCTTTGGGCCGCAGCCAACACCCTGGTGTCGCCGCTATGCAGGTAGTAGCGCTGCATGACATCTACCAGCAGGGCCGTCATCCAGGGAGAAAAAATCCAGTAGGGACCACTCTCCCAATACCCTTCATGGGAGTCGAAGCCATGCATGAGGCCACCGTCGTTAGGCGCTTGGCCATGTGCCGCATTGGCGGGGGGATGATTTTGGTGGTAGAAAACATAGTCGGCCCGAAGCCGGGCTTGTTGGGCATGACTGGCATTGCCGTTGGCTTCAAAGGCGACGATAAAGGGCAGCCAGCAATAAGCCAGATGCCGTTCGGTCCACAGTCTTTCGTACCCCTGATCGCCTTGATAGACATAGTTAAAGGTGGCGGCGGCTTTGGTGATGTTGTTGATATGATTCAGGTGCCCCTCGTCTCCCAACAGCAATAAATCGGTGAATAAGGATTCATTATAGGAATATTTCAGGTCGTACCCATCACCTTCATCTGGCTTTAAAGTAAAAAAACCATCGCTGTTCAATTGCAGGGCATAAAAATATGAGGCCCGGTGCGCTTCCTGAAGGACATTGAGGTTGCCGGAACGCAGGTAGATAGCGAACATAGTCATTGACCGATCGTAAAGCCAGGGCTCGTAAGGGGAACCGTCATCGCAATTAGGGGCGCAAATGGGGTTCTGCTCCAGATAATGAATCTTTTCTGCCTCCACCACCCGGGAATCATCATTAATTGCGGTTTTAAAAAAATTCTGGCCATCGTTCTTATCAGGGGTATCATTGGTCAAGCAGTCATCGAACCAGTTGAAGGCATTATGGGTGAAGTAAGGGACCACCGGAGTTTTAACAGCGCACCGGCCCAACCATGCCGGTGGGAGGGTGACATACACTGGCGGTTCGTACACCCCGAATTTGCCGGGATATTGGGCATCATTCACCAGCACCCAATTGCTCCGGACCGGTTGCTCGGTGGCCACATTTTTGGCTCTGGCGGCCCCGGTCTCCACCTTGAGGTTCTTAGTGGCCCCACTATCGAAAGTAACGCTTACCTGAATCAGGACCGAACGGATGGACGGCAGGTCGAGTCCGGTAGCCAAATTCCGCCAGGGCACAAGCTGGCGCACGTGGGCCGGGATTTCATTACCGGCCGCATCCTTTACCCGGATCAAGTTGGGCGCAGTGATGAACCCCTTAGGAAAAGGCATACCGAAGCTCACGAGGACCGGGGAGGCAGGAGGAGAACCGGCGATATAATGGAGGGTGGCAGTGATTTCCTCAGCACCTACCAGGGGAGGGGCAAGACACCATAAAGCAAAGGCAAGGAGTAAGCCGATAAATTTACTCACGGCACGCCCTCCTTTAATCAATGCTGGGCAGGTATCTGGTTAAGAAGTGCTTTTGTTTACAATTAATCCATTTGAAAGTAAAGTTTTTTTCATCTGCAAATGTTCTCTGATGCTTGCTCCTTCAAAAAAAACCGGCCCCCCCAGGGGGGCCGGCTGTAAGGTCTACCTGCCAAGATGTAAAGTGTTAGAATCCCCGTCCTGACATCCGGGCATAGAGCATGGCCGCGGTGCGGTACACCATATGGGCCATCTTGGTGTAGGGCGCATAGAAGAACAGGCAGAACACCGAGGTCAGGTGCAGGAAGTAGGTGGGGTAAGCCAGGATCCTGATGCCCACCAGGCGGAAGAGCCAGGACAGCAGGCCGGTGGCGCCTACGGCAAAGACCACGTAGATGAAAAACCAGTCATAGTAGCCGCCCAGACCGGCCTGTTCGGCATTGGCCTGCCGGGATTTGATGATGTTGAAGATCCCGTAGAGCAAAGCCGCGGTGCCGGCCATGGCCAACAATTTGATGGGCGACAGCAGGAAATATGGCGCTTCCACGTGCAACACCCATTCGTTGAGGAAACCCCAGCCGGTGACTATGGCCAGGAAGATGAATCCGAACAGTACGAACAGGTGGTTGGTGGAACGGGGATAAGTAGTTTCGCACAGCCGGAACTTGTTATGCATTAAGATATCTTTGAGGGTGGCGATGAGATTGATCACCAGGTTGCCCTCCACCTTGACCTTCCAAGGGTTGGCCTCGTTGATATCCTTCCAGTAAGCCAGCACCCCCTTGGCCAGCACGGCCGCGGCAAAGAAGAACGCGGGCACGAAGATGGCGTCCACCAGCAGGGTGGGGAAGAGTTTGGCGTAAACAATGGTGCCGGTGGGCAGAGCCAGGTGGCCGGTGACCTTCAGGGCCGCCAGCAGCAGCAACACCGGGAAAGCAATGAGGGCCAGGAGGAACTTGGGATCCCCCACCATCTTGGCCAACAGGGGCGGGGTGGCATACTCCTGGATACACATTTTTCTGAGGGAGTTCATCACCTCCCCAGGTTTGGCCCCCCGGGGACAATAGACCGTGCAATCGCTGCACTGATGGCACAGCCAGATGTCCGGGGATTTCAGGACGCTTTTCATGCCCCATTGGGCCTGCAGCATCTCTTTCCGGGGAAAGGGTTTGGCGTCCGGGGTGGGGTTACAGACCACCGAGCAGGTGTCACACTGATAGCATTTCTTTAAGGTGTCCCCCCCGGAGGCAATGACCTGATTGACGAATTGCAGGTCCGGTTTGATGATGGTAGTTTCGCCAGCCATGGAACATTACCTCCTATAAACCCTTGAAGGGGTTGGGGCCGATTTCTCTCACCCGGGCCACAAAGTCGCTCAGCATTTGGGGGAGTTCGTTGAAATCGGAGATAGCGATCTGGAACTGCTGCACCCGGTCTGCTTCCAGTCCCAGTTTGTCCAGGGTTTCCGAGAGCTTGGTGAGCCTGTAGGCGCAGAGCTCGCTGCCCTTGGCAAAGTGGCACTGGTAGTCATCGCCATACTTGCAGCCCAGGAGGATCATGCCGTCTATCCCATTGTTCAGGGCGATTTTAATCCACTCCATGGCGAAGGAACCCATGCAGCGTAACGAAATGAACCGAATCGTGGGGTCTATCTTGAGGCGATGCAAGGCAGCGGCATCCAGGGCCGGCATGGCGTCGTTTTCGCAGATCAGGCCGATGATCCGGACCGGAAACACCGGATCATCCTCGTCCTCTATTTCGGGCACATCCACGGCCTTAATCATGGAGCCGATGAGGTCCACGTTTAAGTCTTTGAAGAAGACGATGCGTTCGGGGCAGGCCCCCATGCAGGTGCCGCAGCGGCGGCAGCGGTTGATCTTGAAGAAAGGCGTGCCTTTCTCGTCTTCTTCAATGGCCCCGAAGGGACATTCCTCGGTGCAGCGTTTACAAGAGGTGCAGCGCTGCATGAAGGGGTCCGGGAAGGTCTCGTCCCAGGCCCGGGGATGCACGGCCATGCCCGCGGCCACATGCTCCACCGCCTGGATGGCCTTGCAGGCTGCGCCCACGCCGTCTTCCATGGCCATGGGGGTGGTCATGGCCTGGCGCACGCCGCCGGCGGCGTAGATGGCGGTGCGGCGGGTTTCATAGGGAAAGCAGATGAAGTTGGAGTCGGCAAAGCCGTTGTAGACTTCGGTCTCCGGCAGACCCGGCCCCTGGCGGTACTCCAGGTTGATGACCGGCGCGTCCAGGGTGACGGGGACCAACCCGGTGGCCAGCACCACCAGATCGGCCTCGAAGGCCACGTTTTCACCCAGGAGAGACTCCGAGGCATTAACCAGCAGCTTGCCGCCAGCGCCCTGGGTCACCCCGGTGACTTCCGCCTTGGTGAGCATCACCCCGGGGTCGCTTTGCGCTTCTTTGTAGAACAACTCCGACTGACCCGGAGTGCGGATATCTTTATAGAGGATATAAGCCACCGCCTCCGGGTTCTGCTGCCGCACATAGAGGGCTTGCTTCAGGGAGGTCAAGCAGCAGAAATCGGAGCAATAGGGCAGATGTTCCGGGTCCCGGGAACCGGCGCACTGGATGAAGGCCACCGTCTGGGGGGCTTTACCATCCGAGGGCCGCACGATCCGGCCCTTTTTGGCCAGTTCTTCCATTTCCAGGTTGGTGATCACATCCTGGGAGACGCCATAACCCAAATGGGCGAGCTTGGTGGCGTCATAGGGCTTGGAGCCCGCGGCCAGGACAACAGAACCTACCCGGATGGTCTCCAGATTGCCGTTGGTCTGGATGTGGGCGTCCAGGAGGCCGGGTTGGCCTTCGATCTTCTCGATGGCCGCAGAGGTCATCACCCGGATATTGGGATGGCTCTGGACCTCTTTGATCTTCTTAATAACCGTGGGCTCCTGGAGGGTGGTGAAGGGGTAACTGGAGGGGGTCTGCCGGTACATCTTGGCGCCGTAACCGCCCAGTTCAGCCTCTTTTTCCACCAACAACACCTGGTAGCCGTCATTGGCCGCTTCCAAAGCCGCGCTTAAGCCCGCGGCCCCGCCGCCGATGACCAGGATGGTCTTATCGCACTCGGTCTCGTAAGGCTCCGGCAGCTCGGATTTCTTCACCCGGGCGCAGTACATGCGCAGATAATCTTCCGCCAGGGCCTGGGTATCTTCCCCCTTGGGCTCCTGGGTCCAGGCCACCAGCTCCCGGATATTGCAGCGTTCCACCAGGCAGTTGGGGAAATCCAGCTCCTCGTATTTCACCCGGGGGGAACAGGCGGCGATGACCAGGGCATTGATGCCCTCCCCTTCCGGCTTCAGGTCTTCCAGGACCATGGCCCGGCCGTCGGGGCTGCAGAGGATGTCATGTTCTTTGATATGTTGAATCTTACCCTCTTTTTTGATCACCTTGGTAAGACTCTCAAAATCTATGGCATCGGCGATGCCACAGCCCTTACACAGATAGACTCCGAATTTCTTTTCCATCATGACCTCCCACCCGCGCTGATGAGACTCTTAAGCGCAGCCCCGGTGGCGTCCTCATTGGATTTCATCACGTCCAGGGGGCCCTTCATCGTACCCACGGCGAAAACTCCAGGGGGCAAGAGCTCCTGGATGATGAAGCCGTCCGGGGTATAGGACAGCGGCAGAGGGAAGGGAGAGGCCTTGGTGGAAGGCACCATGCCTGCGGCCAGGACCACCAGGTCGAAGGTCATGCGCACCTTGTCGCCGGTGGCGGTATCTTCCGCCACGATCATGACGTTGCCGGTTCCGGGCTCCTGCTCCACCTTGGCCACTTTGCCCCGGATGAGGTGGACGCCCTCGTCATCCCGCACCTTCCAGAAAAACTGCTCATAACGGCCCGGGGAGCGGATATCGATATAAAAGATGTATGCTTCGGCCTCCGGGTCTTTTTCCCGGAGATAAGTGGCCTGCTTCAGGGACGCCATGCAGCAAATGTAGGAACAATAGGGGAGATGATTTTCATCCCGGGAGCCGGCGCACTGCACAAAGGCCACTTTTTTGGCCGGAGCCTGATCCGAAGGCCGGATAATCTGGCCGCCGGTGGGACCGTTGACTGCCGCCAGGCGCTCCATCTGCATGTTGGTGATGACGTTGGCCACCTTCCCGAACCCCAGATTGTCCGCCTTGGCGATGTCGTAGGGTTCCCAGCCGCCGGCCATGATAATGGAGCCCACGTTAAACTTCAGGGTTTCCGGCTTCATGTTCAGATCGATGGCCTCGTACTTACAGGCCTCCAGACACTTTTTCCCGCAGTCGCCGGTGCAGGCTGAGGCATCGATGACGTACTTTTGGGGAAAGGCCATATCAAAGGGGAGATAGGCCGCTTTGGTCTTATCCAGACCGTAGTTGAAGTCATTGACCCGCCATTGGGGACAAGCCGCCGCGCAAGCGTCGCAGCCGGTGCAACGGTCATTGACATAGCGGGGATTGACCTTTACGGTGACCTCAAAATCACCGGCGCTGCCGCTGATCTGGGTGACTTCCGCCATGGTGTAAAAGACGACCCTGGGGTTTTCTTTAATGCGGCGAAAGTTGATCTCCAGGCCGCAGGTGGGCGGGCAGAGTTTGGGAAAATACCGGTGGAGTTGGGCCACCCGGCCGCCCAGGTAGGGAGCCTTTTCGGTAATGATGACCTGGGCCCCGGCTTCCGCCGCTTCCAGGGCGGCGGTGAGGCCGCTTATGCCTCCCCCGATTACCAGAACCTTACGATTTTCGGCGTTCACACCAGTCCTCCTTCAGGACATTTCCCGAGCCAGAGCTTTCAGGCATAATCCGGCCCAGGCCCTATATTCGGGCACACCAGCTAACCTATAACATTGTGAATAGAAGTGCAAGCGAAATTTCTTCTCTGGGCAGGGGCCGTGGATTGTTAACTTCCCCCTAAAAAAATGGCCGTGGCTGGCTTGCGGCCACGGCCAGGCCCAAAGCGGCCCGGGGCCCCGGAAAATCCGGAGCCCCGGAGACGCTCAGAGGTTAGCAAAGTTTCTTGTAAGGCTCGGTCTCAAACTTCCACTCGTTGGTGTCCTTGTTGTACTGGGAGATGGTGAAGACCTTCCATTTGCTGTCGTCGATCTTCAGGAAGTCGGAGCGGTAGTAGTAACCGGGGTAACGGGTCTCTTCCCGGAAGAGGATGTGCCGCAGGTGGGCCTCACCGGAGAGGATGCGGTGATACTGCTCCCAGGCCCGCATCAGTTCGTGCAGGTCCCGAGCGGCCAACCGGGTGGCGTCTTCCTTCAGCAGGGTGAGCCGCTTCAGGCCTTCTTCCAGCATCGGCTTGTTGGTCTGGTACATGGTGGCGCAACCGGCGACATACTCGTCCATCAGCTTCTGCAAGCGGGTCTGCACCTGCTTGGGCATCAGGTAGTTGGGGTTGATCTCCGGAGCGGTGGTGAAGCCCTTGTACTTCTCGTAAATCTCGAAGGGCAGGTAGATCTCGGCGATGACGTCGTCGATGTTCTGTGCGGCTTCCAGCTTGTCGTCCTTGTGGTCCAGGATGAAGGCGATGGCGCCCTTGGCGGCCATGCGGCCCTCAGCATGGGAGCCGGAGGAGAACTTGTGCCCGGAGGCGCCCACGCCGTCACCCGCGGTGAACAGACCTTCCACGGTGGTCATGCGGTCATAGCCCCAGAACCAGCTATCGGGCGCGCCCAGGTAACCCTTGGACGGACCGGAAACCCACAGACCGGCGCAGCCGGCATGGGAACCCAGCAGATAAGGCTCGGAGGGGATGATTTCCGACGGCACCTTGTCGGGCTCCATGTTGAAGGAGGCCCACAGACAGGCGGCGGAAATGGACATATCCAGGAAGTCTTCCCAGGCTTCCGCTTCCAGATGTTTGAGCTCTTTCTTGCTCAGAACCTCGGCCAGGGCCTGCATGGCCTTGTCGGTGTGCATCATGATGGGGCCGCGGCCAGCCCGCATTTCCATCATGGCCGCATGGTTCCGGAGGCAGGTGCCCGGGGAGTCGGCGTAGCCGGGATACTCTTCCTTGACCTTATCCCAGTTCTTGGCCATGTAGTCTTCGTTATAGGCATTGGTGGCCTGGGCTTTAAAGAACAGGAACCAGGCGCCCACCGGGCCGTAACCGTCCTTAAAGCGGGCGGGGACGAAACGGTTTTCCATGAGGACCATCTTGGCGCCGATTTCGGCGGGCATGGCATAGGTGGAGCCGGCGTTCCAGACGGGATACCAGGCGCGGCCCTGGCCTTCACCCACGGACCGGGGCCGGAAGACGTTGACCACGCCGCCGCAGGCCACGATCATGGCTTTGCATTTGAAGACGTAGGTCTTGTGCTCCCGAACGCTGAAACCCACGGCGCCGCAGACCCGGTTGCTGTTGTTCTTGTCGGTCAACAACTTGACGATGAAGACGCGCTCGTAGATGTTTTCCATCCCCAGGGCGTTCTTGGCGGCTTCGGCCACGATCACCTTGTAAGATTCACCGTTGATCATGCACTGCCAGCGGCCGGAGCGGCAGCAGATGCCGCCGTCTTTCAGGAGGGGCAGGCCTTCGTCCCGGGCCACCTGGCCGTCCACGGTGTGGTTTTCCGCGTCTTTCTGCCAGATGGGGAGGCCCCAATCCTGGAAGTCGTGCACGGACTGGTCAACGTGGCAGCCCAGGGAGTGGACCAAATCTTCCCGGATGATGCCCATGAGGTCGGTGCGCACCATGCCCACGTAATCGGCGACCTTGTTTTCCGCGCCCACGTAAGTGTTGATGGCCGACAGACCCATGGCCACCGCGCCGGAACGGTCCAGAGCAGCTTTGTCCACCAAGGTGACTTTTAATCCAAGGCCTTTGGCATAAGCCATAGCTTCAACTGCGGCGCCGGTGCAGGCCATGCCGCCGCCCACCAACAGCAGGTCGGTCTCAATGGTTTCTACCGCCGGTTTCGCACAAAAAGACCATTTACAAAATTCTCTTTCCAGAGCCATATCTCATTAACCTCCTTGAATTTTCGCTGCTGCTGGACTACTCGGTGCGGGCCGCGCCGGTGAAGAAACCGGGTTTCTTCAGATCATCCGCCGTGGGCATGGTTTTGCCCTTGAAGCAGTCAATGGAGCCTTCCGGCGTGGTGCGGACCGGGAATTTGAACCGCTTGATGGTCTTCTGATTCCGGAACTTAATGGTCCAGGTGATGCTGTCGCTTGACCGCATGGGGATGGTGCTGGAGCCCAGGGGCATGATGTCCGCATAGTGCCGGACTTCGATGGCCTGCACGGGGCAAATCTTCACGCAGTTGTAGCATTCCCAGCACTGTTCCGGTTCCTGGTTGTAAGCCTTTTTCTGTTCGGGCTCCAGGACCATCAGGTCATTGGGACAAATGTACTGGCAAGCGGTCTTGTCCAGGGCTTTGCAGCCATCACATTTTTCCACGATTACGAAACTCGGCATAACTTAAAACCTCCTCATTAGGGTTAAAGCGGTTAACTTTATACTTACATGGGAGGAGGCTAGGGACAGGTTCCGCCTCCTCCCAGCTTGACGCCTTACTTCTTGGCCGGGATGTCGCCGGTGGCGAACCCGTGGACTTTGACCTCCACCTTCTCGGTGAGGCCGGCGTAGTACTTGCGGAGCACCGCCAGGACTTCCGGACGGCTGAAGTCCGCGGGCACTTCCCCGCCTTCGGAGAGGAGCTTCCGGAGCATGGTGCCGGAGAGCATGAGGCGGTCTTCCTTGCCGTGGGGGCAGGTGCGCATGGAGGCCATGCCCCGGCACTTGTGGCAGAAGAAGGTCCAGTCGATGTTCAGGGGTTTGAGCTCCAGGGCGTCCTTGGGGATCTGGGTGAAGATCTTCTGGGCGTCGAAGGGGCCGTAGTACTCGCCGACGCCCGCATGGTCCCGGCCGACGATGAGGTGGGAGCAGCCGAAGTTTTGGCGGAAGACCGCGTGGAACAGGGCTTCCCGGGGGCCGGCGTAACGCATATCCAAAGGATAGCCGGACTGGATGCAGGTGTCCTTCACAAAGTAATACTGGGTGAGGACGTTGATGGCGTCGGTGCGCACTTCCGCGGGGATGTCCCCGGGTTTCAGTTTGCCCAGGAGCTGGTGGATGAGCAAGCCGTCGCAGACCTCGATGGCGATCTTGGCCAGGTACTCGTGGGAGCGGTGCATGGGGTTCCGGAGCTGCAGGGCGGCGATGGTGTTCCAACCCTTGTCCTCAAACATCTTCCGGGTTTCCCAGGGCCGCATGTAGAGGCCGGGATACTGTTTCGGGAAGGGGCCTTCACTCCAGACTTTAACGGTGCCGCCCAGGTTGACTGCCTCCTGGTTCATGACCATCTGCACGCCCGGGTGCTCCATATCATTGGTAGTGAAAACCTCTTTGCACTCCCAGGCTTTGTCGATCTCGTACTTATCGGTGACCTTCATGGTCCCCATCATCTCTTCCGTCTCTTCATCCACCAGGAGCACTTCCTGGCCGATCTTGATGGCATCGGCCTTGCCCTTGTTGACGGACATGGTGACGGGGATGGGCCAGAAGGTGCCGTCCGTGAGTTTCATGTCGCCTACGGAACCTTTCCAGTCGGCTTGGCCCATGAAACCGTCCAGGGGGGTAAAACCGCCGATACCCATCATGATCAGGTCGGCTGTTTCCCGGGAGGTCAGAGTGACCACGGTGAGTTCCTTGGCCCGCTTTTTCTCCTCAGCGATTTCGGCCGGGGAAAGCAGTAAGGGTTTTAATTTCTTTTCTTTTCCAAGCGGATTTACTAAAGCCATCTATCTTCCTCCTCGGGTTTAAGACTTTATGTCTAAAGCTAGTTGATTGGAAAAATGTGAAAAATTTCACATGTCATTCAGATTCTCAAATTAATACATATCTAAAAGCTTGTCAATAAATTTTTCACAAATTTTATTATTCTCGACTATACCCTGATACCCTGATCATTCCTATGTTTCGGACAGTAATTGATAGACTGCGGTGGGTTCTCTCCGTCCCCGGAGCACCACCGGCGGCAAGGTCTGAAACCGGTACAGGCCCTCCACTTCCCGGAAGGTGGCCTCAGTGAGCAGGATGTCTACCTCCGATTCTTTGGCATGTTCCAGCAACCGCGCGGCCACATTGACCACATCGCCGATTACCGTGAAATCCATGCGCTTATCGGAGCCGATATTGCCGACGATGGCTTCGCCGGTGCTGATGCCGATACGCATCCCCCGGATGGGAGTAAGTTCCAAGTACCGCATCTCTTGCAGGCGCCGATGCATGGCCAGGGCGCAGGCCACGGCCCGGGCCGGGGCCTCGGGGATGGCCACCGGCACCCCGAACTCCACCATCAGCGCGTCCCCCAGGAATTTATCCAAAGTTCCCTGGTGTTGAAAGACCAGTTCCACCATTTCCGTGAAAAAGGTGTTGAGCACATCCACCACCTTCTCCGGCTCCATCTTTTCCGAAAGAGAGGTAAACCCCTTGATATCCGCAAAAAGGACGGTGACCTTGCGGCGTTCTCCCCCCAGTTGCAACAGGTCGGGGTTGCTTAAAATCTCGCTGCACATCTGGGGGCTGACGTAGCGGGAGATGGTATCCCGGAGGAGATGCTTCTCTTCGTAGAGACGAAGGCGGCTGCGTAAAGTAGCCTCGTGCCCCGCCTCCTCCGCGGCGATTTCCCGGAGCAGGCTTTGGAGCTCCGGATCTTCGCTCTCCTGGGCCAGGGCCAGATAGCTCTTCCGGGCCTCTAACTCATGGGCGATGGCCAGCTCAATGGCCTTGATAATTTCCGATTCCATTTGTTCCACTCCTGATCTGTTTACAGAATGTCCATATGCTAAGCATCCGGGGTTCGAAGTGCACCCTCTTTGGCTGAGGAAGTTTTTATTATATCCGGCCTGGGGAAAAATTGTTGGGTTCTGCGGCATTCGGCGCGAGAATGAGGATGATTAAGGCTTCATTATCTTTTGATAATTTGGCAAAGAATCGTGAGGGCTGATTTATGACTTCTCCGGCAAAAGTGGAGGTGGTGATTTACGACGCGCCCCAGGCCCGGGCCGGGGATTGCGGCTGCGGCTGTGGCGGCCATCACCACCAGGAGGGAGGCGATCCCCTGGCCACGGCCAACATGGAATTTCAGACCCAGGCCCTGGCCTTGACCCTGGAAGCTGCATTTCCCGGACAAGTAGCAGTGGAATACATCAATGTCCTCAAGGACCCCCGGGGCCCCCAGTTGCCCCAGACCCCCCTGCTCTGCTCCCTGGCTTATCCCACTCCCCTGGTGTATATCAACGGCCAGGGCCGCTTTGCCGGGGCCCTGCCCGCGGAACGCGTCCGGGAGGAAGTGAAGAAAATTTTGGATAGCTGAATAATGGTAGAAAAAATATAAGAGAATGTTTACATTAATAAAAAACATAGTGTTAGTCTTCAAAAGGTGCTGCAACAACCCCATGGTGAACAGAGCCAGCCAATGACGCCCGCAATCTGAATCAAAGTCCGCCATTTGCCTCGGCAGGAGGAGGGGTTACGGTACCCAGATTGAACGAGCGCAAAGATTGTGGAAAAAGACGCCGTATTTCAGTAGGGTTGATCTTCCTGGCCCTGGCCTTGAGCCTCGTTATTCCCCAAACAGCCACGGCTGCCAGTTGGATCTATACCGGTAATACACATGTATGGCGGAATGCTCACACTGCCACCCTGCTTCCAAGCGGCGAGGTGCTGGCGGCAGGGGGAACAGGGGACAATTTTTATGGTGTCGATAGTGCGGAACTCTACGACCCGGCCGCTGAAGTATGGACTGTAACCGGCTCTATGCACGAAAGCCGCTGTTACCATACGGCCACCCTTCTCCCCAACGGCAAGGTGCTGGTGACGGGGGGAAGATATGGTAACAGTCTTGCATGTCGTCAAAGTGCGGAACTCTTCGACCCCGGCACCGGGGATTGGACTACCATCACCCCCATGCAAACGGCCCGCAATTCCCACACGGCCACCCTTCTTCACAACGGCAAGGTGCTGGTAGCAGGGGGATTTAACCAAACAGCCGGTTCCCTTCGAAGTGTGGAGCTCTACGACCCGGGCACCGGGACCTGGACAGGGACAGAACCACTGCGAGAGGTTCGATATGGACACACAGCCACTCTTCTATCTAATGGCAAAGTATTGGTGGCAGGGGGAACGTATGGTATAGATAGTGCGGAACTCTACGACCCGGCCACCGAAACCTGGACTGCAACTGGCTCCATGCAAACGGCCCGCTATTACCACACGGCCACCCTGCTTCCCAACGGCAAGGTGCTGGTGGCAGGGGGATACGGATACCAAGGGAAATACCAAGGAAGTATCCTTCCGAGTGCGGAACTCTACGACCCGGCCACCGAAACCTGGACTGCAACTGGCTCCATGCAAACGGCCCGCGAGTACCACACGGCCACCCTGCTTCCAAGCGGCGAAGTGCTGGTGACAGGAGGGTACAATTATTCTGGTGTCAATAGTGCGGAACTCTACGATCCGGCCACTGAAGTCTGGACTTTAACCGGCTATATGCACGAAGGCCGCAGTTGGCATACGGCCACCCTTCTCCCCAACGGCAAGGTGATGGTGACGGGGGGAAACCAGCCTGTAGGTGGTGCTACTGCGGAACTGTTCGACCCGGCTGCCCCTGACCTGTCAGTATCGATCACCAGCCTGAGCGCATCCAGCACGCAGGGCCAGAATGCCGCCAGCCAGACCTTTGAAGTGTGGAACTCCGGGGGCGGCACCTTAACCTACACAATCTCCCAGGACGCGGCCTGGCTTTCCTGCACCCCGGCAAGCGGCACCTCCACCGGGGAGCACGATGCCATCACCGTAAACTATGCCACCAGCGGCCTAGCCGTAGGGACGTATAACACCACCATCACTATAAGCGGGGCCTCTCAGACCAAAACCATCAAAGTCTCCTTGACGGTAAACGTCGCGCCGGTTCTGTCAGTATCACGCACCAGCCTCAGCCCCTCGTGCCAGCAGGGCCAGAATGCCGCCAGCCAGACCTTTGAAGTGTGGAACTCCGGGGGCAGCACCTTGACCTACACAATCTCCCGGGACGCGGCCTGGCTTTCCTGCACCCCGGCAAGCGGCACCTCCACCGGGGAGCACGATGCCATCACCGTAAACTATGCCACCAGCGGCCTGGCCGTGGGGACGTATAACGCCACCATCACCATAAGAGGAGCAGTAGGGCCAGAAGGGGCATATCAGACCAAAACTATCGCCGTCTATCTAACGGTAATCGGGCCTTCAGTTCATACTATAACCTCCAGCGCCGGAGCCGGCGGCTCTATCTCCCCTGCAGGTGCGATACAAGTAACTGACGGCAGCAGCTGCACTTTTACGATTACGCCTATCGCCGGTTACCAGATTAATTCTGTTTTGGTGGACGGCACTTCCGTGGGACAGGTGGCATCTTATACCTTTAACAACATTACTGGGGATCATTCAATTACTGCCACTTTTAAATTCGTATCTCTGGAGATGATAACCGACCGGAACACGGTGTTGGTGCATCAAGGAAGGAGTGCCTCATTCCAGGTAAAACTCAATGCGCCACCGGGGGGCAAGGTGGTCGTCACCGCCGCCAGAAGCGGCGGCACCCCGGCCATCAGTATTCAGGGAGTAACAAGACTGACCTTCTCTTCAGCGAACTGGAACACCTACCAAACCTTCACCCTGGTGGCCACCCCAGATAAAACTGATCTCAAAAAGACGGCTACTTTTCAACTCTCCAGCGCTGGCCTGAACACCAAGCAGGTAACCGCGGTCAAGGTTTCAGCTTTTAACCCTGCACTCGCCTTATTTTTTCTTTGGGGTGATTGATTGCTCCCGAATTACAGAAGATAAGCCCTGCCCAATGCTCTCAATAAAGTAAAGTTTTCCAAGAACTTTTGGGATGCCTAAAAGCCTTACCCATACAGGACAACAGAGCAGACCAATGAATAAACCTAATCTGTTAAAATGTTTTAAGATTAGGTTCTCATTATCTTTGGTCAATGTCATTAATATAACTAAAGTTTTAAGGAAAAGTAACCTTGATGACTCCCACAGCCATACAGGCTCCCAAGCTTCCTTTGCCCATCATCACCCTGCTCACTGATTTCGGCACCCGGGACGCCTATGTGGCGGCCATGAAGGGGGTGATCCTGGGGCTCAACCCCCGGGCGGTGCTGGTGGATGTGACCCACGAGGTCCCGGCCCAGGATATCCTCACGGGGCTTTCCTTCTGGCCCAGGCGGCTCCCTATTTCCCTCCGGGCGCCATTCATCTGGCGGTGGTGGACCCAGGAGTGGGCGCGGGCCGCCGGGGCCTGGCGGCTTCCGCCAGGGGCCAGTTTTGGGTGGGACCGGACAACGGTCTCTTTCAATGGGCCTGGGCCGGCAGCCCCGACCTGGCCATCGTCTCCCTAACCGTGGCCGCCTATTTCCGGCCCCAGGTCGCCGCCACCTTCCATGGCCGGGACCTCTTCGGGGCCGTGGCCGCGCATCTCTCCCGGGGAGTGGACCTCTCCCAATTCGGCCCCCCCCTCACCGACCCCCTCCCCCTGCCCTTCCCGGCCCAGGTCCGGGACTCCCAAATGATTCAAGGGCAGATCATTTATGTGGATCACTTCGGCAATCTGGTGAGCAATGTCTCTGGTTCCGAACTCCGGTCCTGGCTCCAAAAGCGGAGACTCCTGGTCCATATCGGCTCCCGCGCCATCTCCGGCCTCTCCGCCACTTATGAAGACGCGGCTCCCGGGGAATTCCTGGCCCTGATCGGCAGTCACGGGTATCTGGAGGTCGCCTGCAACCAGGGGCACGCAGCCCGGCGCCTGGGGCTGGGGCTGGGCGCCCCCCTGGCCTTGCTCCGGTCCTGACCCTATTGGCGTTGATAGCCTGGCAAGAACGCCTGCACCCTCTGTAGAAGTCCCGCTGCGTCATCCCGGGCCAAGGAAAGAATCTTTATATTTACAAGATTCTTGGGGCCCGTTGCCCACTCAGAATGACAGAAAATGTCAATTTCGCAGGTGGTCTAGAAATTGCCTTTCTTAGAATATTGGCAGAAATGCCGATATTTATCGTATCATATTGTAAATTTTCATCACTCCCTTCCCAGCCAGAGGAAAAATTTTATGCACTCGGGAACGATGATGGCGATGGTTAGGAAAGTTTTCGGTCTATCGGCCTGTCTCCTCTTAGCATTTTTCCTGTTCCTGGCCTTTTCCCCAGTCGCGGTCGGGGCGGACATGCTGGAAATTCCCGGCACCGGGGCCTGCCAAGTGCTGCTCCGGGCCATAGCGCAGGCTTTTGCCGCCAAATATCCGGGGCAGCAGGTTTTAATCCCCGCCAGTGTGGGCACCGCCGGCGGCATCCGGGCCGTGCGCCAGGACCAGGCCCTGCTGGCCAGGGTGGCCCAGTCTCGGCAAGGGGATCAGACAAGCGAAGGGCTAAAATATCTGATCTTTGCCCAGGATATGATCATCTTTGCCGTGGGCGCCAAGGTGACGGTCAAAAATCTGACTAGCGCCCAGCTGATAGATGTGTACGCGGGCAAGATTACCGACTGGCGGGAGTTGGGGGGCGACCCCGGCCCCATCCGGGTGTTGGCGCGGCAGCCCGGGGATTCCAGTTTGAAGATAATCCAGGAACATCAGCCGGCATTTCGGAATATTACCTTTCCCCCGAGCGCCAAGGTGACTCATACTGACTTCAACATGTTGGAGATGTTACAGAAATATAAATATTCCATCGGCTGGCTCACCTTCAGCGCCCTGAAAGGGGCTCGAACTCCCGTTTATCCTTTGGCCCTGGACGGCATCGCCCCCACTCCGGAAAATGCCCGGTCCCATAAATACAAGCTGCTCGGGCCCTACGCCCTGGTATACAAAGAAGGGCGATTAAATAACTTGGCCAGGCTCTTCCTTGATTTCATTTTTTCCAAAGAATGTCAGCAGCTCATGGAACAATATGGCGTAATACCAGCTGAGAAGGAATAAGCTATGCGATTCAAATATAGCCTCTTATATCTCATCATTTCTATTCTCATCATAGTTGCAGGTAGTACTCTTTTTATCGGCTTTTACTTAAACGCGGGCACCATGCGGGAAACTATGGAAGCCAGGGAGGCCAGTGAGGCTCGTGACATAACTTATTGGGTAAATGCTGATATTCAAAAAACAATTAAAAGCCTATCCACATTATCGCAGCTATTAAAGCAAAACGACAAATTGTTGGACAGCCTCAGCCAATACCAGGCGCAGGGCGAAGTAAAACCGTTACAGGAGACCGTCGATTCTTTATACACCACCCTGGCCCCCATGGGGATCGATTTCGTGGCGGTGACCGACAGTCAGGGCAAGACAGTTTATCAGGCCTATGACCCGGAACATGGCGGCAACATCTCTATGGGCTGGGGCTTGGAGGAGGCTTTAGCGGGAGAAACCATCCTGGCAACCGGCTATGGTCCCACGGGTTGGGCCATCCGCAGCCTGACGCCCCTCTCCCGGGAAACAAAGCAATATGGAGTCCTGATCCTGGGCATCTTCCTGGATGACGCCTTTGCCCGGAATATCGCCGCGGCTACCCATACCAATATTTCTTTTAGCACGCCCTACCAGGTCCTTGCCAGTTCCTGGCCGCCAGGCCAGCGCCAGAAAGTGGGCCTGCCCTGGGTCGCCCGCAGCCTGGATGAAAAAAGGTCTTTTTTTCACATTGATACCCAGGCAAACACCAGTTCTTTCCAAATACCCCTGGACATCGGCGATGAGACCGTCTGTCTAGTCGTCAATACCGACACCTCCCCCATCCAAGACCTGTTAGAGCAGAAGAAAAGGCAACTCTTCCTGAGCTTTTTCGGGGTGGTCCTGGGCATTATCGGCGTCGGTTCCGGGCTGACCTTCTCCATTGTCAGACCTTTGCGCCTGCTGCAAGAACGGGCCTTGAGCGTGATCAAGGAATTCTCCAACGAAGACGTCACCGTAAGCCGGGGGGGCAACGAAGTAGAAACCCTATCCCAGGCCATGGAGGTGATGCTGGCCGCCATTCAGGCCCGGCTCAGGGAGGTAGAAGAAGCCAACGCCGCCCTAAAGGAGGGGGAGAACTTTTTAGCCAGTGTCTTCGACAGCATCCAGGACGGCATCGTCATCATGGACCGGGATTTCACCATCCTCCGGGTGAACCCCTCCGAGGAACATCAATTTCGTCACGACCTGCCCATGGTGGGCCGGAAGTGTTATGAACTCCGCCACGGCCTTTCCCAACCTTGCGAAGAGTGTCCCTGCCGCGAGGCCATGGAGACGGGAAAGACGGGTTATCTACTAAAAAAGATCGAATGGGAGGGAAGAACGAACTGGGTGGAGACCTTTGCCTACCCTTTACAGGACCTGGCCACGGGACAAGTCACCGGGGTAATTGAATACATTCGGGACATCACTGAACGAACCCAGGTGAAAGAGGATCTGGCCCGCAAGAACCTGGAGTTTGAAGCCATTTTCAATGCCATCAGCGACGGCGCGGTCTTCACGGATACCCAGCGCCGCGTGGTCATGGCCAACCCGGCCTTCCTGGATATGTTCGGCTGGAGCCTGGAAGAGATCATCGGCCAGACTACCGAGTTTCTTTACCCCAGCAAGGCCGAATACGAGGAGTTGGGAAAATCCCGCTACCATGTGGGGGCCCAGACCCGGCAACCGATCTTTGAAAGGCAATACCAGCGCAAGGATGGCAGCCGCGTCACTTGTGAAACCCTGGGCACCCTGGTCAAGGATAAGCAGGGGGAGACCATGGGCTTCCTGGCTATCCACCGGGATATCACCGCCCGCAAGGAGGCGGAGGAGGCGTTGCGGGAAGCCCAAGAACGGCTGCGGCTGGCCCTTCAAGGGTCCAACACCGGCCTCTGGGACTGGGACCTGCGCACGGATCAGGTCTATTTCTCGCCGGAATGGAAAGGCCATTTAGGCTACGCGGATCACGAAATCTCACATCGTTACGAAGAATGGGAGTTGCGCCTGCATCCCGACGACCGGGAAACCGCCCTGGCCGCTTTGCAGGCATACTTTAACGACCGTTCGCCGGAATATGATATCGAGTTCCGACTGCGACACAAAGACGGCACGTATCGCTGGATCAACGCCCGGGGGGCGGTCATCAAGGACGCTGCAGGAAAGCCCTATCGTATGATGGGCTGCCACATCGACATTACCGCCCGCAAGCAGGCGGAGGAGGCGTTGCGCGTAAGTGAGGAACGCTACCGATCCCTGGTGGAGAACATTGATCTGGGCATAACTTTGATAGGCTCAGACTACCGGATAAAAATGGTGAATAAGGCGCTTGGAAAAAAATTTGACAAACCTGCCAGTGAACTTATTGGTAAGGAGTGTTTCCGGGAATTTGAAAAACGAAATGCCGTATGCCCACACTGCCCGGGGAGAATCGCGATGGCCACCGGTAAGCTGGCCGAGGCTGTAACTGAGGGCGTCCGGGATGACGGGACTACTTTTATAGTACACAATCATGCCTTCCCGAGTTTCGGCGCCGATGGCGAGATTACCGGATTCATAGAGGTGGTGCAAGATATCACTGAGCGCAAACTAGCGGAGGAGGCATTATCCAAGAGTCACCAGGAGCTGCAGGAAACCGCCCAGCGGCTTGAGCAATCCAGGAATATGCTGCATCTGATAATGGAATCGATCCCTGTCAGGGTTTTTTGGAAGGACAAGGATTCCCGTTACTTGGGCTGCAATACCCTTTTCGCGGGCGATGCCGGCTTGAGCCGCCCAGACCAGCTTCTGGGCCTGGACGACTTTGCCCTGGGGTGGAGGGAACAGGCGGAGCTTTACCGGGCGGATGACCGCCAGGTCATGGAGTCCGGTCTCCCCAAAATGAACATTATCGAGCCGCAAACCACTCCCGAAGGGGGCAAGATCTGGCTGAATACCAGCAAAGTGCCGTTGCGGCGGCCCAATGGTGAGGTCTTTGGGGTCCTGGGAGTATATGAAGATATCACCGCGCGTATGCAGGCGGAGGAGGCCCTGGCGGAGGAAGCCATCCGCAGGCGCATCCTGGTGGAGCAGTCGAGGGACGGGATCGTGGTCCTGGATGAAACCGGCAAGGTCTACGAGGCCAACCAAAGTTATGTCCAGATGTTGGGATATTCCACCGAGGAAGTCCGCCAGCTATACATCTGGGATTGGGACGTGCAATGGAACCGGGAAGAATTATTGGAAATACTGCGAACCGTCGATGAAACCGGGGATCATTTCGAGACCCGCCACCGTCGCCGGGACGGCACCGTTTTCGACGTGGAAATCAGTGCCAATGGCGTCGTCTTGGGGGGGCAGAAGCTGGTATTCTGCGTGTGCCGGGATATTTCCCACCGCAAGGCCGCGGAACAGGCCCTCCGGGAGAGCGAAGAAAAGTACCGCTTGTTGGTCAGCCAGATCCCGGCGGTGGTCTTCCGGGGTTACGCGGATTGGAGCATAGATACTTTTGATGCCCGAAAAATTGAAACGTTAACCGGCTACCCCAAGGAAGATTTCGACACCCGCCGCCTGAAATGGTCCGATCTGATCCTGGCAGAGGACCTCCCCCAGGCTAAGGGCAAATTTCTCGAGGGCCTGAAGGCCACTGGCACCTATGAAAGGGAATACCGCATCCGCAAAAAATCCGGGGAGATTATCTGGGTCCAGGTCCAGGGCCGTATCTTCCTGGATGCCAACGGCAGGATTGACTATATCAGCGGGGTAATTTTTGACATTACCGGGCGCAAAAAGGCGGAAGAGGCTTTGCTCAAGTATGAGTTCATCGCCAACACCGCCAAAGACTGCATGACCTTGATAGACCCCAATTACCATTATGAAGCGGCCAACGCCGCCTATTGCCAGGCCCACGGCAAGACCCGGGAAGAAGTGGTGGGAACCAGTGTGGCGGACATCTGGGGGCAAGACACCTTTGAAAGAATCATCAAAGGCCATCTGGACCAATGCTTTGAGGGCCAGGCGGTGGAATTCGAGGGGTGGTTTCCCTTCGGAAAGAGGGGCCTGGGTTGTTATAACGTTTCCTATAACCCCTATTTTAATGAAGACGGAACCGTGGCTTATGCCGCGGTGGTGAGCCACGACATCACCGGCCGCAAGAGGGCGGAGGAGGAACTCCGGCAGGAGCGTGACCTCTCCCTGTCCATCATGGAGAGCCTGCCAGGGGTTTTTTACCTTTTTGATGAAGAAGGGAGAATAGCGCGGTGGAATAAAAATATGGAGGAAATATCACAGTACTCAGCCCCGGAGATTGACGCCATGCATCCCCTGGATTTCTTTACCGGCCCAGATAAAGCCCGCATCAAAGAGGCCATACAAACTGTCTTTGCTGCCGGGGAGACGTGGGTTGAGGGGGAGTTGGTCTCCAAGGACGGAAGGACTAATCCTTATTATTTCACAGGCCGGCGCGTCATCATGGAAGACAAACCCTTCTTGGTGGGGATGGGCCTGGATATCTCCGCCCGTCGCCAGATGGAAGAGGCCCTGAGGGATAGTGAACAAAGGTTTAGGGATATCGCCGATAATGCCATGGAATGGATCTGGGAAACGAACGCCCAGGGAAAATACACCTACTGCAGCTCCATGGTGGAGAGACTACTGGGATATAAGCCGGAGGAAGTTTTAAACCAGGATTTTTATGAATTTTTCCACCCCGATGACCAGGAAGAACTGAAACATAAAGCCCTTGAAGTCTTTGAGGCAAGACTGCCTTTTAAGGAATTCATCAACCGGAACATCCATAAGGATGGTCGGGAGGTGTGGTTATTAACCAGCGGCGTGCCCATATTTAATGAACAGGGCGACTTGGTGGGCTATCGGGGCGCAGACACGGACATTACCAAGCGCCTACAGGCTGAGAAGGCGTTAAAAGAAAGCGAGAGCTTCCTGGCCAGCGTCTTCGCCAGCATCCAGGATTATATCACCATTTTAGACCGCGACCTCAACATTGTCCGGGTCAATCCCGCCAGGGAGCGGGCTTCCACCCACGAAATGCCCCTGGTGGGGAAGAAATGTTATGAGGCCCTACACCATACCAATCAGCCTTGCGCGGATTGCTCAGCCCTGCGGACAATGGAAACAGGGCAGCCCAATGAAAAGATTGTGCCCTTCGAGCTGGCGGACCGGGAAGGCCTCAGGCAAATCAATCTGTCCACCTTCCCTCTCATTGATGCCTCGGGACAGATAACCGGGGTAGTGGAAGTGGGCCGGGACATCACCGAGCAAAAGCGGTCCGAGGAGGCCCTCCGGGAACGGGAGAGTATGCTCTCCCTGGTCATCAATACCGTGCCCCAGATTATTTTCTGGAAAGACCTCAACTCCGTCTATCTTGGCTGCAATCTAAATTGCGCCCGAGCTATGGGGTTGGAGACGCCCGGGGCCATAGTGGGTAAAACCGAACAAGATCTGCCCTGGGAACAGGAGGAAATCGAAACCTTCCTGGCCGAAGACCAGCAGGTGATGCAAACCAGACAGGGCGACTACAACAAAATTAAGACCATCCCATTGGCTGGTGGCCAGCAGATTTGGGTGGACGCCACCAAGATCCCCCTTCTGACTGCGGATGGAGCAGTCATGGGAGTCCTGGGAGTCTATGACGACATAACGGAACGGAAAAGGATGGAAGAAGAACTCCGGGAAAGCGAAATCTCCTACCGGACGCTGGCCCAAAACCTGCCGGGGCTGGTTTACCGCGTTTTCCTCCGGGAGAACTTGAGGATGGAGTTTTATAACGATGCGCTGTTGTCCATGACGGGATACACCCTTCAGGAAATATCCCCAGATGGTGTCTGTTCCCTGGATCCTATGATTCTACCCGAAGATAGGGAAAAAGTGGTGGAGGCGATAAAACAGGCCACAGCCAAGGATCAGGCCTTTATAGTGGAATATCGTTTCCGCCATAAGGACGGATCGATCCGCTACTTTGCCGAGAGGGGCAAACCCATTGCCGGGGAAGACGGCAAAGTCTCCCATATTGACGGGGTGATTTGGGATATTACCGAGGGGAAGCAATTGGAGGCCGCCATCCAGGAAAGCGAGCGGCGTTTCCGGGGCCTGGTGGAAAACGTGCCCATGGGGATCATGATTATCCAAGATGGCGACCTGGTTTATCAGAACCCTGAACAAGAAAGGCTTTTCGGCCACCTGCCCCTGCAAAGTTGCCGCGATTTACTCATCTGCGTGCATCCGGAGGACTTAGGGAAAGCCGAGCAATTTTGTCAAGGGATCACGGCTAATCTCGCCCAGGCCGATATTACCCTCAGATTGAAACCCCTTGGCACCACACCCCCCGAAAAAGCCTTAATCTGGGTCAACTGCCGGAGCAGTGTCATCGAGTACCGGAGCAAAAAGGCCACGCTCATCACCATGGTGGACATCAGCCGGACCAAAGAACTGGAATTCCTGATGCTCATCAGGGAGAAAATGGCCTCCCTGGGTCAGGTGGCCGCGGGCATCGCCCATGAAATCAGAAATCCCCTTTCCGGGATCAATGTCTTTTTGGAAAGCATCAAAGAGAACTTCCAGGATCCGGAAAACGCCAGCGATGTCCTGGAACTCATCGATGCCGCCCAGATCGCGTCCAATAAAATTGAAGGAGTCATCAAGCGGGTGCTGGACTTTTCCCGGCCCGCGGCATTGAAACTATCCCGGTCAGACATTAATTTGGCGGTAGATGATGCCATTAAACTTTCGGCTGCGAAGTTACGAAAAGAAAATGTGAGGATTGACAGCAACCTGGCCGCAGACCTGCCCCAGGTGCATGCGGATCAATCCTTGCTGGAACAGGCGATCATCAATATGATCACCAATGCCGCAGAGGCCTTGCGGAGCACGGGGGAGCCGGGTCACATCCGGATTACCACCCAAGCCGCCCAGGATGCCGTCCTCATCACCATCGAGGATTCCGGACCGGGGATCCCGCCGGCTATCCGGGATAGGGTTTTTGATCCTTTCTTCACTACCAAGAGTGATGGCTCCGGGATCGGCTTGAGCCTCTGTCAAAGGATTATTGTCGACCATGGCGGGAACATAGAGGTATCCTCCTCTGAGTTGGGAGGCACCCAGTTTATTATTCGCCTCCCCAGGGGAAAGCGAGGCTCGGCCTGATGCAACCTTTTTCCATCTTTATTGTGGATGATGAAGAGAGTATCAGATTGGGGGTGTCCTTTGCCTTGAAGAAGGATTGCCGGGTCAAGACTTTTGCCACTGCCGAAGAGGCCCTGGGGTCTCTTAAGAAAGCTGCACCGGATTTGATTCTGTTGGATATCGGCCTGCCCGGCATGAGCGGGATCGACGCCTTGGGGAAAATCAAGGAGATCTCCCGGGAGGTCCTGGTAATCATAATTACCGCTTATGAAGAGATTGACACGGTTATCAAGGCCATGAAAATGGGGGCCCATGATTATATCGTCAAGCCTATCCAACTGGATTTGCTGCGGGTCAGTATCAAGAATGCCCTGAAAACCATCAAGATGAGAAAAGAGATCCAGGCGCTCCAGGAAAGGAGCCTCCGGGAAAATATGCCTTGTTTCATCGGGGAGAGCGATGCCATCCAAGATGTTATGAAAACTGTCACCCGGGTGGCCCAAAGCCCGGACACCCCGGTGATCATTTTGGGGGAATCCGGCACCGGGAAAGAATTGGTGGCCAGCGCCATTCATTATCAGAGTCCCAACTTCCAGGGGCCCTTTGTCACTTTGAACTGCGCCGCCATTCCCCGGGAGCTGCTGGAAAGCGAATTGTTCGGTTATGAAAGGGGGGCCTTTAGCGGCGCCGCGGCCAACGGCAAGAAAGGTCTGGTGGAACAGGCCGGGGGAGGCACCCTGTTTTTAGATGAGGTGGGGGACCTGAGTCTGGAGGCCCAGGCCAAGCTGCTGCGCTTTCTGGAGAACGGCGAATTTTACCGTTTGGGGGGGACCAGGAAACTCCGGGTCCGCACCCGGGTGGTCTCCGCCACTAACAAGGATCTCCGGGCCATGATCGAAAGGGGCCTCTTCCGGGAGGACCTGTATTATCGGCTGGCGGTCATCAAAATTCGGGTGCCCTCCTTAAATGAACGCCCCGAAGATATTGTCCCCATTGCCAAATACTTTCTGGTGGAGTTGAGTGGCAAATACCAGAAGGAGTTTACCGGCATCGCCCCGGAAGGGGAAAACCGGCTGCAACATTATCCTTGGAAAGGTAACGTGCGGGAATTGCGAAATATCATCGAAAGGAGCATGCTGCTGGAAGACGGCCCCCAATTGCAGCTCACCGATCTGGGCCCCATGGAAACTTCCCCTCCTGCCTCTGTTAACGGGACCGCCACCGGGGCCGTCTTTCCGCCACTGCCTGACGAAGGGCTGGATCTGGCCGCCCTGGAGAGGCATTTCATCAAAGAGGCCTTGAAAAAGGCCCGGGGCAATAGCCGCTTGGCCGCCAACCTCCTGGGTATGAGTTATTATAGCTTTCGTTACAAGCGCAAGAACCTACCTGAACTGGAAGAACTGGCCTGATTCCCCGCCTTTGCCGGTTTTCCCACTCCCCTGGCCATGCAGCCGGGGACCCGCGATTATTGATTACCCGGGTCTCCTGAACTTCTCTCCCGGAAATTTCCCCCTGCCGTTTCCTTCCCAGCCTCTCACCGCCTGCTGGACCAATTGTCCCCCAGTTGGCCATTTGGCCAATCTACTGTTGGCCATTTGGCCCACTATGGCTAATGGATGGGCGCGCCCTTCTGTCTGAAATTTTATAACTCCCTGATATTACGTCAATATATTTTCTATAGTTCCTGGCACAGGACTGGCAATTGGGGGAGTTGCTCACCAAGTTTGCCAAAGGACTAAAGAAGATGACTGCCAAAGGAATATTAAAAAACCAAAGGGTCTTGTTGGTTGATGATGACCAGAGCATTCGTCTCTCCCTCTCCTATTTTTTTCGTAACAAGGTCGGTGCCTTTACGGCCCTGGAAACCGCGGAACAAGCACTGGACCACCTGGGGACGGAAATCTACGATATCGTCCTGTGCGACTACCGCCTGCCAGGCATGGACGGTCTCGCCTTGTTTCAGGAATTGCAGCGCCTGGATTTACCAGTCCTGAAAGTTCTCATTACGGCCCACGGCGATATGGAACTGGCCATCTCTGCCATTAAGACCGGCATCCATGATTTTATTCCGAAGC
Source organism: Syntrophobacterales bacterium (assembly GCA_020060385.1). Taxonomy (GTDB): domain Bacteria; phylum Desulfobacterota; class Desulfobaccia; order Desulfobaccales; family 0-14-0-80-60-11; genus SURF-52. The sequence continues at coordinate 7,206 of JAGVAH010000028.1, read as the reverse complement.
CATTCAATGCCCACACGGTGGAACAATCTCTCATAAATTTGCTGGAAAAAACCCCCAACCGATCCGCAACGCTGCAGATGAACAGTAAGACGCTGGAAGAGATACAGCAGCACTTAAAAGCGAAGCATGAAGCTTTATTGAAAAAAATCACCCATAAGATGAATAACATCTTGCAGGGAATGGTGGGAAATGCCGACATGGGCCTTTTGGAATTGGGGAATAACAGTAAGCTGACAAAAAGATTTGACAATATTATTGGCGGAATCGATGAGATGATGAAATTAACTAAAGAAGTAGCTTTTGTCTGCGAATCTATAACATTACAACCAGAGCCAATTAATGTTGCAACTTTAGTCGATAACATCATTAAAAAATATCATGATGTTATAAAAAATGAGAATATCAATATACATAAGCATTATGGGCAAGATAATATAGTCACAACATATTCTGAATATTTATATGATATTATTGACAATACTTTATTTAATACAATCCAAGCCTTAAGAGAAAACGACACGGGAAGAAAGATATTAAATATTTATGTAAATAAAGAAGGTGCTGCTGTCAAAATCAAGATAGCTGACAATTGTCGGGGCATGGGGCCTGATATCCTGGAGCAAATAATGATGGAAGGATTCACTACCCAGCCCTTTGGCAACTGCTTGGGATCACATATTGTCGATATTTTGAGTCGTACAATCGGTGCGACTATAAACACTAAACGCGAACCTGGTCTAAGCACAAGTGTGGAAATAACCATCCCTTTGGTAAGACCAGGTATTGCTGCGAATAAATTGAGACATAAGGGAACTATACCATTAAGTAATTTGTAAATTCTCTCAGGAAGTGAATCCAAATTGGTGGATACTTTATAAGGAGGTGGATTGATGTCATTTAACAATTTTCGGCTCAGCACCAAGTTAATCGGCGGTTTTGTGATTGTCGCTCTTATTACCTTAGCTGTGGGGTTTATGGGGTGGAGCGGCATTAATAAAACCTTAAAAGGTGGTGAAGAGGTTAATTTCATCGATTCAGTCACCGCCAATATTATGGGCCGGGAGATCGATCACCTGAATTGGGCCCGCAAGGTGGGGCAGTTCCAACGGGACGAAAACATGACCGAATTAAACGTGCAAAAGGATCCCCACAAGTGCGCCTTCGGTAAGTGGTATTACAGCGACGACCGGAAAAAAGCGGAAGAGGGAATTCCGGAGATCAAGGGCTTACTGCAACAGGTGGATGAACCCCACCGGAAGCTGCATGAATCCGCCAAGGGGCTGGAGGCCATACTGAAGAAAGGCAAGGAGCACCGGGCTGAAGCCGTCGCTTTTTATCAGGGAAATGTCCTTAAAGAGTTGGGGATCGTCCAAGGAATCCTGGAGCAAATCCGGCCCAAGGCCGAGCAGAGGGCCAAAGAAGTAGCAAAGGCCACGGCGACCCAGACCAGCCGGATTCTGTCCTTGTCCATCGGTATTATGATCATTGGCGCCATAGTGGCCCTAGCCCTGGGACTCATTTTAAGCGTCTCCATTACCCGGCCCATCAATCGCATCATTGCCAGCTTAAATGAGGGCGCGGAGCAGGTCTCCTCGGCCGCGGTGCAGGTGTCTTCCGCCAGCCAATCCCTGGCCCAGGGAGCCTCGGAGCAGGCCGCGTCGATACAGGAGACCACCGCCTCCATGGAAGAGATGGCCTCCATGACCAAGACCAACGCCAGTAACGCCAACGAAGCCAACAGCCTGATGACCGAGTCCGGCCAGGTGGTTACCCAGGCCAACGCGTCCATGACCCAATTGATCCAGTCCATGAAGGAGGTATCCGCAGCCAGCGAAGAGACCGCCAAGATCATCAAGACCATTGACGAGATTGCCTTCCAGACCAATCTCTTGGCCCTGAACGCGGCGGTGGAGGCGGCCCGGGCCGGGGAAGCGGGGGCCGGTTTCGCGGTGGTGGCCGACGAGGTGCGCAATCTGGCCATGCGGGCGGCCGACGCAGCCAAGAATACCGCCAATCTCATCGAAGGCACGGTGAGCAAAGTGAAGGAAGGCTCGGAACTGGTGGGCCGGACCGCGGAGGCCTTTTCCCAGGTGGCCTCCAGCTCCGGCAAGATGAAGGAACTGGTGGGGGAGATTTCCGCGGCCTCCGGAGAACAGTCCCAGGGTGTGGAGCAGATCAACAAGGCCATCAACGAGATGAACCAGGTGACCCAGCAGGTGGCCGCCAATGCCGAGGAAAGCGCCAGCGCCTCGGAGGAGTTGAACGCCCAGGCAGAGCAGATGAAGGGCTATGTGGAGGATTTGGTGAAACTGGTGGGCGGCAAGAATGGATCCGGGCAGATGCATGAGGGCAATGTGGCTTTGAGCCGCAAGGTGTTCAGCCTGGGCAAAACCTCCAGAGTTAAGGCGCCGCAGCAAGGCGTAAAGCTGTTGGGGACCGGGGGTGGCGCGGCCAAAGGGACGGGTGGCAAACAATTATCCCCGGAACATATCATTCCCTTGGACGAAGGCAATTTTAAGGACTTTTAAGCCTGGTTGAGGCCCCTCCCTGGCAAAGGGGGGATTGGTTGAGCTAAGTGGCCAATTTCCTTAATTCCATGGAATTATCACAGGTTAGACCATAGCGGTCACAGGGAGATAACGGCGATGGGAGCACGTCAAACCATTAACCCGGAGGGAACCCCAGAGTCGGTCGACCAAGCCGGCAAGTACCTCACCTTTGCCCTGGACCAGGAAGAATATGGCATCGGCATTCTCAAAATCAAGGAGATCATCGGCATGATGCCCATTACGGCCGTGCCCCAGACGCCCCCATTTATCAAGGGAGTCATCAATCTCCGGGGCAAAGTCATCCCGGTTATGGACCTCAGGCTGAAATTCGGTCTGGAAACCATGGATTACACGGACCGTACCTGCATTATTGTGGTGGAGATCGAGCACCATAACCAGCAGATGATCATGGGACTGGTGGTGGATGGGGTCCAAGAGGTGGCCAATATCAAGGGGGGAGAGATCGAAAGGACCCCGGATTTCGGAAGTGGCGGGCATACCGGCTTTATCAAAGGCATGGCCAAAATCGCGGGGGGAGTCAAGATTCTTCTGGATATTGACTGCATCTTGACCGGGGAGCAACAGGCCGGCCTGGAAGCGCTGCATTAATACTTAAAAGCGCGGGAGAAGGATGGTTTTCCTCCGGCAGGGCTAATGCCAGGCCGGGGGAAGGCCTCCCCTGAGCCAGAGAAGAACGGTGACCCGGAACCTGTACTGAACGGGTTAAGTCCAAGGTAAATGGCGCAGGATCATCCCGCAGCATCGGGAACAGCAAGGGCTCGAAAATCAAGTCTTTGCTGGGGACACCAATATACCCCAGGCTATTTCGGGGTTGAACAATAGGGCGGATTTATCTGCCGCTGGGAAAGGCTAGGGATATGGGCAACAACAATTGGTTGACAATAACCGAAGTGGTGAAAAAGACCAATTTTGATGACATAGAGGCGCGGCGGATCGTCAAGAAGTACGGCAAATTTCTGGCCCCCAGAAATTTTGGGGATATCATCAAATACCCCCCGGCGGCGGTGGAGGCCATCACCCTGATCGGTGAACTTTGCCGGCAAGGCTACACCAACGAGGAGATCACCGCCATCTTGAACCGCAAAGAGCAGATCCCCCAAGAGTCCCTTATGGGTGAACTGGAACGGGAAGTAAAGACCCTGTTAATGCTGCAAAATCAGGCTTGTCAGTTGTTGCGGTCCACCTTTGAAATGATTCAGAACCTGATGTCCGACGTGGCGATTCTGACCGCGAAATTGGCGGCCGCGGAGGGAGAAATCCAGAATCTTAAGGAAAAACAACTCCTGCGGACTAGGGTGAAAGAGTAAAGACCGGAGTAGTGGCCATAACCCTTGCCGTTAAGGACCGGTCCCATAAAGCGGCAGGGAACACCCTTTATCCTGGGCCTGCTTCTTGGGAAAAACCGTCCCGGAGGATAACTCTTTTTGGATTTATACTCGTTGCCAAAAGTCTTTTCTATCCCCCCTCACCCTATCCCTCTCCCCCCGCCGGGGGGGAGGGGATAAGAGGAAAGAACTTTTGGCAAATGCTTTAACCAGTTGCCAGGGCTGACCACGGTAAAATTAGTGCGCCGTTTCTTCACTACCTTAAGGTCCCGGTTGATCCTGTTGGTCTTTCTGGCAGTCCTGCCAGCCCTCGCCTTGATTCTCTACTCCAGTCTGGAACACCGGCGCGCGGCCATGGCTGAGGCCAAAAAGAATGTCCTGGATCTGGTCATGCACGCCTCGGTATACCAGGAGCAGGTGGTGGAGGGAATGCGGCACATGCTCCTCAGCCTGGCGGAACTGCCCGCGGTGCGCCAGCAGAATAGCGCGGCCTGTAATGCCATTTTTGCCAAGATACTGGAGAAACAGAAGATATTAGGCAATATCGCCGCGGCGGACCGGCAGGGGAAAGTGTACGCCAGCGCCCGGCCGCTACCCGACTACAAACGGACCTCCGCGGGCCAAAGTTATTTCGAACGGGTCCTGCAAACCAAGGAATTCTCCATCGGCATATTCGCCATCAGCCGAGCCACAGGCAAACCCTCCCTGCACTTCGCTTACCCGATTCTGGAAAAGGGGGAGGTGATGGGAGTGGTCTCCGCGTCCGTGATCCTCGATTATCTCAGTGCCATGCTGGCCAAGACCCAAATGCCGGCGGGTTCGATACTCGGCGTCATCGACCGGGAGGGCACCATTCTGGTGCGGCAGCCCCAGGGGGAGCAATGGGTGGGCAAGCGCATGCCGGAGGCGGAGATTGTCAAAACCGTCCTGGCGAAGGAGGAGGGGGTAACTGAAGCCGCAGACTTCGAGGGAATCCCTTGCCTCTTTGCCTTCACTCCCCTGGGGGCCAGGACCCAGGATCTCTTTGTTTACGCCGGCGTGCCCATGAAGACGGTTTTTGCCCACGCCAACCGGGTCATGACCCGGAACTTGATATCTTTAGGGGTGACCGCGGCTCTGGCTCTGGTAATGGCCCTGATATTGGGACAGGCCTTCATCATGAAGCGAACCAATGCCCTGGTGCACACCGCCCAGGAACTCGCGGCCGGCAACTTCGAGGTCCGCTCCGGCCTGGCTCACGAGACCGGAGAGTTAGGCCAACTGGCCGGGGCTTTTGACGCCATGGCCGCGGGCCTGGAACTGCACCAAGCAAGGCTTAAGGAATCAGAGGCCAAGTACCGGACGCTGGTGGAACAGATGCCCGCCATTACCTATATAATCGCCTTGGACGAGGCCAGGACCATCATTTATGTCAGTCCCCAGGTGGAAACCCTCCTGGGGGTCTCATCTGCTGATTATCAAGCCCATCCTGATATTTGGAAGAACCAGATCCACCCCGACGACGTGGAAAATGCGTTGGGGGTATTGGACCAGGTGCAAGCCACCGGGAACCCCAGGGCCTCGGAATTTCGGATGTTCTCGGCCTCCGGCGCCCTCTTCTTCTTCCTGGCTGAAACCATGCTAGTGCGTGATCCGGAGGGGCGGCCATTATATCTGCAGGGCGTCATGATGGACATTACCGAGCAGAAGCAGATCGAGAAAAAACTCCAAAGAGCCTATGAGTACCTGGAGAATATCTTTGCCAACTCGGCGGACGGCATCGGCATCGTCGACGCCCAAGGGAACTTCCAAAAATGGAATAAGGCCGCAGAAGAAATCTATGGATTCACCATCAATGAACTGCTGGGAAAACCTGCGGCTGATCTTTATGCGGATCAGAGTGAACGCCAACGACTGCTGCTGAGGCTGCACCTGGATGGTTATGTCAGAAACTACGAAGTCCACATGAAACGCAAAGATGGCATGATCATCCCCTGCAGCCTGTCCATCCGGTTGTTACGGAACGCCGCTGACCAAATTGTGGGCAGTGTCACCGTGGCCAGGGACCTGACCCAGACGAAGAAGAACATGGCGGAAATGCAGTTGATCAATGAAAAACTCCAGGCCTTGGTGCGTGAATCTGATCAACACAACCGGGAAGTCACCCTGATCAACAACATGGCGGAATCACTCCAGTCCTGCCAGTCGATTGAAGAAGCTTATCCCATCATTGGCAAATTTATGCGCAAACTATTCGCGGCCAAGGCCATGGGCTTATTTATCCTGGATCCCACCAGTAAGCTGCTGGAGGCCGTCGCCGCCTGGGGGGACACGCTGACTGGAGAACAAGTTTTTACTATCCAGGATTGCTGGGGGCTCCGACAGGGACGCGTCCATTCTTGCGGGAAGCACGATGAAGAGCTACCCTGCCACCATCTTCCGGTCCCGCAGACAGGCTTTTATGCCTGTCTGCCCCTGATAGCCCATGGGGAAGTTTTGGGCTTGTTGCATTTTCAGGCCCCCGCCGGAGCAGCTGCCACGATCACCACCCAGCTCCAGCGTCTGGCAGTTCCCGTGGCCGACCATATTTCTCTCTCCTTGTCCAATATCAGACTCCGGGAAACCCTGCGCCATCAGGTGATGCACGATCCTTTAACCGGTTTGTTTAATCGTCGCTACCTGGAAGAAACCCTGGTCCGGGAGATCCACCGGAGCCAACGCAAGGGAACCCCCCTGGGAGTCATCATGCTGGATCTGGATCACTTCAAACGCTACAATGACACCCTGGGCCATGAAGCCGGCGATCGTCTGTTGGAGGCCCTGGGGAAGTTCTTGCAAGCCCATGTGCGCCAGGAAGATGTGTCCTGCCGCTATGGAGGGGAAGAATTCATCATGATTATGCCGGAAGCCCCCCTGGAAGTGGTCCGGGCCCGGGCAGAGGAAATCAGGGACAAGGTGTCAAAACTGCAAGTGCTCCATCAGAGCCATTTGCTGGAGGGGACCACTGTATCCATTGGGGTGGCCATGTTTCCCAATAATGGGTCCAAGGGGGAGGAGCTGCTCCGGGCTGCGGATGACGCCTTGTATCAAGCCAAGGCCGCAGGCCGCAACCGGGTGGTGGTGGCCGCGGCCAGCCAGTCTGCCGCCAGGCAGGAAAAACCGTTGCCGGCCGTGAGTCCACTTCATCAAAACAGAGCTTGACATATCCGGTAACCTGTCAGGATCCATAGTTCTCTTATAGCACTTGCCGAAAATTCTTTCCTCAATTGGGGGGAGTAGGTATCACGTAAATCGTTCCAGGGAGCAAGTTCTTTGATTATCGCCGGGCCGAT
>JAGVAH010000070.1 GCA_020060385.1 Syntrophobacterales bacterium | reverse complement strand
GAGGGGGGTGCGGGGGGAGGGCAGGGACCTCAGGTCCCTGGCCCTCCCCCCGCCATCTTTTCTACTTCCCCACCACCTGATGATATTCCTGGAGGCTCTTTACTTCCAGTTTGCCCCGTTTCATGGCCTTGATGGCGTCCAGGGTGGCCCGGGCCGCGGCCACGGTGGTGGTGTAGGGGATGTTGTATTCCAGGGCGGCGCGGCGGATGGAGTAGGAGTCCGCGGGGGTGTAGCGCCCTTCCGGAGTATTGATCAGCAGGTGGATCTCCTGGTTCTTGACGCAGTCGATGATATGAGGGCGGCCTTCCCGGATTTTATGGACCTTGGTGACCTTTAGACCGTGCTTCTTGAGGAACCCGGCCGTGCCCGCGGTGGCATAGAGGTTGAAGCCTTCGGCCGCGAAGCCCTGGGCCACGGACAGGGCCGCGCCCTTGTCCGGGTCCTTGACGCTGAAGAGCACCCCGCCGGTGAGCGGCAGGACCTGGCCCGCGGCCAATTGGGACTTGGCAAAGGCCAGGCCGAAATTCTCATCCAGGCCCATGACTTCGCCGGTGGAGCGCATCTCCGGGCCCAGCATGGGGTCCACTCCGGGGAAGCGCCGGAAGGGAAAGACGGATTCCTTCACCGCGAAGTAGGGAGGCTCGATTTCCTTGGTAAAGCCCAGTTCTTCCAGGGTGTGCCCCAGCATCACCTTGGTGGCCAGCTTGGCCAGGGAGACGCCGGTGGCCTTACTGACAAAAGGCACGGTGCGGGAGGCCCGGGGGTTGACCTCCAGGACGAAGACCTGGCCGTCTTTCACTGCGAACTGGATATTCATCAGGCCCACCACCCCCAGCTCCTCCGCCAGGGCCCGGGTCTGGCGCTTGATTTCCTCCTGGATGGCCTTGGACAGGGAATAGGGGGGCAGGACGCAGGCAGAATCCCCGGAATGGATGCCCGCCTCCTCGATGTGCTCCATGATGCCGCCAATGACCGTTTGCTGGCCGTCGCAGATGGCGTCCACGTCCACCTCCACCGCGTCCTCCAGGAACTTGTCGATGAGGATGGGGTGTTCCGGGGAGGCCTCCAGGGCCCAGTTCATAAAGTTCACCAGGGCCCTGTCGTCGGCCACGATCTGCATGGCCCGGCCCCCCAGGACGTAGGAGGGTCTGACCAGCACCGGGTAGGTGATGCGGTGGGCCACTTCCAGGGCCTGCTCCACGGTGCGCACGGTGTCGTTGGGTGGCTGCATCAGACCCAGCTTCTGCAAAAGTTGCTGGAAGAGCTTGCGGTCCTCGGCCCGGTCGATGGCCGTGGCCGAGGTGCCCATGATGTTCACCCCGGCCCGGCCCAGGGGCACGGCCAGGTTCAGGGGGGTCTGGCCCCCGAACTGGAGGATCAACCCCCTGGGGTTTTCCGCGGCCGCGATGTGCAGCACGTCTTCCCGGGTCAGGGGCTCGAAATAGAGCTTGTCCGAGGTGTCGTAGTCCGTGGACACGGTCTCCGGGTTGGAATTGACCATGATGGACTCGATGCCCATCTCCCGCAGGGCAAAGGAGGCCTGGCAGCAGCAGTAGTCGAATTCGATGCCCTGGCCGATGCGGTTGGGGCCGCCCCCCAGGATCATCACCTTGGCACGTTCGGTCTTGCGGGCTTCGTCCTCCCATTCGTAGGTGGAGTAGAAGTAGGGGGTATAGGCCTCGAACTCCGCGGCGCAGGTGTCCACCAGCTTATAGACCGGCGTCACCCCGTGCTCCCCCCGCATGCCCGCGATATGCTCCTCGCCGCCCTCCCAGAGCTGGCCCAGCTGCACGTCGGAGAAGCCGTATTCCTTGGCCCGGCGCAGCATGTCTTCCAGCTGGTCCTGGCCCCGGCCCTGGCGGAGGAGGGCGCCGAACGCGGCCAGGTCCGCGGTGAAGGCCACCAGGTCCTGAATCTGGTGGAGAAACCAGGGGTCGATGGCCGTGAGTTCGTAAACCTCCTCCACGGACAGGCCCTGGCGGAAGGTCTGGCACAGGTAAAAGAGGCGCTGGGAATTGGGGATGCGGAGCTTGCAGGTCAATTCCTCCCGGGAGACCTCCGGCAGGTCCCGGCCGTCCGCGCCCAGGCCATAGCGGGAAATTTCCAGGGAGCGGATGCCTTTCTGCAAGGCCTCCTTAAAGGTGCGGCCGATGGCCATCACTTCCCCTACGGACTTCATGGCGGTGGTCAGAAAATCCTGGGCCCCGGGGAATTTCTCAAAGGCCCAGCGGGGGATCTTGACCACGCAGTAATCGATGGTGGGCTCAAAAGAGGCGTAGGTCTCCCTGGTGATATCGTTTTTGATCTCATCCAGGGTGAAACCGACGGCCAGTTTGGCCGCGATCTTGGCGATGGGGAAGCCCGTGGCCTTGGAGGCCAGGGCCGAGGAGCGGGACACCCGGGGGTTCATCTCGATGATCACCATCTCCCCGGTGTGGGGGTGGACGGCGAACTGGATGTTGGACCCCCCGGTCTCCACGCCGATTTCCCGCATGATGGCCAGGGCCGCGTCCCGCATCAGCTGGTATTCCCGGTCGGAGAGGGTCTGGGCCGGGGCCACGGTGATGGAGTCCCCGGTGTGCACGCCCATGGGGTCCACGTTTTCGATGGAGCAGATGATGACTACGTTGTCCGCGAAGTCCCGCATCACCTCCAGCTCGAATTCCTTCCAGCCCACCACCGATTCTTCCAGCATGACTTCGGTGATCATGGACGCTTCCAGACCCTGGGAGGCCAGGTCCTTCAAATCCTCCAGGTTGTAAGCGATGCCGCCGCCGGTGCCCCCCAGGGTGAAGCTGGGGCGGACGATGATGGGGTAGCCGATGGCCGGGGCCGCAACCACGGCTTCCTCCAGGGTGCGGACAATGGCGCTCCGGGGCACCCGCAGGCCGATCTTGGTCATGGCGTCCCGGAAGAGTTCCCGGTCTTCCGCCTTTTTGATGACCTGGGGGTTGGCGCCGATCATCTCCACCCCCAGCCGCTCCAGGATGCCGGTGTCGGCCACGGCGATGGCGCAGTTGAGACCGGTCTGGCCCCCCAGGGTGGGGAGGATGGCGTCGGGGCGCTCCCGTTCGATGATCTGGCAGACCATCTCCGGGGTGATGGGCTCGATGTAGGTGCGGTGGGCCATCTCCGGGTCGGTCATGATAGTGGCGGGGTTGGAGTTGATGAGGACCACTTCGTAGCCCTCTTCCCGGAGGGCCTTGCAGGCCTGGGTGCCGGAATAGTCGAATTCGCAGGCCTGGGAGATGATGATGGGCCCGGAGCCGATGATGAGAATCTTTTTCAGGTCGGTGCGTTTGGGCATGGTTATATTTACCGTTTTCACGAAATAGTTTCAACGCTTAGGGAGGAGTTTTCCGAGGAAATGTGGGGGGAGGAAAAGAGTTTACCAGGGGAGGGGCCAGGAATAAAGGCGGGCGGGACGCCCGCCCCTACGAACCCTGGCCCCTCCCCCCGCATCGCCAGGCGCCGCACTCTCCTGGGGACTGATCAAGGAGTGGTACCCGGGGTAGATGGCCCCTGGCGGCCCGGATGGGTGGGGGTCAAGGCCGGCGCGTAAGGAGAGGTGAGGGCTTCCGGCAATTTGGGGGGCGTCATTTCCGGGGCCAGCCCTGGCTGGCCGGAGAGGTCCGGGGGCATTTCCCGGGGGCCGGTGAACATCATCTTCCGGAGCAGGGTGAGGAGCTCCGGGGTGAGGTCCCGGGCCGGGACCGGGGCCTGGTCCCGGCGGACCTCGCAGTATTTCAGGGCCGCCAGCAGCAGGCTGCCGGGGATGCGGCGGTTGCTGGAGGACACCTCCAGGAGGCCGGCGAGATTGTAGACATTGGTGGAGTTGGGGAGGATGAGGGTGTACCACTCGGTGCCCCTGACACCCAGGCCCGCGGTGTGGGTCTGCATGAGAAAATCAGGCTGCTGCAATTCCAGGACCCTTTTCACCAGGGTGTGGACCAGGCCCCGGAAGACCTGGAGGAGGGCACGGCGCATCCCTTTAGAGCCGTCATAGAGATAATCCGCCACCGCCACCCGGGTCTCCGGGGCCAGGGTGAGGACCGTGTCGTCGATGAACAGCACCTGGGCCCGGGACTTTGACTTGGTGCGGATTACGTCCCCGGGCTCCACGGGATCCGTAAGCTTGGCGGCCTTGGCCGGGAGTTTGCCTTGCTTGAGGAGGTCCACCTGGCCCTCCAGCATCAGGAAACGGCCCACCGGCGCGGCCTGGGCGGTAAGGGCCAACCCCAGGAGAAGGGCGCACATGGCGCAGAGGATCAATACAAATTTCCGGGTCATTTTGCTGCCCTCCTCGGTTCAGGGAGACGGGGCGATCTCTTGTAGGGTGGGCATGGCCCACCATTAAGGAGTTGCGGGGCTAAGCCGCGGTATATGGTGGGCCGTGCCCACCCTACATGACTGAGTCACAGGAACAACTCAATAACCTGGGCCTTTTCCGGCAGAATAACCGGTTCTTCCTCTTCTAAATAAAGCTCAATGGCCTCTTGAATATTGGCCAGGGCTTCTTCTCGGGTATCCCCCTCACTGATGCAGCCGGCCAGCGCCGGGACATAAACGGTGAAGCCGCCTTCGTCGCTGGGTTCAAGGATTACCTTGAGTTTCATATTTATTTCTATCTTCTTAGCAGTTAATTGTGGTGGGTGCTGCCCACCTTGCATGGCTTTTTAGCCAGAATAGAAGAATTATTAACCAAAAAAGAATAAATAACCGAGGTAGTATGTAGTTTTACCAAATCCTTACAGAATTTAATTTATTTAATATATTCCGCCAATTCCAATAATCATCTAAATCTATATCTAACAACCGTCTTTTATTGTTATGAAAAACTTCTCTCTCTAAAAGGAATGCCATAAAATTAATTATCTTAGGTGTGTTGATATTTCCTTCTATCTTCCTGAGGTTTGCTTCATGAGTTAAATGGTATTCTGCATCTCTTTTCAATATCCTTGCAAAATCATAGCTCGTAATAATTCCTAACAAAATTATTATTGTTTTGAAAATGTTATCTATATTTATATTTTCTACTATTTTTAGTAGACCTCATCTAATTAGTCCCTCCTCCTTTATAAACCACCCGATAAACCACCCACGCCTTATCATCCGAGAGATAAATCTCAGGGTTATCCTTAATCACCAGATCCACCGGCCTGTCCAATGCCCTTTGCCTGGTCAGCCAGCCGATGATGAAGTCTTCTATTCCCAAATAATTCCCCTTATCATTCAGTTTTATGCGCACCACCTTGTAACCCGTGGGCACGCTACGGTTCCAGAAGCCGTGGAAGGCCACCAGTAAATTATAATGGAACTGCTGGGCCCCCAGCCTGTCTCCGGGAAGAAGGCCAGGCCCAGGGACGCTGAGTGGGCCTATGACCTGATAATTCTTTGACTAATCAACCAGGATATCTTTGAGCTCAGAAACAATAGCCGGAAGTTCGTTTTGGATGGTTTCCCAAAGGATTTTCGTGTCAATGCCGAAATATTCATGGATGACGATATTGCGCATATCACCCATTTCCCGCCAAGGGATTGCAGGATATCTGGCCGTGACCTCCTCCGGCAGCTTGCGGGCGGCTTCACCAATCACCGCCAAGTTATAGAGCGCCGCCTTCAAGGTCTTTTTGTCCTGGCAGAAAGTGTCATAATCCATCCCCCTGGTTATTTCCAAGGTGTCCGCTACTGCCTCCAGGATGTCTGTAATTCTAAACTTCCAGTCCCTGACCGGCATTTTGGGCCTCATGCAGGATACCTTCACGCAGCTGCGGTTTTAAGGCTTCAGGGGTAACCAGATCCACGGGGCGGCCCAGCAACTCGGCCAGTCGATTTTTAAGGCGGACAAAGGCCAGGAGGCCAATGGGTCTAGAAAACTCCACCAGGATGTCAATGTCGCTATCGGCGCGGGCTTCGCCCCGGACCACTGAGCCGAAGAGTTTCAGGGACTTAACCCCTGCCTCTTGCAATTCTTTTTGGTGGTGGCGAAGTATTTCCAGGGGAGCCTTTATCGCCATCATCTCACTCTCCCTTAACAGCCTGCAAAAACTCGTCGAACAGGTAATCCGCGTCGTGGGGGCCCGGGGAGGCCTCGGGGTGGTATTGGACGGAGGAGGCCCGGAGTTTCTGGCAGCGCAGGCCCTCCAGGGTGTTGTCGTTGAGGTTGAAGTGGGTCAGCTCCACCCCGGGGTCGGGGATGGACTCCAGGTCCACGGCAAAACCGTGGTTCTGGGAGGTGATCTCCACCCGGCCGGAAAGGAGGTTCTTCACCGGCTGGTTGGCCCCCCGGTGGCCGAATTTCAGTTTAAAGGTGCGGCCCCCCAGGGCCAGGCCCAGGAGCTGGTGGCCCAGGCAGATGCCGAAGAGGGGCGCCGCGCCCAGGCACTGGCGCACGTTGTCGATGGCGTAGGTGACCGCGGCGGGGTCCCCGGGGCCGTTGGAGAGGACGATGCCGTCGGGGTTGAGCTTTAAAAGATCCGCGGCCGGGGTGGCCGCTGGCACCACCAGCACCTCCAGGCCCCGGGCCTTGAGGCTGCGGATGATGTTGAATTTCACTCCGTAATCATAGAGCACCACTTTTTTGCCGGAGCGTTGTTTCCAGAGAATTTCCAAAGTCTCGTAGAGCACAGGCGAGACGCCTGCGCCATCGACGCCTGCGCCACTAATTTCTTTTTGGGTGGGGGAGGCGGCGCAGTAATCCGGGGCCTCCGGCAAGACGCCTTCGTCCCACCAATAGGGGGCCTGACAGGTAACCAGGGGCACCAGGTCCATGCCGTTCATGTCCGGGACTTCTTCCTTAACCCGGCGCACCAGGCGCTCCGGGTCCAGGTCCTCGGTGGAGACGATGCCCCGCATGGCCCCCACTTCCCGGAGGCGCTTGGTGATGGCCCGGGTGTCCAGTCCCTCCACCCCCAGGCGGCCGCTGGCCTTGAGGTATTCGGCCAGGTTGCCTTGGGAGCGCCAGTTGGAAGGGTAGGGGTGGTATTCCTTGACGATGAAGCCCTCCACCTGGACGCCCCGGGACTCCAGGTCCTCCAGGTTGACCCCGTAGTTCCCCATCAGTGGATAGGTCATGGTGACGATCTGCCCCTTGTAGGAGGGATCGGTGAGAATCTCCTGATAACCGGTCATGGCGGTGTTGAAGACCACCTCCCCGGCGCACTCCCCGGGGCCGGTGAAGGACCGCCCCTTAAGCACTAAACCGTCTTCCAATGCCAATAAGGCCCGCATAGTGCGTTTTCCGTTTTCCGTTTGGCGTTTTCCGTGAGAAGGATGTTCCTGGAAAAATATACCATAATATGTCCCTAAACTCTCTGGAAATTGTAGCCCGGCAGGGGAGGGGGGACGGCAGGCCGTGGTTCACGAGCCGGTGGCTGGTTGCTCATTAAATACATGTTCTAACCGAGCATAGATGGCGGGCAGTGCCCACCCTACGGCTGCACCGGCACAGGCTGAAAAGACTGTGCCACCTGCCAAACGGAAAACGGAAAACGGAAAATGTTTTTTTCTCAGGATGGGAAAAGAGAGGTCCAGACCATCAGCAGGGTGAGGGAGATGATGCTGGCCACGGTGACCCAGGAGATAAGGTTCTGGGCCCGGGAGTTGACATGGTTGCCCATCAGGTCCCGGTTATTGATCAGCATCAGCATAAAGATGAGGACAAAGGGGAGCATGACCCCGTTGATCACCTGGGACCAGAACATCACGGCGATGAGGGAGATCTTGGGGATGAGGATGACCCCCGCGCCGACGACGATCAAGATGGTGTAAAGCCAGTAAAACGCAGGCGCCTCCCGCCAGGATTTATCGATGCCCGCCTCGATGCCGAAGGCCTCGCAGAGGAAGTAAGCGGTGGATAAAGGCAGAATGCAGGCGGAAAACAGGGAGGCGTTCAACAGCCCCACGGCGAAGAGGACAAAAGCCCACTTGCCGGCCAGGGGGGTCAGGGCCAGGGCCGCCTCCTTGGCGGAATCCACCTTGAGGCCGTGGACATGGAGGGTGGCTGCGCAGCTGATAACGATGAAGACGGCCACCAGGTTGACCATGATGCTCCCCAAAATGACGTCATATTTCGTATAGGTGTAGTCCTTGACGGTGATGCCCTTCTCCACCACCGCGGACTGGATATAGAACTGCATCCAGGGGGCGATAGTAGTGCCGATGAGACCCACCATGATCACCAGGTAGGAGCTGTCCAAGGAAAAGTGGGGCACCACCAGTTCCCGGGCCACCACCCCCCATTGGGGGTGGGCCAGGTAGCCGGAAAAGAGGTAGCAGAAATAGATGAGACACGCGGCCAGGAAAACCCGCTCCACCACCTTGTAGGACCAGCGGAGCACCAGCCACCAGGTGAAGAGGGCGGCCAGGGGCAGGGACAGGTACTTGCTCACCCCGAAGAGCTCCATGCTGGCCGCCACCCCGGCAAATTCGCTCATGATGTTGCCCAGGTTGCCCAGGAGCAGGCCGAGCATGGCATAGAAGGTAATTTTGACCCCGAAGCGCTCCCGGATGAGGTCCGCCAGGCCCTTGCCGGTGACCGCGCCCATGCGGGTGCACATCTCCTGGATGACCACCAGGGCCACGACCATGGGGAGGAAGATCCAGAGACATTTATAGCCCAGGGACGCGCCGGCCACGGAATAGGTGGTGATGCCGCCGGCGTCGTTGTCCACATTGGAGGTGATGATGCCGGGGCCCATGATGGCCAGGAAGATGAACAGCCGTCGGAGAGCAGGAGATTTTAGTGATTTCAAACCTTACCTCATTGCACGGCCCGTTTGCTGACAAAGAAGTTGGAAAAGGTTTCAAAACTGCTGCGATCGGGAATGAGGATCTCCAGAACGTCGTCCACGGTGATGATGCCCAGCATCTTCTGATCCTTATCTCTGACCACGGGAATGGCCAGGATAGCGTATTTATTGAGGAGATCCGCCACCTCCTCCACGTCGTCGTGGGGCCGGACCATGATGAGGCGGGTGCTCATAAGGTCCTGCAGTTTGGTGACCGGGGTGGCCATCAGCAGTTCCCGGAGGGAGACCACGCCGCTGAGGCGGCGGTTTTCATCAAGAATATAGAGATAATAGATGGTCTCCGCCTCGGCCGCGAGCTGGCGCAGTTGGGAGATGGCCTCGTTCACCGTCAGGTCTGGGGAGAGGGCGATATATTCGGTGGTCATCAGCGCGCCCGCGGTGCCTTCCTCATAGTCCATCAGCTCCCGGACTTCCTGGGCCTCCTCAGGCTCCATGAGGTTCAGCAACTCATCCGACCTTTCTTCGGACAGTTCCCCCAACAAGTCCGCGGCTTCGTCCGGGGGCATCTCCTCCAGGATGTTGGAGGCCTGGCGGCTGTCCAATTGTTCCAAGATCTCCACCTGGGTGTCCAGCTCCATTTCCGCGAAGGCCTCGGCCGCGGTTTCCACGTCCAGATCCTCGATGAACTCCGCCCGGGTCTTGTAGTCCAGGTCCTCGATGAGGTCGGCCAGGTCCGCGGGATGGAGCCGGTCCAGTTGGGAGCGCTCCCCGGTCAGCTTCAGGCTGGCGGTCTTTTCCTCCAGGGGCTGGATGAACTGCCACCAGACCAGGTGGTTTTCCCTCCTTTTGAAGAGAAACTCCACTCCCAGGCGCCGGGCCAGGCCCCGGACGCCGATATCCACGGCCGCGGGCACCAGCAAATTCTTCCCTGCGGCTTCTATCCAGATTAGTTTGATGTCATTGACCCGGACGACTTTGGAACCCTTCAGGTCAATGATCTGCTTGTCCAGGAGCCATTTGCCCATATAGATTTCATGGGGTTGCAGGGGGATTAAGGCGCAATCCGCAAACTTGACCTTAAGGATGATCCGGTCACGCTTGATTGCATCTATATGGGAGATGGAGATGTGGGCCTGCACGCCCTTGACGTATTTAATGCCGGTAACTTTGGGAATCTCTCCCTCCCAGAGGATGGCCAGGTCCCGCAACTGCCCGAGGCGCCGCCCTTCGGAGTCGTAAAGAGGCTTGCCCATGATCTGGCTGAAGAAATATTCACCCAGGACATGGAATTTGCCCAGGCCACGCATGGTCTTATAGCTATTTCCTGGTCTCATCATGCTGCTCCCGGCAGAACCCTGCTTTGGCAAATAACTATGGCAGTTTCCGGTTAACAAGTAACTGGGTAAATTATCAATACTGATAAAGCCAATGAGTCTCTTTGATTACCAATAAGTTACAGTTTTCCGGAGGTAATCAGCATACCTGGAGACTTCCCGCAGGCAACCGGGCAAATTACGGGCGGCCCGGAAGCGCCTTCGGGAAGGCCTAATTTTCGCGATCCATCGCTGATGACGCAGCATCCTGCCAAGCAGGAGACGTACTGGTTGTTTATATGGCGGCAGAAAAACGAAACCCCCGGGCAGGCCGGCGCCGGGGGCCTAAAGGGAGGGCACGCGCCAAGGGCGCGTGCTTACACTGAAGGCGGCGCTATGAGGCCTGTCCGGAGCGCCAGATCGCCGGGACCTGCGCTGCGCATCATTTTTACGGCCCTATTACTGCCAGGGTCGTCCATAGAAAGGGACATCTCCTCTCTGAAGTTTCTCTGTTGAAGATAGCCAACCCCGTTTTTTTTGTCAACCCCAAAGGAACTCTAATTACCCTGAATCTTTTTCCATTTTCGCCAGCAGACCTCGACTTGACCCCCCGGGAAACCCCGGGAGTCAAGCCCGAAAAATGGACGGCGGCATGGCGACAGATATCGGTGAGCGAGTCAACCCCAGGCTGGAGTTTTACCCGCCTCCGCCGGGAGCCCGGGAGGGGGGCCCGATTGACAAGCCCAGGATATCTGCATAGTATCAAAGCCGGAGCGATAGATAAGCATTCCCCTGAATTGACCCGGGAAAGAAGGCCTTCCCGTGTATTGGTAATCCACGAAGCAGGAGGTTGCATGCTGTTGATTTTCCCGAGATGCAGGTGGGCGGCTGTAGTGATTTTTCTGGCGTTTTTAGGAGGTCCGGGGTTGTGTCCGGCCCAGGACCAGAAACCCCGGGTGCAGGAAAAGATAAGCGTGCCCGCGGCCGCGCCGGAGACCTTGCCCGTGATCTTACAGGAGACCGCCGCGGCCCTGGAGAAGAAGGCCCAGAGCGTAAAATCCCGGCTGGCTGCGGCCCAAAAAGACTGGTCCCAGGCGGAGAAGGATTCCCAGGAACGGCAAGCCGCCATGGCCGCGCTCCGGGCTTCTTTAGCGGTGGAGAGCCTGCCTCCGGAGAAGGCGGAAGAGACCTTAAAGAACTATGCCCTGCTGGAGGAGCGACTGGGAAAACGTCTCCTGGAGGTGGCCCAGGAAATCGAGGGCTTACAAAAGACCCAGGCGGCCCAGGAGGATTCCCAGGCCTCGCTTAAGGAGGAGGTAACCCGGCTGCAAACCACCCGCCATGAGGCGGCCCGTTCCCGGAAGATGCAGCAGGCTTACCAGCGTTACCAAGGTGCGGCCGCCGCGCAGCGGCAGGCAACCAAGCAATTGCTGGAAACCCTGGAAAAGGAATCACAACTCCTTAAAACGGAAAAAAAGCTGCTGGCGGAAGTGAAGGGGGAACTGCAGCCCTATGTGGACGCGGCCTGGAAGGCCGAATTGTTGAAACGCCAGGGGAGGGTTGCCGTCAAAGATCAGGTGGAGGGGATGTGGCAAACCCTCCGGAACCTGCCGCCCCGGCTCTTAAGCCGCCTCATGCAACTGCAGGCCTCCGGAGCCCTGGGCTTCTTTGTCCAGGAGCATCTGGCCCCCCTCAGCGGCCTGCTGGCCCTGCTCCTCCTGCTGCTCTGGGGCATACACCGGGTGGGCGGCCCGGCTGCCGTCCGTCTCGCCACCTGGGAAAGCCGGGCCCAGACCCCGGTCTTAAAGACGCTTCTGAGTCTGGGACTGGTGATCAGGGCCCATCTGCTGCTGCTGGCGACAATTTTTTGGGTGGGCCTCTCGGCCTGGAGCCTGGGCTTATTAGAATATCCCCCGGGCCGCGTCTTCCTGAACCTGTTGGTGGCCCTGGGGCTGCTGCAACTGGGCTGCCACTGGCTGCGCCTGGCTTTCGCCGGCAAACCGGCCGGGGGGCTTCTGCCCCTGGAGGCCGGGGTCGCCCGCTATTACCGGCGCTCTCTGCAGCTTTTTTGGCTCTACCTGCTTTTGGGAGGGTGGGGCCTGAGCAGCGCCCAGTACTTAGGGTTTTCCGCTGATAGCCGCCAATTTCTGGGCCATCTCTTCCGCCTCGGCCTGCTGGGCGGGGCCATGTGGCTGCTGCGGCGCCGTTATCTGGAGAGGCTGCTGCCGGAGCTGCCGGGGCCCGCCTGGTTCAAGCGTCCGGGGGTAATCCACGGCCTGCGGGGTCTGGTGCTGCTGCTGTTGTTGATCATCATTTTCTCCGATCTGCTGGGGTTCCAGAATCTGGGGAATTATCTGGCTCAAGCCGGGGCGGTCAGCGGCGTGGCCCTCTTGATTCTGGGGCTGCTGTGGCTGGGGTTGGACGCGATTTTGCACTTCCTGCTGCACCCGGAGACCGGTTGGGTCAGGCAGCGCTATCCCCAGCGTCAAGAAATGCTCCAGCGGCTGCACGGCCTGACCCGGGGGGGCATCACCGCGCTCCTGGCCGCGGCTGCCCTGCTCCTATCCCTGAAGGCCTGGGGCCTGGATTTTTCCACTCTGGGCTGGGCCTTCCAGTGGCTTACCTGGGGGCCGCAACTGGGTCCGGTAAAATTGACTCCTCTGAGCCTCGGGGCCGCGGCCCTGGCCCTCTATCTGGGAATCTGGCTCTCCCGCCTGGCCCGGAGTTTGATGGAATTCCGGGTCTATCCCCGCACCGGCTGGGATAGCGGCATCCAATACACCATCTCCACCTCCCTGCACTACGCCATCACCGTCCTGGCCATTCTGGTGGCCCTGAGCCTGGTGGGCTTTCCCCTGACCAATCTGGCCCTGATTTTCGGGGCCTTGGGCGTGGGCATCGGCTTCGGCCTGCAGAACATCGTCAATAATTTCATCTCCGGCCTGATCCTGCTCTTTGAGCGGCCCATCAAAGTGGGGGACATGCTGGTCATCGACGGCCAGTGGGGCATGGTTAAGGAGATCCGGGTCCGCAGCACCGTCTTTGAGACCTTTGACCGCTACGTGCTCATCATCCCCAATTCGGAGTTGCTCTCCGGCAAGATCCTTAACTGGACCCACTACGGCTGGGGCATGAATCGCCTGGAATTAAAGGTGGGGGTGAGCTACGGCACCGATGTGCGCCAGGTTACCGGTTTGGTCACGGAACTTTGCCTGGCGAATGCCCGGGTGGTGGCAGACCCTCCCCCCCAGGTATTTTTCAAGGCCTATGGCGAAAGCTCCCTGGACTTCACCATCTGGGTCTTTCTTAAACACCCCAGCGACCGCATCCCCGCCACCCATGAACTGAACACCGCCATCTTCGAGGCTTTTCACCGGGAAGGGATTGAGATTCCCTTTCCCCAGCGGGACCTTTACATCAAAAATTGGCCTGGGGGTTGGGGTCAAGCCAAGGCCTGAGCAGGTTCAGGGTGGAGGGCGAGGGGGCGTAGAGTCCGGGCTTGCTCCCGGGTTGGCTGGGGAGCCGGCTTATTCTCCGGCATTTTGGGCCACGTGGGGCCGGATTTTTTTCCGGGGCTTGATCTCGATGACCTTCGGCCCTTTGGTCCGGCGGGGTGGCTTGGCCACGCTTTGCGAGGCCGCGGCTTGGGCCGCGGCCAGCCCGGGATATTTAGCCCCTGGTAAGCCAGGGGAGCCATAGCTGCCCAGGACGTTTTGCACAAAGGTTTGGGTTTCGCTGTAGGGAGGGATGCTGCAGTACCGGGCCACGGCTTCCGGCCCGGCGTTATAGGCGGCTACCGCCAGGGGCACGTTGTTCCCGAAACGGTCCAGGCAGTGCCGCAGATAGCCCACCCCCCCGGCGATATTCTGCTCCGGATCGAAGGGGTCCCGGACCCCCATGAGCGCGGCGGTGCCGGGCATCAGCTGCATCAACCCCTGTGCGCCCTTGGGGGAGACCGCCTGGGTATTGAAGCCCGACTCATGGCGCATCACCGCCCGGATCAGGGCCGGGTCCACGCGGTAATACCGGGAATATTTGTGGATCAGGGATTCCAATTGGGGGTTGGACAGAGGCTTCCACGCGGACCTGCGGGTCTGCAGGATATAGTTGGGGGACCAGACCCGGGTGCGGTTATGGAAGATATAGGCCTGCACCTCCGTGCCCAGTGTCTGCAGGTCGTAAAGGGTGTCCCCGGAACTGGCCTTCTTGGCAGGTTCTTTGGCCTCCAGGACCAGGGAACCGTCGGCCGCGATCCGGGGCGCAGCCGGGGCCGCCAGCGGCAGGGCCAGGATGGAAAAGATAACGGCCAGGAGGAAAAATTTCATCCCCATAACAAACTTGTAAACCAATTGATAACTGGTTGTCAATACGGAAGTTTTATTCAGACCTGCTTGAGCTTGATTAAAGCCGTATTTAAACATCTTCAATTCCTTTATCGGCTTAAAGATGGCGTACTTTAAAAAAATATGGCCTAAACCGCAGGCAGGCAAGGACAGGTGGTTATCTTCGGGGTCTATGGGGTTTCGCTGGAGGCATTAATCCAAACGTTATTATTGTATTAATAGGTTCAGGCTGCCATTGCTTCCCCTGTTAGAAAAGGGGGACTTAAAAACAAGTATCGAACGAGCTCAGCAGAATAGATCATATGGAAAGCGGGGAAGATAACTTCAGTTCTCACTGCGTTCCAGGCCGGCCAGCATCTGCGGACCGCCAGGTGGCCCGGCCCCTGGTCTGGCTGACCCTGGCTTTGATTTTGGGGGTGGCCGCGCCTTCCTGGGGCCTGGCGATCCCCGGGGTTTGGCTGGCCGCGGGCCTGCTGAGCCTCGGGCTGCTGCTGGTTTGGTCCTGGTGGACCCGGCGGGGGGCAGCCTGGCTGGCCCTGGCCTTTTTTTTCCTGTTGGGTGCGGCCTTTTATCAACAGGCCCTGCACCCCGTTTTTCCTCCCCACCATCTCACCTTCCTGCCCCAGGACCGGGAGGTGGTCCTGAGGGCGCGCCTGAACCGGCCCAGCCGGATCAGGGGGGAGAGGGTGCAGCTGTTTCTGGAGGCGGAGGCCTGGCGCAGCCCCACGGGCTGGCGACCGGCCTGCGGCCGGCTGCTGGTGAACTCGCCGCCATTGGCAGCGCCACCGGTGGGCACCGCGGTGGTCCTCCAGGTGCGGCTCCGGGCCCCCCGGGTGTTGCAGAATCCGGGAGGCTTTGACAGGGGCCGCTATCTGGCCGCGGACGGCATCTTCCGGATGGCGACCCTGCGGCAGCCGGAGGATCTGATAATTTTGGCCAACGCCGGGGCCCTGCCCCTGGGGGAACGCCTCCGGGGGCGCATCCGCCGCTTGCTGGGAGAACTGCCGCCCGCGCCCCGGGCCATGTATCTGGCCATGCTCCTGGGGGACCAGGGGGAGATTTCCCCGGAGATGCGCCAGGCCTTCAGCCGCACGGGCACCAGCCATCTGTTGGTGATCAACGGCATGCACCTGGGGGCAGTGGCCGCGGTGGCGTACTTCCTGTGTTTCTGGGGGCTGAGGCGTTTTCCCCGGCTGCTGCTGCGCCTCAATGCGGTGCAGGTCTCCACCCTGGTGGCCGCGGCGCCAGTGGTGGCCTATGCCTGGGTCGCGGGCGGCTCGCCCTCCACCCACAGGGCGGAGATCATGGTCCTGGCTTACCTGCTCCTCCTTTTTCTGGGCCGCCCCCGGGAGGTCTGGAGCGCCCTGGCTTTGGCGGCCCTGGCCATTCTCTGTCTTTCGCCCTTGCGGCTCTACAGCGCCTCCTTTCAGCTCTCCTTCGTGACCGTGGCCGCGCTCCTCTATTTTCTGCCCCGCTGGTTCCGGGGAGCCCGGGAAAAGCTGTCCACCAGCGGACGGCTGGCTAGCTGGACAAACCTCCTCTGGCTCCGGGGGAAGGAAGCCGGGGCCACCTCCCTGGTGGCGACCTTGGCCACCGCGCCGTTGGTGGCCGCGCATTTTCAGGTGGTCTCCCTCCTGGGGGCCGCGGTCAATCTGGCGGCCATCCCCCTGGTCCTGCTTTTGGCCCTGCCCCTGGGGGAGGCCGCGGTCCTGGCCCAAAGCCTCCATCTGACCCCCGTGGCCCAGGGGCTTTTGGCCCTGGGGCGCATCCCCCTGGAGCTGGGATACGGGGTAATCACCTGGGCCGCGGGGCTGCCGGGGAGCGCCCTCACCGTGTCCATTCCCACCTGGCTGCAGATTGCCGCCTATTTTCTGCTGCTGTTCCTGCTTTTTGCGCGCCGGCGGGATTGGCGGACCTGGGCGGGGGCCGGGGCGGCCGCCTTGATCCTGGCCGGGACGGTGGCCCTGCCCCCGGTTTTGGCCCACCATGATCTGGAAATAACCTGCCTGGACACCAATGGCAGTCTGGCGGGGGTGGCGGTCACCCCCCAGGGCCAGCGCCTGGCCTTTTCCGCTCCCCGGGCCTCCTGGCCGGGGCAGAGGGGCGGGAGCTTGAGTCCCTTGCCCGGATATCTCCATTGGCGCCAGTGGCGGCGCCTGGATCAGGTGCTGGCCTTGACCCTGGCCCAGGGCAACGGACTGGAGCTCCTGACCCTGGCCCGGCAGTTCCAGGTGGGCCAATTCTGGTATGGCCGGCGGGGGCCGGAGGGACCGGCTTATTATGAGTTGATGAATCTGTTGGGAGACCAGAACCGGTCGCCCCGGTCCCTGGAGCGGGGCCATCCCCCCAAGGCCCTGGGGAGCGTGGGGCTGGAATTTCTGCGTCTGGGGGAGGCGGGAGATATCGCCCTAAGACTCTCCCATCAAGGGCGGTTGGTCTTGATAATTCCCCCGGTGCGCCATCTGGACGCGGCAGCTTTGGCCCCTGCCCCCGGCGTCCGGGTGGCGGGGCTCATTATCCCCGGCACCCTGGCCCCCACCCTGGGCGCCAGCCTGGAGCAACTGCGGCCGGAAATCGTGGTCATTTACGGTTCCCCCCCAATGGCTGCCAGCGCCTCGGGTCTCCCGGGCGGGGTCCGCGGCTATTTGACCGGGGAGGGCGCGGTGAGCCTGCGCCTCTCCGGCCAGGGCGTGGGGGTGCGTCAGTGGCGCCCCTGAAAACGGGGGGTCAACTCTTCCGGGAAGTCTTGGAGATGAAGACGGTCATTTGTTGCTTTACTTCCGGGGAGTTGCACTTGGGACAGGTAACCTTGACAGCTTCGTATTCGCTAATGCTCATAATCCGGGTGAATTCATGGCCACATTGGCTGCAGAGATAGTCGTAGGTCGGCATCGTCTCCTCCTCGGCAAAGAATGAAACGCTGTCGGCTTAAATATAATCCCTGTCCCATTTTTCTGCAAGGTCTCAAAATGAGTCCGGTTAGGTTGGCGGGCCCCCTTTAATTACCGGTCTGATTTGGTGAGAAATTCCCGGAGAAAATAGTCTCCCAGGGAAAAAGGGCAAGAAAGTTCATTGATAAAAATATTTTTGACATATTAGCTGCTTATCCCCTTACTTCCTTTTCGGCCCCTGGCCCTTTCTCCCCGTTGGCTCTGGAATTCTACCTTGCCCCCCACTGGAATTTGTCTATAATTTCTTTCCACCCCAAGTCATCTGAGTCAAATTTATCAATAATTACAAGATATAATAAATTATGCGCCTTTGAAGACCCCCAAGGAATTGTTAAAGAACGGTCTGCCTTTAACCGATAACAAAATTGGAGGGATGGCTCCGCCAAATTCCTGCCCTCGAGATATTCCGGTTAAACAGTGCTAGTAATCATCGGCTTAGGAGTGGTGATCGTCTCGGTTATCGGGGGGTTTCTCCTGGCAGGGGGAAACCTTCTGCTTCTGCTGCAATGGGCCGAGTTTGTGATCATCGGGGGCTCGGCTTTTGGCGCCCTGCTGATCTCCACGCCCATGTCGGTCTTGAAGAAGATCATCTCTTATATTTTGAGTTCCCTCAAATCCTCGGGCCACACCCAAGCGAATTTCGTGGAGGTGCTGCAACTTCTTTACGAACTCTTTCAAACCGCCCGGGTCAAGGGCCTCCTGCACCTGGAGTCCCACGTGGAGAAACCGGAAGAAAGCGATCTGTTTGCTAAGTATCCGATTGTCCACAATAATCATCATGCCTTGGAGTATATTACCGATTCTCTGAAATTGCTGGTGGTGGGGGGGGTGCCGGCCATGGAATTGGAATTGATCCTGGACGCGGACCTGGAGACCCAGGAAGAAGAAGGGCGCAAGCCCGGGCTGACCCTGGCGAAAATCGGCGATTCCCTCCCCGGCCTGGGGATCGTGGCCGCAGTTTTGGGGATTGTCATCACTATGCAGTCCGTGGGCGGGCCGGCCTCGGAAGTGGGCCACCATGTGGCCGCGGCCCTGGTGGGCACTTTCCTGGGAGTGCTTATGTGTTACGGGTTTGTGTCGCCTTTAGCCTCCACCATCGAGAACCAGGCGGCCTCGGAAGAGGTGGTCTTGAAATGCATCAAAGCCGCGGTGGTGGCCTACGCCAAAGGCATGGCCCCCATCGTCGCCGTGGAATTCGCGCGGCGGGTGATTTCCACGGATATCCGCCCCAGCTTTGGGGAGGTGGAAGAAGCCTGCCGGGCCATCAAGGTGAAAGGTAATTAACCCGGCTTGCAGGTTGCCGTTTTCCATTGGAAAGACAACTGAAGATCAGAGCCTCAGGGTTACCGGTGGGGTCCACGCACAGGGAACCACCATAAGCCCGGGTAAGCGAACGATAAATCATGGCCGAATTGAACGGCGAAGCGCCGATCCAAAGGATCATTAAAAAGAAGGGGGGCCATGGCGGCCATCACGGCGGGGCCTGGAAGGTGGCCTACGCGGATTTCGTCACCGCCATGATGGCCCTGTTCATCGTCTTGTGGATCATGGCCCAGAGCCAG
>JAGVAH010000110.1 GCA_020060385.1 Syntrophobacterales bacterium | reverse complement strand
GCTTTTTGTAGGCCCCATTAATCCCAAAAGTGTTACCTATGTCTCCGAACGGTTGTTACCCTTCTCCCCGGTCCAAACACCAGCGGGGGGAGAGGGTTACGGTGAGGGGGGGCGGAAAAAACTTTTGGCAACCAGTATAAGATTTGGAGGTCGTAGAACTTTTCCTAACTTAGGGGGGAAGCCAAATCTTAAAACGATTACTTTCTATTTTTAGTTCAGGAGAGTTGTCCTTTAACCTTGAACCTTGAACTATCCTTGTCGTCCAGACAAAACTTGCCCCTACCCTTGACAAAAGGGGGGATAAATGTTTTATAAAAAGTTTGAAAAAATCTGGGTCTTTAAGGACAATTTCCTATGAAACGCACATTTCAACCCAGTAATTTGCGCCGGGCGCGCACCCACGGCTTTCTGAGCCGCATGAGTACCCGGGGGGGGCGCCAGGTGTTGAAGCGCCGTCGGGCCAGAGGCCGCAAACGCCTGAGCGTGTGAGAGCCGGGGAGCCCCTCTGAGCCAGCCCCCTGAGCACAGCCGGCGCTCCGTCCCCATGCCGACCGCCCCTTCTCCAGGGACCGCCCGTTTTCTCAAGGGGGATCGTCTCCTGGGCCGGGCCGATTTCCTCCGGGTCCTGGCCCAAGGGCGGCGGCTGCATACCCGGCATTTCGGCCTGACCCTGGCCCCAGCCCCGGCCGCCAGGCCCCGGCTGGGACTGGTGGTGACCAAACGCTTGGGCAAGGCGGTGAGGCGCAACCGGGTCAGGCGCCTGCTCCGGGAATTTTTCCGGCGCCACAAGGACCGGCTGCCCCCTGAGGATTTGCTCATTATGGCCAAGAAGGGCGCCTCGACCCTGGATTACCATCAGGTTGAAGAAGAATTGTCCCGGGTGTTGCTCACCCGCGTGAAGGGTAGAAAATTTGACTAGAGTCGCCCTCTGGTTGATCAGGGCCTATCAATTACTGCTTTCCCCCCTGATTCCGACCTGTTGCCGGTTTGCCCCCACTTGTTCCCACTATGCTGCGGAGGCGTTGCAGCGGTATGGCTTCTGGCCCGGCCTCTGGTTGGGCCTGAAGCGTCTGGCCCGCTGCCATCCTTTCCATCCCGGTGGTTGGGACCCCGTGCCCTGAGGAGTTTAACATGGAAAACCGGGCCTTGATTGCCCTGGCTTTAAGCTTTGTAATCTTCATTGCCTTCATGTACTTCGGCCAGAAGATGCAGCCGCCGCCTGCGCCTCAAAAGCCGGCGCCCCAGGCGGAAGTTAAACCTGCGACTCCCCCCCCGGCCCCCGCCCCGGGGACGGCCCCGGCGGCCAAGCCCGCGCCGCCTCCGTCCCAGCCCGCCCGCCTGGCCAAGGACGTCACCGTGGATACCCCCTTATATAAGGCGGTGTTTTCGGAACAGGGGGGAGCCCTGAAGAGCTTTCAATTGAAAAAATACCGGGAGTCCATGCCCTTCGCGCTTCTCAGTCGCTTTCATCTGGGGCCGGTGGATTTTGAAATACAGCGCTACCAAGACCCGGCGAAAATGGGGGCTGCCCTCAAAGAGCTGGTGCGGGTCAAAAAAGATGGGGAACTGCCCCTGACCCTGCGATGGGAGGGACAGAACCTCAAGGTGCCGGGGGACATCCTCTATCAAACCTCCCAGCCTTCCCTGAGCCTCAAACCGGGCCAGCAGGCCTCTTTGAAGTTCACCGGCGTCAGCCCAGAAGGCCTGGTATTCGTTAAGACTTTTACCTTCAAGAGCGACAGCTACGCCTTCGATCTGGGGGTGAAGGTGGAAAACCGCAGCAAACAAGCCCTGGAGGGGCAACTGGACCTGTCTCTGGTGGCCAACTATGCGGGAGAGGATTCCAGCCGCTTCAACTTCTTGGGATTCCATGCGTCAATAAATCATAAGATCGATCAAATCAAGACCGACAGCCTCAAGGAACTCAAGACCTTTGCCGGCAAGGTGGACTGGGCCGGTTTGGATGAGGGCTTTTTCATGACCGCCATGGTGCCCCTGGCCGCGCCCAAGGCCATCCTCACCGTTAAGGAACCCCATGGGGGGCCCATGGATGTGGTTTTAAGAACTCCGGAAACCCTGGCGCCGGGGCAGGACGCGGCGCTTTCTTACACCCTTTATTTCGGGCCTAAAGAGCTCAGCGATCTTAAATCGTTGAACCTGGGTCTGGAGAGGGCCGTGGACTTCGGCTGGTTTCAGTTTCTGGCCGTGCCCCTGCTCTACCTCCTGAATTTCTTCGATAAATACATGCACAATTACGGCTGGGCCATCATCATCCTCACCGTTCTCATCCGGGTGCTCTTTTTCTATCCCAACCACAAAAGCTATAAATCCATGAAAGAGATGCAGAAGCTGCAGCCCAAGGTGGCCAAGCTCCGGGAGAAGTACAAGGACGACAAGGAGACCATGAATAAGGAGCTGATGGCCCTCTACCGCACCTTCAAGGTCAATCCCCTGGCCGGCTGCCTGCCCATGGCCATCCAGCTCCCCTTCTTCATCGCCCTCTACAACGTCCTGGGCTATGCCATCGAGCTGCGCCACCAGCCCTTTATTGCCACCCTACCCTTCACCGATATCGTCTGGCTGGCGGACCTGTCCGCCAAAGACCCCCTGCTCATCACCCCCATCATCATGGGGGCCACCATGTTCGTGCAGCAGAAGATGACCCCTTCACCCGGCGACCCCACCCAGGCGAAAATGATGATGTTTCTGCCTCTGATCTTCACTTTTCTCTTCCTGAATTTCGCCTCCGGTTTGGTGCTCTACTGGTTGGTTAATAACGTTCTCTCCATCATCCAACAGTATTACACCAACAAATACCTCACTTAGATCGACCCTGGGGGAAGATTGATGGATTATCTGGAATTTGAAGGCAAGAGCACCGAAGAGGCCATTGAGAACGCGTGCTCCCATTTTCAGGTTTCACCGGAGCAGTTGGAAATAGAGATCCTGTCCGTGGGTTCTCCAGGTCTTTTCGGGCTGGGAGGCCGCAAAGCCAAGATACGGGCGGCTCTTCGGGAAGAGGCCCAAACGTCCATGCTGTCCCAGGCCCAGGAGATCCTGGAACAGATCCTGCTGAAGATGGATGAATCCGGCAAGGTTTCCGGCCGCCAGGAAGATGACCGGATCATCTTAAACATTGAGACCGAGGACGCGGGCCTGCTCATCGGCAAGCAAGGCCAAACCCTGGAAGCCTTACAATACCTGCTCACTAAGATCCTGGCCCAAAAAAGCCGCCACAAGGTCCGGGTCACCATCGACGTGGAATCCTACCGGGCCCGCCATGAGGAGGCCCTGGTGCATCTGGCCCTGAAAAACGGGGATAAGGTGAAACGCAGCGGCAAACCCGTCACTTTGAATCCCATGAATCCCCATGACCGGCGGATTGTCCACCTGACCCTCCAAGGCGATAAGGAGTTGAAAACCATGAGCCGGGGGGAGGGCCTTTACAAGAAGGTGATCATTTATCCGGCCAAGAAAAAAGAAGGCCAGGAGGAAACCCCTAACCTTAAATGAGATTACCAACCGCGGCCGATACCATTGCGGCCATTTCCACCCCCCTGGGGGAGGCGGGCATCGGCATCGTCCGCCTCAGCGGCCCGGCCGCGGAAGCCATTGCCCGGGCCTTATTCCGCCCCCGCCACCCCCGCTCCCGCTTCCTCTCCCATCACTTCTATCTGGGCCATATTGTCGCCTCCCCGGAGGAAATCATCGATGAGGTGCTCCTCACCATCATGCGGGGCCCTAAAACCTATACCCGGGAAGACGTGGTGGAGATCCATTGCCATTCCGGGTTGGGGGTGCTCCGGCGCATCCTGGAGCTGACCCTGGCCCAGGGGGCCAGACTGGCCCGGCCCGGGGAGTTCACCTTGCGGGCCTTCCTCTCCGGGCGCATCGACCTCACCCAGGCGGAGGCGGTCCTGGAGGTGATCCAGGCTAAAACCGCGGCCAGTCTGCGGGTGGCCGCGAGCCACCTGGAAGGCCGCCTGGGGCGGAGCCTAGAGCAGACCCGGGAGGACCTCCTGGACCTCCTGGCCCGGGTGGAGGCGGCCCTGGACTTTCCGGAAGAAAGCGGGGAACTCCCGGCCGGGGTTCTGGCCGCGCCTCTCGCCGGCAGCCTTGCAGCCCTAGAGGAGTTGGCTGCGTCCTACCAGGAGGGCCGCCTCCTCCGGGAGGGCCTGTTGGTGGTCATTGCCGGGGAACCCAATGTGGGAAAATCCAGCCTCCTTAATTGCCTCCTGGCCCAGGACCGGGCCATCGTCGCCGAGACCCCCGGCACCACCCGGGACCTGGTGGAGGAAGTCATCACCCTGGGGGGGGTGCCGGTGCGCTTGAGCGACACCGCGGGCCTGCGACCGGCCCAGGACCGGGTGGAGGAGCTGGGGATTCAGCGTACCCGGGAGCGCCTGGCCCAGGCGGACCTGATCCTCTATCTGGTGGACGGCAGCCTGCCTTTGACCCCGGAAGCACGCCAGGACTTGGCGGAAATGGGGGAAAGACCCGGCCTGGCGGTGATCAACAAGATAGACCTGCCCCAGGAGCTTTCCCTAGCCGACCTGGAAAAGGCCACCGCCCTCCCCGTCGTTAAAATCTCCGCGCTCACCGGCGCAGGCCTAGACCATCTCAAGGAGCGGATCGTGGACCTGGCCATTAAAGGCGGCCTGAACACCACCGGGGAGATGGTCACCCAGGCCCGGCACCATCAGCATCTGCGCCAATGCCTGGCCTGCCTGCACCGGGCCCGGGAACTCCTGGAGGCCACGGACGTCCCCTGGGAACTGGTGGCCCTGGAACTCCAGGAGGCCATCCGGGAACTGGGGGAGATTACCGGCCAGGAAGTGGGGGACGACGTCCTGGACCGCATCTTCGCGGAGTTTTGTCTGGGGAAGTAGGAGGTTGGGAAGGCCATATAAAGTCCCCCTTTGAAAAAGGAGGATTTAGGGGGATTTCAGGCGCTTATAAATCCCCCCTAACCCCCCTTTTTCAAAGGGGGGGATAAAACTGCTTATATAACCAGGCCCAAAAATTTTTCTCATGAGCCTGATAGAGCTTTTTCCAAGCGGAGCCATCTCCATCATGCCCCACTCTTCCAGTACTCAGCCCATGGATTTGCTCCGGGAAGGAATCACAGTCCTGGGATTGGAACTCCATTCCCAGGTCCTGGAACAATTCCGCCTCTACCTGGAGGAATTGCAGCGCTGGAACGCCCGGGTCAATCTCACCGGGCTGAAGACCGACCGGGACATCGTCATTAAACACTTTCTGGATTCTTTGGCGGTCCTGCCCTATCTGGGGGACGCGACCCTCCTGGCGGACCTGGGGAGCGGCCCGGGGTTTCCCGGCCTGGCCCTAAAACTGGCCCGGCCCGCCCTTAATCTCACCCTGGTGGAGGCCCGGGCCAAGAAGGCCGCGTTTCTCCAATACCTGGTGTCCCTCCTGAAGCTTCCAGAGGTGGAGGTGGCCCAGGTGCATCTCACCCCCGCCCTGGCCCGTGAGTGGGACCCCCGGTTCGACGCCGTGGCCTCCCGGGCCGCGTTTCCCTTGGCCCGTTTCCTGGAGCTGGCGGCCCCCCTGCTGCGGCCCGGGGGCCGGGCCCTGGCCCTCAAGGGGCCGAACCTGCCGCCGTCCGAGCTGGAGGCCGCCCGCAAACGGTGCCTTTCCCTGGGTTTGGAGTCACCGGCACTCCATCCCTACCTCTTGCCCCTGACCGGGGAGCCCCGGCTTCTGGTCTTTACCCGGCGGGTTTGAGGAGCAAAACCGCACCCCTCACGGCCGTGCGGTAAATCCTTGCCGTCCTCCCTGCTCCGGGGTTAAAATAGAGGCCAACAACCTTCTCCAAAGGCTGTGCCCGCATGTCCTTCATCACCTGGCAATATCTATTATTCCTGCCCCTGGTCCTGATCCTTTATTGGCAATTGCCGGGAAGGTGGCGGCTGGTCCTGCTCCTCATCGCCAGCTACATCTTCTATGCCTGCTGGGATGTGCGCTTTCTGGCCCTGGTGATGACCACCACCTTCGTGGACTATGTCTGCGCCCTGAGTATTGAGGGAAAAAAGACCGCCTCCCCCCTGGTCCTGGTCCTGGCTTTGCTGCCCGCGGCCTGGCTTACCAGCTGCTCCCTGTTTTTGCCCGCCTCCCACATCAACCTGATCATCATTGGTGTGGCCGCGGCCCTGGGGCTGGTCTTTTTTACCGGGCACGAGCTCATCTGGCGCCTGGCCCCGGAAAAGCGCGGCCGTGGGTTCCTGGTCTTCAGCGTCGTCTTTTGCCTGAGCATCCTGGGGTTCTTCAAGTACTTCGGCTTTTTTCTGGATTCCGCCCGGACCATGCTGGAATTCCTGGGCCTGCAAACCAACCGGGTGCTGCTGAACATCATCCTGCCCGTGGGCATTTCCTTCTATACCTTCCAGTCCCTGGGCTATGTCATCGACGTCTACCGGGGGCAATCCCCGGCCTGCGCCAGTCTCCTGACCTTTGCCACCTTTGACGCCTTCTTCCCCCAGATGGTGGCCGGGCCCATCGAACGGGGCAGACATTTAATCCCCCAACTGGAACGGACCACGGCCTTTGCCCCCGAACACCTCCATGACGGCCTGCGCCTGGTCCTGGTGGGCTTCTTTAAAAAGGTCTTCGTGGCTGACAACTGCGCCATCCTGGCCAACTATGTCTTCGACCCCCAGACCCCCCTCAACGGCTATTGGGCGGTGCTGGGGGTGGTGGCCTTTGCCTTTCAGATTTACGGGGATTTCTCCGGTTACACCGATATTGCCCGGGGCTCCGCCAAACTCCTGGGCATCGACCTGGTGATTAACTTCCGCTTCCCATATTTTGCCCGGAATCCTTCGGACTTCTGGGGGCGGTGGCATATTTCCCTGTCCACCTGGTTCCGGGACTACCTCTACATCCCCCTGGGGGGCAACCGGGGCACGAAGTGGGAGACGGTCCGCAACCTGGCGGTGACCATGCTCCTGGCCGGGCTCTGGCACGGCGCCAACTGGATCTTCGTCCTCTGGGGGGCTTATCACGGCACCCTGTTGATTCTTTACCGGGTGGTCCCGGCCCTGCGGTCCCTGGGTGACGAAAAGGCCCCTTCCTACTTGCAGGGGGTTCTGGCCGTGGCCCTGATGTGGGTCCTGACCCTGGCGGGCTGGGCCATCTTCCGAAGCCCCAACCTGCAGCAACTGGGGGTGTGGCTGGCGGCCCTGGGCCACTGGCAGACCTCCCTCGCCCTGCCCTGGGCCTCATCCTCCATCTGGCTCCTGATCCACATCGTGCCCCTGATTCTCCTCCAGTTCCTGACCTGGAAATACCAGGATGAAACCAACCTGTCCCGGTTGGCCTGGCCGGTGCGGGGGGTAATTTATGCCTTAATGATCCTGATGATCGTCTCTTCCACGGGACACGATATAGAGTTCATCTACTTTCAATTCTGATGAAAAGACTGTTCACCTCCGCTTTTCTAGGTGCGCTCCTGCTGCTGGTCCTGGGCGAGTTGGGGGCCCGCGTCTTTTTCGCCCAGGACATCTCCGGGCGCTTCGAATATGGCTACAGTCCTGACGCCGGCTTTGACGTGCGTCCGGACGGCACGGTCCAGCTCTTTCGGGCCGGAGGCCGCCGCTTCCATCCCCAGTCTTTCCCCCGGCACCGCCCCCCGGGGACCTTCCGGGTCTTCGTCATCGGCGACTCCGTGCCCCGGGGCCCCAGCTTCAAGGGGGCCTATCCCTACCAACTGGGTGCCGAGCTGAAGCGCCACCATATTCCGGCCGAGTCCGTTAACATGGCCCTGGCCGGTTACGGGGCCCGGCGCTGCCAGGTGGTGCTCCGCAAGGCCCTGGAGTTTGAGCCCAGCCTGATCATTCTCCATGTGAACGACTCCAATAAGTATGAAGACGAGCGGGAGTACCGCCGCAGCCAGGAGTTCAAATCCTGGCATCCCCGCAACTGGCCCATGAAAATCTTTATCTTCCGGCGGCTCTACGAGGCCAAGGTGGAGAAGGTCTTCTGGCGGCTGGTGCCGGAGCAGATTCGCTTAAAATTCGCGGCCAACGACCCGGACGCCCAACTGGCCGCCAACCCCGACCAGGACGAGGTCAAGGCCCGCATCGAACTGGCCCGGGAGACCACCGCGGCAAGTGCGGCCCTGGCCCGGGCCCGCCATGTGCCTTTATTGATCATCACCCAATGCCGCCTGATGCGGGACGGGCCCAAGTCTTTTCACTTCGAGGACCAAGGCCTGGACGCCCTGGGCCGGTCCCTGGCCGGGAACGGCGTTTATTGGCTCTCCATGAAAGATGTCTTCGCCGGCCTGCCGGATCCCCGGCCCTATTTTTCCGACACCGGCCACCTGAAGAAATCGGGGCATCTCCTGATGGCCCAGGCCATAACCCAGATGATTCTCCAGGACGAGCAGCAATTGGGCCTCACGGCCCTGAGGCGGGAAAAGAAGGATGGGGGTGGCTGATAATAGGGTTTTCTGTTTTCTGTTTTCTGTTTGAAAGAAAAATACCAAGTCGCAATCTAACAGCAATTTTTTTGGGGCGAATCTTGTATTCGCCCTGTATGAGCGGGCGAACACAAGGTTCGCCCCTACAGTTCAAGACCTTTTGATGGCGATCTGACGAAAGATGGTTATGGTTATTTTATGAATATTAAATCCCTAGGTCTAGCCGCGGTGGCTTTATTGGCCCTGGTAATGGGGCTGGGCCCGGCCGCGGCCCAGGACGCCGACTCCTACCAGGCTCTCCGGGAGTCCATGGTGGCCCGGCAGATTCAAGGCCGGGGCATCAGCGACGCCCGGGTACTGGCGGCCATGAACCGGGTGCCCCGGGAGCGCTTCGTTCCAGAACGTCTGGCCTATCTGGCCTACGGCGACCATCCCCTGCCCATCGGCTCCAGGCAAACCATCTCCCAACCCTATATTGTGGCCCTGATGAGCGAGTGGGCCCAGATTAAACCCGGGGATAAGGTCTTGGAGGTGGGCACCGGCTCCGGCTACCAGGCCGCAGTCCTGGCCGAACTCACGGACCAGGTCTGGAGCATCGATATCCGCCCGGAACTGGCGGCCAAGGCCGCCAGCACCCTGAAGGCCCTGGGTTACCTCAAGGTTCAGGTGAAAAGCGGCGACGGTTATCTGGGCTGGCCGGAGGCAGCCCCCTTTGACGCCATCCTGGTCACCGCCGCGGCCACCCAAGTGCCCCCGGCGCTGACGCAGCAGCTTAAGGAAGGAGGCCGCCTGGTCATCCCCCTGGGACCCGCAGGGGGGCTGCAAATCCTGACGCGATACCGAAAAATCCAGGGCGAGCTAAAGGAAGAAGCCCGCCTGCCCGTGAGCTTCGTCCCTTTGGTGGAGCCGGGGAAGTAAGCAGGGGTCAGGGGCCAGGGATCAGGGGCTAGGGGCTAGGGGCTAGGGGCTAGGGGCTAGGGGCTAGGAAAAAACAGGAATTAATAATTATATTATCTTTAAACCTTGAACCTTGAACTTGAGGCCTCTGCTAACTGTCCAATTAAATAGATTTTTTAAATCTCCCTCCCCCTTGAGGGGGGAGGGCCGGGGTGGGGGTGGCGTCTTTTGGTTTGATCGCAGGTGGTTGCCCAAGACGCCCCCCTCACCCTAACCCTCTCCCCCCGAGGGGAGAGGGGATAAAATCTTTAAATTTCTACCTTCTGGTAACTTTCGCAGGGGTCTCAACTTTGAACTTCCCCCCCCATGTCCCTCAAACTCATTCTCAAAAATCTCATCCCACCCTTTGATGGGAAGAGGCGTCCAGGGAGCGGATCAGCCGGGTGAGCAGGGCGTTGACGGGGGTGGGCACACCCAGGGCCTGGCCCCGGGCCGCCACCTGGCCGTTTAAAGAGTCGATTTCCGTGGGCCGCCCGGCCAGGACGTCCTGGAGCATGGAGGAACGGTTCTTGGCCGTGGCCCGGCAGACCTGGCCCAGGCGCTCTGCCGGGTCTCCGGCCACCTTAAGCCCCTGGGCCCGGGCCAGAGCCTGGACCTCGGCCGCGGCGGCCACCCCCAGGGACCAGGCCTCCGGCAGCTCCGGCAAGGCGCCGTTGGGCACTCTAAGGAGCGCGGTCAAAGGATTGATGCCCGCATTGATCATCAACTTATCCCAGATCAACACCTGGATATCCGCGGTAGACCGGCATTTGAACCCGGCCCCCTGGAAGAGGGCCACCAACGCTTCTATTTCCGGGGCAGACACGGTGGACCCCGGGGGCGGGCCGATAATCACCTCGCCCTGACCGGCGTAGAGGATTTGCCCCTCTGCCTGCCGGGTGACCCCCAGATAAGTGATCCCGGCCACTAATCGTTCCGGGCCCACTACCCGGGCCATCTCCTCCAGGTTGCCCAGGCCGTTTTGCAGGCTGAGGGCCTGGCCCCCGGGGGCCAGCAGCAGCGGCAGGGCCTGGGCCGCGGCCGCAGTCTGATGGGCCTTGACCGCCATGATGGCTAGCCCGCAGGCCCCCACTTCCCCGGGCAGCCAGCAGGGCACCGGCAGCAGGCGGCTTACACCCCCGGGAATCTGCAAGCGCAGGCCCTGCTGCCGCAGGAGGGTCACCCGTGCGGGGCGGTAATCCACCAGGTGGACGTCTTCCCCCGCCTCAGCGAAGGATACGGCCAGCAGACAACCCACGGCTCCAGGCCCAATCACCGCGATCTTCATTATTTCCCCTGATTCTTCAAACAATAGAGGAAAATGGCCGAGGAGCAAATTAATTTCGGCTAATTTTGGAAAAAACCCTGAAGATTTTGCAAAATCGCTTTAATATTCTTCCGATCTGAACCGAATTATAGTAATATATTAGAACTTTCAGGGAAGACCTTCCGAAGGGGGCGGGAAATGGCAACTCCCGTGAAATTACCCAGACAATTCGATCAGGAATTGGATGATCTGAAACAGAATCTTTTGCGCATGGCGGAAATGTCGGAGATCGCGGTGAGCAAAAGCGTGACTTCGGTCATGGAACGCAACAACGAAATGGCCAGGGAAGTAATTACCGACGACATCAATCTCAATCGCATGGAACTGGCCATCGACGATCAGGGGCTGAAACTTCTGGCCTTGCGCCAGCCCCTGGCCACGGACCTGCGGCTGATTACCGCGGCCATGCGCATCGGCACCGAATTGGAGCGCATCGGCGATCAGGCGGTGAATATCGCCGAGCGGGCCCTGGAGCTCAACAGCCGGGAACCGGTGGAACTGCCCATCGATCTCAAGGTAATGGCGGACATCGCCCTGGGGATGGTGCGCACCAGCATTGACGCGTTCGTGCAACAGGACCCCAGGCTGGCTATCCGGGTCTGTCAACGGGATGTGGAAGTGGACCTGCTGGATGATGAATATACCCAAAAAATCCTGGCTTGCATGATCCAGGAATCACGCTGGGTGACGCGACTGCACCATTTCATTATCATTGTCCGCAACCTGGAGCGCATTGCCGACCTGGCCAGTAACATTGCCGAAGACATCGTCTTTATCGTGGAGGGCCGGGTGATCAAGCATCGGTGCGAAGAGTGGATGCTCTCCTCCACCCCCCCTTGACCTGGGCCTGGGCCATTTTACCCTCCAGCAGTTGCACCTCCTGAGCCAGCCGTGGTTGCGTGCGCCGGTCCCTCTCCAGGGTCTGCAGGGCATGGACCACGGAAGCATGGCTCCTCTTGAAAAGCTTCCCCAACTCCACCATGGTCTTTTGCGTGTAGAGACGGCAGAAATACAGGGCCAGGCGCCGGGCATTGACCAGACGTTTCTGCCGGGACCGCCCTAACATTTCCGGCAGGCTCACCCGGTAGTAATCCCCCACGATCTTTTGGATCTCCGGAACGTTCAGGCGGGTATCCACCGCCTGCAGGTCCTGGAGCACCTCCTCGGCCAGCCGCAGGTTGACAGGCTCATGGAGCAAGGTGGCCCGGGCCACCAGGCAATCGATGGCGCTCTCCAGGCGGCGTACATCCTCGGTGACATATTCCGCCAGATACTCCAGAATTTTAGGAGAGACCTGGGTGCCCCGGTTTTCGGCTTTTTTGGCCAGGATGTTGACCCGAGTGGGGAAATCCGGGGGGCCGATGGGCGTGATGATCCCATTGGTAAGCCGGGAGCGGAGTTCCTGGGAGAGCTGGCTGATCTCCCCGGGCAGGTAGCAACTGGTGAAGACCAACTTGGTCTTGCGGCTCATCAGGGTGTCCAGGGTATAACACATCTCCGCCTGGATCTTCTCCTTGCCGCTCAGGAACTGGACCTCTTCCAGGAGCAGGACCTCGCAATCCTTGCGGAAGCGTTCCTTGAATTGGGACATGCGGCCGTTTTTCAGGGCCCGCACCATCTCGTTGGCGAAATTTTCCACCGAGAGGTAATGCACCCGCCTTTTGGCGGGAGATTGGCACAAAAAGTTGCCCACCGCCTGGGACAGGTGGCTTTTCCCCAGGCCGGGCCCGGCAGTTAGAAAGAGGATATGATTGTAGAAGGTGTCATCCCGGGCCAAGGCCTTGGCGGCCTGGAAGGCTAGACGATTGGAAGCCCCCACCACAAACTGGTCAAAGGTGAAATGGCGGTTTAACCGGGCCGCGGCGCTCCGCTTCTCGGCCGCCAGGGGGAGGTCCGGTTGGCTGACCCGGAGGGCTGGTGTCCCTTTCGCCTTCCCGTTAGCCGGCACCGTCAATTTCAATCCCAGCCCCTCTCCCCCCGCCTGCGCCAAGGCCTGGTGGATCAGGTCCAGGTAATGGGACTGTATCCATCTGAGGGCAAAGGGATTGGGGCAGGTGAGAAGGAGTACGTCTCCGAACCCGGAAACCGGCCCCAGTGGCTCGATCCATAGCTGGAAGCCGGAGGGAGAGATTTTTTCTTGCAGCAAGGTTTTGACTTTGTGCCAAATAACTTCCATTGGTCTCCTTCGGGGCGGGTCTCGCTTTCGGTGATGGGATATTAGCTTTCCGGCCCCCTAGAGGTCAACTGAGGTGTAGCCAGATTTAGGTTAGCTCCCCTCGCTTCTCCGGAAGCCACGATTCTTGCCAGAGCCAAGAACCTTGGCGGTTTTATTGCGGACGCTTTTTATGATAATCATATCAATATGATAAGAAGCGCCACACACAGGGCTTTGGCGCCTTCCACAGCCTTGGGAGTCCCCTCAGCCTTTTTCCCAATCTCCCATTAGCTGACTTTTCCATCGATTTTCATAGGGCACAAAAATTTATCAGGTCAAAAATCGCTATCCCTTGAAATTTAATTTAAAAATTTTTCCTGAAATAATTATTACCGAATAATCAAATAGTTAGCCATAACGAAGTTGAGGCTGGGGATAAGCCCCCATTCCCAGACGGCAGGAGGTTTCCTAAAGACGGGAACCACCGCCTTAACTCTGGCTGTTGCCTTGACAAATGCGCCGCAGGCGTTATGATGAGCGTGTACAATCTTTCCCGAGGCCAGTAATGATTAACTATGTGTCATACCGCAAGTTCATCACCCTGAAAAACGGGAAGAGGGTGATGTTTCGCTTCCTTAACGACCACGACCGGGAAGGGCTCATCCAACTGTTCCTGGAGGCCCCAGACGAGGATACCCGGTTTCTGAAGCAAGACGTCAAAGACTCAAGGTTGATCAACTACTGGATCGATCATATAAATTACCGCAAGGTATTGCCCCTGGTGGCCGTAGACCTGGAAGGCAACCGTCTCATTGCCGACGCCACCCTGCACCGGGGCAAACATTCTTCCAAACATATCGGCGAGGTGCGCATCTTTGTCTGCCGGGGCTTCCGCAATCTGGGGTTGGGTTCCATGATGCTGGAGGAGATCATCAGCCTGGCCCTGCAAGAAAATTTATACTGGCTGAAGGCAGAAGTACTGGCAGACCATAAAAAGGTGATCAAGGCCTTCCGGAGCAAAGGCTTCGAGGTCAGGGCCACCCTGGACGATTACTTTATCCGCAAGGACGGGGTGACCCACGACGTGGTCCTAATGATGCGCCCGGTGTTGAAGAAGGACGAGGCGGAGTTTTAA
This sequence comes from Syntrophobacterales bacterium, assembly GCA_020060385.1. Taxonomy (GTDB): domain Bacteria; phylum Desulfobacterota; class Desulfobaccia; order Desulfobaccales; family 0-14-0-80-60-11; genus SURF-52. Next base: position 8,314 of record JAGVAH010000110.1, on the reverse strand, counting down.
GGGGCGGGGTTCAGGGGCCAGGGGCCAGAGAAAAAATATTTTCCATAGGCATAAAGTGAGCGGCAACTAAAAAACGGCACAGAGGCTAAGGGCTGGGAGCCTTTAGCCTTAAAATTTTTTAAAGATGACCCGAATCGCTTCTGGCTTAGAAGTCTTTGTGGATGATCCTCCCTCCTGGGCCAAGGGGGCCCGTCTGGGGCTCCTGAGCCATCCCGCCAGTGTCGGGGCCAACCTGGAAAGCGCCCGGGAATTGATGGCCCGCCGCTTCCCCGGCCAGTTGCAGGTCCTGTTCAGCCCCCAGCACGGGCTTTTGGGGGAAAAGCAGGACAATATGATCTCCTCCCCGGATTTCCGGGATTCGCAGACGGATTTGCCGGTGATCAGCCTCTACGGCCCCCGGATGGCCCCTCCCCCCCTTTCCCTGGAGAAGGTGGACGTCATCCTGGTGGATCTCCAGGACGTGGGCACCAGGGTCTATACCTTTGCGGCCACGGTGGCCAAAGTGATGGAGGCCGCGGCGGGGGCAGGGGTGAAAGTGGCGGTCCTGGACCGCCCCAACCCCATCGGCGGGTCCCAGGTGGAGGGGAATATCCTACGTCCCCAGTGGGCCTCCTTTGTGGGCCCCTACCCCCTGCCCATGCGCCACGGTTTTACCTTGGGGGAACTGGCCCGCCACTATAACGCCACCCAAAAGCTGGGGTGCGATCTGGAGGTGGTCCCGGCCCGGGGCTGGAGCCGGGGCGATTATTTTGAGGCCACCGGCCTCCCCTGGGTGCTCCCCTCCCCTAATCTCCCCACCCTGGAAAGCGCGGTGGTCTATCCCGGCCAGGTGCTGCTGGAGGGGACCAACCTGTCCGAGGGCCGGGGCACCACCCGTCCCTTTGAGCTCTTTGGGGCCCCTTTTCTGGAGCCGGCCCGGATCAACAGTAAGATGGCAAAAATTCCTCTTCCCGGGGTGATCTTGCGGGAGGCCTTTTTTGAGCCCACCTTCCATAAATGGGCCGGGGAGTTGTGCCGGGGCTTCCAGCTGCATGTCACCGACCGCCGCAGTTTTAAGCCTTACTTTACCACCCTGGCCCTGCTGGGGGCGATCCGGGAACTTTATCCCGATCATTTTGCGTGGCGGCAGCCTCCCTATGAATACGAGACGGAACGCCTGCCCATCGATCTCCTTACCGGGGATGCGGCCATCCGGGAGGGCCTGGATAAAGGGACGCGGGTGCAGGAGCTGGAAGCCGGATGGCAAAAGGAACTGGGGGAATTCCTGGACGGGTGGTGGGACTTTCTGATTTATGAGGAGTGAGAATTTTGCTTAGAACCTATTGCAAAACCTCTTTTGCTGTCTTCCTGAAGGCAGGAAAGGAACCCAACGCCTCGAAAATACGAGATTCTTCACTCCCCTTCGCTGCGTTCAGAATGACGGTTTCGGGGAAATTAAGATTTTGATACCCAGTCGCAATCTAACAGCCTTTTTTCTGTAGGGGCGAACCTGGTGTTCCCCCGCCCACACAGGGCGAATACAGGATTCGCCCCTACAATTCAATGCCCTTTTATTGTGAAATGGTAGGAAATGGCTTTTAGGAGTGAGCAAAGGGCGTCAACAGACGCAACGCCTCAACCCACTGGTCCTTAACCCCGACCACCATCCCACTGCCCAACACCTCAAGGTTTGTTAATGGAGGTAGACGTATGCCGCGCAACGCCCTGTCAGTTTTAGCGATTTGCCTGTTTTTGCTCACTTGCCCCTTTCCGGCCCACAGCGGCCCAGCCCTTTACCAATATTCCACCATCGACGCCTTGCTGGCCGGTGATTATGATGGGGAGTTAACCTGCGGAGACCTGAAAAAGGAAGGGAATTTAGGTCTGGGGACCTTCAACGCCCTGGATGGGGAGATGGTGGTCCTGGACGGCAAGGTTTATCAAGTGAAAGTATCCGGCAAAGTGGCGCAGGCCCCGGATAGCGGCAAAACCCCCTTCGCGGTGATAACTTCTTTTAACCCCCAAAGAGTTATGCCTCTCCAGAAGGCCGCCAATCTCCAGGAATTGGCCAAATTAATGGACCAGAATCTACCCACCAAGAATATTTTTTACGCCCTGAAGATCGAAGGCCGCTTTCCCAAGGTGGTGGCCCGCTCCGTGCCCCGGCAGACCCGGCCTTATCCGCCGTTGGTCCAGGCGGTCAAGAAGCAGGCGGTGTTCAACTTCACGGACGTGGAGGGGACTATCCTGGGGTTCCGGTGCCCGGTGTATGTCAAAGGGGTGAATGTCCCCGGCTATCATCTCCATTTTCTGACCAAGGACCGGACCCAAGGGGGGCATGTCCTGGATTGCGCGTTGGAGAATCTCACCGTACAGATTGACCCCATCCATCAATTCACTTTGGTGCTGCCCCAGGACCTAGAGTTTTACCGCCTAGATTTAGAAAAGGATAAGAGCGGGGAATTGAAGAAGGTGGAGAAGTAGTCCGGTGGCGCAGGCTTTCCAGCCTGCGCCGGGCGTTAGGAGCGGAATTATGCTAAAGGCGGGATGCGCTTCGCTTTCCCGCCCTACATCTCTAAATCTCTACCTCTCTCTGTTTCCTATCTTGGCAAGATGCTGCGAATGGCCGCGGCCAGGGTGTCCACGCCCAGGAGTTCCAGGCCGGGGAACTGGCCCAGGCGCTCCTTTTGGCGCTGAGCCAGGAGGGCCCGGCGGAAGCCCAGTTTGTGGCCTTCCTTGAGGCGCAGCTCGGGCTGGCTCACGGCCCGCACTTCCCCGGTGAGTCCCACTTCCCCGAAGATCAAGGTGTCCGCGGGCACGGCCCGGTCCAGGAGGGAGGAGGAAAGGGCCAGGGCCACCCCCAGGTCCACGGCCGGCTCGGTGAGGCGCACGCCCCCGGCCACGTTGACGAAGAGGTCCTGGCCGCTCAGGGCCAAGCCCACCCGCTTTTCCAGCACCGCCACCAGCAAAGAGACCCTGCCGGCATCCACTCCCATGCTCTGGCGCCGGGGCAGGGCCAGGGAGGTGGGGGAGACCAGGGCCTGGACCTCCACCAGGATGGGACGGGAGCCTTCCAGGCTGGGGACCACCACCGCGCCGGGGACCTCCAGGGAACGCTCCGCCAGGAAGAGGGCCGAAGGATTGGGGACCTCCAGGAGCCCGGCTTCCTGCATCTCAAAGACGCCCAGCTCCTGGGTGGGGCCGAAGCGGTTCTTGACGGTGCGCAGCAGACGGAAGGTGTGGCTGCGGTCCCCCTCCAGGTAGAGCACTGTGTCCACCAGATGCTCCAGGACCATGGGTCCGGCCAGGGCCCCTTCCTTGGTGACGTGGCCGATGAGGAAGGTGGCGGTGCCCGTAAGCTTGGCCTGCTGCACCAGGCGGAACGCAGTCTCCCGCACCTGGGTCAGGGACCCGGGCGCGGCCGGCAGGGTGGCGGTATACATGGTTTGGATGGAATCCAGGGCCAGGAACGCGGGTTTGAACTCCTCTAAAATTTTAAGGATATTTTCCAGGCAGGTTTCCGTGGCCACCAGCAGGTCCGGAGATTTAACCCCCAGGCGGTCGGCCCGGAGCTTGAGCTGGGCCTCGGACTCCTCCCCGGAGATATAGAGGCTGCGGCGGCCCGGCCCGGAGAGGCGGTCCAGGACCTGGAGGATCAGGGTGGATTTGCCGATGCCCGGATCGCCCCCCAGCAGGACCACGGCCCCGGCCACCACGCTGCCTCCCAGGGTGCGGTCGAATTCGGTGAGCCCCGTGGCCTGCCGGGTCTCCGGGGGGGCGTGGAGGTGGACCAGGGGCTGGGGCGTACTGCGCCGAGGGGGCAACTGGCCCTCAGGCAAAGGGCCGGCCGGGGCCACCACTTCTTCGGCCAGGGAGTTCCAGGCGCCGCAATCCGGGCAGCGCCCCAGCCACTTGCCGGCCTGGAAGCCGCAACTCTGACAGATGAATAGCGTTTTTGCGCCTCTGGCCATAAGCCCCTCCCGGAGCTGATTTTACCCGAATCTTTAATCCCGACCCAAGGGGAATCTCAGGGAGAAGGAGAATATCCGAAAATAAGGTAGGAAATGGCCCTGCACCTGTGATAATTGAATAATTTGTTTTTTTATCATTCATTTAAGCATAATTTTTTCTAGGGTAACCATTGTCCGGGACTCCGCAGACTTTCAGAGAGGAGATCATCCAGGGGGGGCGTCGTCTATCCGGCCACCGTTCCCTCCAGGTCCTGGGAGAGCTGGCCGCGGCCCGGGGGGCGCAGGTCTATCTGGTGGGGGGCACGGTCCGGGAACTGGCCCTGGGCCGCCCGGCCCCGGACCTGGACCTGGCCGTGTCGGCCCGAACCCTGGACCTGGCCCGGGACCTGGCCCAGGCCCTGGGGGGCACCTTTGTGCTCCTGGATGAGGCCGAGGGCACCGCCCGGGTGGTCTGGCAGGGGGAGATCCTGGACCTGGCGGAATTCCGGGCCCCCACCCTGGAAGAGGACCTCCGGGCCCGGGATTTCACCATCAATGCCCTGGCCCTGGACCTGGAGGCGGTGCTGGGGCGCCAACCCCTGGCCCTCATCGATCCCTGGGGGGGGCTCAATGATCTGGCCCACGGATTGATCCGGGTGGTGCGGCCCCAAAATTTTCACGAAGACCCCCTGCGCCTCCTCCGGGCTTACCGCTTCGCCGCCACCCACGGCTTCCGCCTCACCCCGGAGACCGCGGCCGCCATTCCCGCCTATCTTCCGGAGTTTGCCCGGGTGGCGGGGGAACGGGTGCGCCAGGAGCTGTTTACTCTCCTGGCTGCGCCCCGGGCCGCGGGCACCCTGGAAGACATGGAGCAGTCGGGGCTGTTGACCCAAATTTTTCCGGAATGCCTGGACATGATGGGGGTGGAGCAAAACGGCTTCCACCACCTGGACGTGTTTCGCCACTCCCTGCTGACGGCCGCGTATGTGGAAGAGGTGCTTCAGGCCCCCCAAAAATATTTTGGGGAACTGGCCGTAGCCCTGGCAGACTATGTCCGGGCCCCCTCCCAGGCAGTGCTCCTGAAGCTGGCAGCTCTGTTCCACGATGTGGGCAAACCCCAGGTGCAGGGCCGGCGCGCCGACCCGGATCGCTTCACCTTTTATTACCACGAGCGGGTGGGGGTGGAAATCTTCGCGGCCGCTGCCCTGAGGTTGCGCCTCTCCCAGGGGGAGACCAAAACCGTGACCCGCCTCATTTCCCTGCATATGCGGCCCTTCCTGCTGCTGCCCGCGTTCCGGGAGGGGGAGTTGACGCCCCGGGCCCTGGGCCGGCTGGTGCGGGCCGCGCGGCCCGATCTTCCCGGCCTCTTCATCCTGGCCATGGCCGACAGTCTGGCGGGCCAGGGGCCCCAAAAACCCGCAGACGCGGAGGCCTTATTGGCGGACCTGGCCGCGGCCGCCTACCGCTTTTTAAAGGAGCGTATCGAGCCCCAGGAGCGGCAGCCCCGGCTCCTCACCGGGCATGACCTGATCAAGATTCTGGGGCTTAAACCGGGCCCCCGTTTCCGGGAGATCCTGACTGCGGTGGAAGAAGCCCAATGGGAGGGGGCCATCCATTCCCGCCAGGAGGCCCTGGAGCTGGCCCGGAGATTGGGGAAGGAGGAGCCAGGGTCCTGAGCACCGGCGAGATGCCGGGATTCTGGCCTTGGCGTGGAAAATCCCTTTTGGAGATTTATTTATCTGCCGATATTTTATATAAAATATTTTTTTAAAAAAATTGACAGGTAATAATTTATTATTAATATGGAACCAGGAGATCACATCATGGACAAGGACAGTCCGGCTTCCCCCGGCCGGGACCCTCAACCCGGAGCCCTGATCCGGCTGCGCGGCCTTTACCCTTCCCTGAAAACCGCGTTGAAAAAGGTGGCGGATGTGATCTTGCAGCAGCCGGAGATGGCCATCTATGCCTCCGTTAATGAAGTGGCGGCGGCGTCCGGGGTGAGTGAGGCCACGGTCATGCGCATCTGCCGCATCCTGGGCTTCCGGGGGTTTCAGGATTTCAAGATCGCCCTGGCCCGGGAATTGGTCTCCCCGATCCAACGATTCAGTGAGGAGGTGGCGGAAGGAGACGAGCCCGCCCTGGTGGTCCGCAAGGTCTTCCAGGCCAATATTGCCGCCCTCCAGGACACCCTGGAAGTCTTGAATATGCAGGCCATGGAGCAGGCGGCCCAGGTCCTGCTCCAGGCCCGGCAAATCCTGATCATCGGCGTGGGCGCCTCCGGTCCCGTGGTCCTGGACGCGGGCAACAAATTCCTGCGGTTGGGCCTGGACGTCCATTGTTCCATCGATGCCCATCTACAAATGATGGCCGCGGCCCTCCTGTCCCCGGAGGACGCGGTGCTGGCCATTTCCCACTCCGGCAGCAGCCGGGACGCGGTGGAGACCGCCCGGGTGGCCAGGGAGGCCGGGGCCAAGGTGATTTGCCTCACCAACAACTCCCTGTCCCCTTTGACCCGCTTTGCCGACCTGGTGCTGGTCACTGCCTCCCAGGAGACCCGGTTCCGCCAGGAGGCCATGGCCTCCCGCCTGGGACAGACCAGCATCATTGACAGCCTCTTCACCCTGATGGCCGTGGCCCGTCCGGATAAGTCCCTGAAGAATCTGGCCAAAATTGAGGGTATCATCGCCGCCAAGCAATATTGAGAGATTTGCAGAGGTGGTTCTGAGGGAGGGAACCCGGGGCCGTGGGCCCCTGGCCCCCTCCTTGAGAATCACTTTTCAGAGGACCCACCATGAACACTGAATGGCAGTTGAAAGAAGACATCGTGCGCATCTGCCGGATGCTGCACCGGAAAAATTACCTGGCCGCCACAGACGGCAACGTCAGCGTGCGCCTGGGGGACGACCGGGTGCTGGTCACTCCCAGCGGGGTGCATAAAGGCCTCATGGAGGCCTATCAGATCCTCATCGTGGACCGGCAGGGCCGGGTCTTGGGCGGCGAAGGCAAGCCTACCTCGGAGGTGCGCATGCATCTGCTGGCCTATGAGCTGCGCCCGGACGTGCAGGCGGTGGTGCACGCCCACCTGCCCTACGCCACGGCCTGCACCCTGGCGGGGATCGATCTGTTGGAGCCCATCCTGCCGGAGGTGGTGATCACCCTGGGGGGGGTTCCCACCGCGGCCTATGCCACCCCCGGCAGCGACGAAGTGCCGGAGTCCATCCGGGCCTATATCCAGGAATATGACGCCGTCCTGCTGTCCCGGCACGGGGCCATGACCGTGGGCACGGACGTGACGGACGCCTACAACAAGATGGAGAAGCTGGAGCACACCGCCCGGGTGGTCCTGGCGGCCCGGCTCCAGGGGCCGCTGCCGCCCCTGCCGGAGGCGGAGGTGGAGAAGCTGCGGCGTTTGGGGGAGAAGTATAAGGATGGTGGAAGTTGAGGGGCGGACCTAATTAATCTCCAAGGTTTTTTCGCAAGTAATACCAGCGCATTCCTGCGCCCGGCAGCACCTGACCTCTCAGGTTCTGGTAACTCGATGAAAAACTTTGCTTGACAGTACTATCAATAATGATACTATTGATATGAGCAGCATAGAAGATATCCTTGCACAAATGCTCCGGAATCCCCAGGATGTCCGTTTCAGCGATCTGAGCAAAGTGTGCGACCACTACTTCGGCCCACCGCGCCAGGGCGGCACGAGCCACCGGGTGTATCGGACTCCATGGCCGGGTGATCCCCGGGTTAATATTCAGAATAAAAAAGGAAAAGCCAGGGCCTATCAAGTGAGACAGGTGCTCAAGGCTATCGCCAGACTGGAGTTGGAGAATGGCACTGAAAGATGACCGCTACACCTATCGGGTCACCTGGTCCGAAGACGACCAGGAATACGTGGGCCTGTGCGCGGAGTTTCCCAGTTTGAGCTGGCTGGCCCGTACCCCCGAAGCTGCTTTAAAAGGTATTCGCAAAGTAGTGGCGGAGATTGTTAAGGATATGAGGGAACATGGAGAAGAGCCTCCCGAGCCCATTGCCTCCAGACGCTATAGCGGTAAATTCATGGTCCGCGTTCCTCCCGAAGTTCATCGTGATCTGGCCCTCCAGGCCGCCGAAGCCGGAGTCAGCTTGAACCGGCTGGCCAGCGCCAAATTATCCCAATAAATTTCCGGCAGGCCCCCCATTTACTAAATGACGGACGCCTACAACAAGATGTGGAAGCTGGAGCACACTGCCCGGTGCAATTTCTTGCCAATATATTGAAATAATCAGAAAATTAATAATTTATCATATACTGGTTGCCAAAAGTTTTTTCCGCCCCCCCTCACCCTAACCCTCTCCCCCCGCTGGGGGGAGAGGGGATAAGAGGAAAGAACTTTTGGCAAATG
>JAGVAH010000123.1 GCA_020060385.1 Syntrophobacterales bacterium | reverse complement strand
GGCGCCGCCGTCACCGCCGTCGGGCCGCCCCTGGGGCCGGTGCCGCGTCCTGAGGAAACTGACGCAGCCCGCTCCCCCGGCGCCGCCCCGGACGGTGATCTCCGCCTCATCGGGAAAGGATTTCAAGCTGGGGGATAAACGCTGACCCGTTTGCGGTTTTTGCCGAAGGCCTCAAAGGCCACCACCCCGTCGATCTTGGCGAACAGGGTGTAATCACGGCCCATGCCCACGTTGTTGCCGGGATGGAGGCGGGTGCCCACCTGGCGCACCAGGATGTTGCCGGCCAGTACCGACTGCCCGGCAAAACGCTTGACGCCCCGGCGTTTGCCCGCGCTGTCCCGGCCGTTCCGGGAACTGCCGCCCGCTTTTTTATGTGCCATGGTAATGACTCCTGTTTTAGGGGAGGTGGCCCGGCTGGCAAGCCTGGGCTACCGTCCCGCCCTCAACTTACGAGAAAAGAATCTCCTGAATCTGCAAGGCCGTATAGAGCTGCCGGTGCCCTTGTTTGCGCCGGTAATTCTTACGGCGTTTCTTTTTATAGACCAGGATCTTTTTACCCTTGCCCTGCCGCAGTATCTGGCCCCGGACGCTGGCGTTCTCCACCAAGGGCTGGCCCACCTTCAGCTCCTGGTCGTCGTGCACCAGGAGCACCTGGTCCAAAACCACCTCTGCGCCCCGCTCCCCGGGCAGACGCTCCACCCGGAGGACGTCCCCGGGAGAGACTCGATATTGTTTACCGCCGGTTACGATAATGGCGTACACTTTAGCCTCCTGCATTAAATACCGATAGACAGTTAATAATATCTGCTTTTCTTATCTTGTCAAGGCATTGGGGGAATTGACCCTTAATTTTTCCTTCCCGGGGCCGCCTTGAGAGCCGGTAATTGACAGGAATCCCGGGCCGGATTAAGATAGCTTGATTCCCAAGAAATGGGACTGCACATGGACCCTGCACCGCCGAAAAAAACCGCCCAGGGCTACGTGGTCATCCACGGCCATTTCTATCAGCCTCCCCGGGAAAACCCCTGGATTGAGCAGATCGAAGTGGAGACCAGCGCCCATCCCTACCATGATTGGAACACCCGCATCAACGTGGAATGTTACAGCCCCAACGGTTGCGCCCGGGTCTTCGACGGCCAGCAGCGCATCCTGGATATTATTAACAATTATGAGTTCATCAGCTTCAACTTCGGTCCCACCCTTTTGAGCTGGCTGGAGACCGCGGCCCCCCTGGCCTACCAGCGGATTCTGGACGCGGACCGGCGCAGCCTGGCCCGCCTGGGGCACGGCAACGCCCTGGCCCAGGCCTATAACCATGCCATTTTACCCCTGGCCAATCCCCGGGACCGGGAGACCCAGATCATCTGGGGCCTCAAAGACTTTTCCCACCGTTTTCAAAGAACGGCCGAGGCCATGTGGCTGCCAGAGACTGCGGTTAATTTGCCTACCCTGGCGGCCCTGGCCCAACAGGGCATGAAGTTCGTCATCCTTTCGCCCTATCAGGCCTTGCGGGTGCGGCCTCTGGCCGGCGGTCCCTGGGAGCGGGTCCAGGGCAACAGCCTGGACACCACCCAGCCTTACCGCTGCTATCTGCCGGATGGGGAGGGGAAGCCCGCCAGGAGGCGCTATATCGAGGTCTTTTTTTATAACGGGACGTTGGCTGCGGACATCAGCTTCGGGGACCTCCTCCAGGACAGCAACCGCCTGGCCGCGCGTCTGGCGGAGAGCTTTTCTCCCACCACCCTGCGCCCACAGATTTTGCACGTGGCCACGGACGGGGAAAATTACGGGCATCATAAAAAGTTCGGGGAACTGGCCCTGGCCCATGCCCTGACCCAGGCCCTGCCCCAGAGGGATCTGCAGCTCTGCAACTATGCCGCCTTCCTGGAGATGGCCCCGCCCCAGATGGAAGTGGAACTCTGCCTGGGTCCCGCGGGAGACGGCAGCTCCTGGAGCTGCGCCCACGGGGTGGAGCGCTGGCGCTCGGACTGCGGCTGCTCCACCGGCGGCCAACCCACCTGGAACCAGAGGTGGCGCACTCCCTTGCGGGAGGCCTTCGACTTCTTGAATGAGCGCCTGGCCCTGATCTTTGAGTCCCAGGGGCAGAAGTATCTCCGGGACCCCTGGGAGGCCCGCAATGCTTATGTACAGGTGATTCTGGAGCGCACCCCCGAGACCCTGGCCCGGTTCTTCGCCCAGGTAGGGACGCCGGGCCTGAGCCGGAGCGATTGGGTGCCGGCCCTGATGCTCCTGGAGATGCAGCGCCACGCCTTGCTGATGTACACCAGTTGCGGCTGGTTTTTCGCCGACCTGGCGGGCCTGGAGACCCTCCAGGTGCTGAAGTACGCGGCCCGGGCCCTGCAGCTGGGGCAAAATTTCACCACCGAGGTCCTGGAGACCCCCTTCCTGCTGCGTCTGGAGAAGGCCGTGAGCAACGTCCCCGGTATGGGCAGCGGCCGCGACCTCTATCTGGAGCGGGTCAATCCCCTGGTGGTGGACTTCCCCAAGGTGGTGAACCAATGGGCCATTTCCTGGCTCAAGGAGCGGGAACGGCAATGTCCCACCCGCATCTACCACTTCCAGGTGGAGACCCTGGAGCTGGAACAAAAGGCCCAGGGGTCATTGGTCATGGGCGCGGGGCGCCTCCGCCTGGCCTCCGGCACCACCTTAAAGGGCCAGGTCCTCAGCTTTTTTACGGTCTTTATGGGGAGCTACCTCTACCGCACCCAAATCATGCCGGGCGCCGCGCCCCAAGATTTCCATACCCTGAAACAGGAACTATTTCAAGTTCTGGAAAACACCCCGGAAGACCTGATCGCTTCCATGGCCCGGCGCCTGGGAGAACGCTATTACTCCTTCCACGACATGTTCCGGGATGAAAAGCAGGAGCTTTTCCAGGACCTGCTGCGCCATAATATGGATGAAGCCCTGGCCGTCATTGCCCACAACTTTGAGGAAGCCAGGCCACTGCTAAAGGCCATGGCCGTGGAGGGCCTGCCCCTGCCCCGGCTGTTTCAGACCGCCGGGGAAATCACTCTCAATAATCTCCTGGTGGAGCTGCTGCAGAAACTGGAAACGGAACCCGTGTCTGCCGCCATTGTTGACGATTTCCTGGAGATCATCCAGGAGGGCGCCCTTTTGGGTTTGAAGCTGGAATCGATCCGGGGCGCCCAAATTCTGGGGCGGATTTTGGACCGCCACCTCCACAATCTGGCCGCGGACTTCACCACGGTTAACGCCGAGCACCTGAAGCAATTCGTGGCCCTGATGGGACAGATCCCCATGACCCTGGAATTAACGGAGGCCCAAAACCTATTTTTCTCCCTGATGGAGGAGCGCTTCCCAAAACTGGCGGCCCGGGCGGCCACGGATACCAGGGCCCGGACCCTCAGCCGGCTGCTCATCGACCTGGTGGAAGCCCTCAACTTCAGCCCGGTGCGGTATTTGAAGCTACTGGCTTGAATCTTAGGGGAAAGGGCCAGATGGCCCCTAAAACCACAAAGGAGGCCTTATGCCCCTCATGGCCCGGGCGCAGGAAGCGGTAGGGGAAACGATCCGGCTGCAGCAGGAGTTTTGGCAGGAGCAGAACGCGGCGGTGGCGGCCGCGGCCCGCATGTTGGCCGAGACCTTCCAAGCCGGGGGGCGGGTATTTATCTTCGGCAATGGGGGCAGCGCCGCGGACGCCCAACACCTGGCCGCGGAGTTCGTCAACCGTTTCCAGGTGGAGCGGCCCCCTTTGGGGGCCCTGGCCCTGACCACGGACACTTCCATCCTCACCGCGGTGGCCAATGATTACGACTTTAACGAGGTGTTCGCCAAGCAGCTCCGGGCCTTGGGAAGGCCGGGGGACGTGGCCTGGGGCATCAGCACCAGCGGCGGCTCCCCCAACGTGGTGCAGGGGCTGCAAACGGCCCGGGAGTTGGGATTGAAGACTCTGGCCTTTTGCGGCCGGGATGGAGGGGAGGTGGCCCGGGCCGCGGACCTGGCCCTGATTGTCCGCTCCCGGAATACCCCCCGGGTCCAGGAAGTGCACATCACCATCGGCCATATACTCTGCGATCTGGTGGACTTTCAACTCTATCCGGAGAAATTCGGCCCTGAGGGGAGCGGATGAAGAAACTGGACCCTCTAGACCTTAAGGGCATCAAGACCTATAGCTTGAAAGACCGTCCCTCCAAAGTGAGCCACCGGGACTTTGCCCGGGTCTGGCAGGCCGGGGGCAGCCTCCGGGAGTTTGTGGAGGGCCTGCCCCGTATTCTCGCGGGCACGGCTCTGCGGGAAGTGGCCGGGGCCTGGGTCCGGGCCCACCGGCAGGGCTGCCAGGCGCTCCTGGGGATGGGCGCCCACCCCCTCAAGGTGGGGCTCAGCCCCATCCTCATCGACCTGTTGCGGCGGGGCCTGATCACCGGCGTGGCCTTGAACGGCGCGGGCATCGTTCATGACGCGGAGATCGCCATGGTGGGCCGCACCTCCGAGGACGTGGACCAGGTCTTGGGGTGCGGCCAGTTCGGCATGGCCCAGGAGACCGGGGAATTCCTCAACGCCGCCATCTCCTGGGGGGCGGCGCAAAACCTGGGCCTGGGGGAAGCAGTGGGCCGCCGCCTGCTGGAGTCCGATTTCCCCTTCAGACACCTGAGCCTTCTGGCCGCGGCCGCAGAATTGGAGGTGCCCCTGACCGTCCACGTGGCTGTGGGCACGGATATCATCCATTTACATCCATCGGTGGACCCGGGGGCCCTGGGCGCGGCCACCCATCGGGATTTTCGCCTTTTTGCCGCCCTGGTCAGCCGCCTGGCCGGGGGTTTGTATATTAATCTGGGCTCCGCGGTGATCCTCCCCGAGGTCTTCCTCAAGGCCGTGACCCTGGCCCGGAACCTGGGGCATAAGGTGGAGCCCCTGACCACCGTCAACCTGGATTTTGTCCAGCATTACCGCCCCCTGACCAACGTGGTGCGGCGGCCCACCGCCGGGGTGGGGCAAGGCTACGCCCTGACCGGCCACCACGAACTGCTCCTGCCCCTGCTGGCCGCGCTGGTGGTGGAGGAACTGGAGGGAGCCCATGCCCACTGACATCGTGATCACCGCGCATGACCAGCGCCTGGAAGGCTTTTTGACGGACACCCCCACGGCCCAGGCCCTGGCCGCGGCCCTGCCCATCACCGGCCAGGCCCAGCTCTGGGGCGAGGAAATCTACTTCCCGGTGCCCCAGGTGGTGGCGGACCTGGACGACACCGCAGCGGTGGTGGTAAACGTGGGGGACCTGGGCTACTGGCCCACGGGCAAGGCTTTTTGCCTCTTTTTCGGGATGACCCCCGGCAGCGTCCCCGGGGAGATCCGCCCGGCCAGCGCCGTCAACCTGGTGGGCCGCGTCCACGGCGACCCCTGCTGCCTGAAACTGGTGCCCGCGGGGGCCACGGTGCGCATCGAGAAGAAATAGTGTAAAATAAATAAACGAAACAAAATTCTTCTGGTTCCCGGGTTGTACTTGGGAACCTCATTCTGCCCCAAGTTTAACTGGGGGAGATGAAATCTATTGGAGGCCGCGTCGTCCGCGCCCCAAATGGTGCGTGAGACGCACCTTACATTAATTTTCAGAGGTTGTTATCCATGCCCATTTTTGAGTTCCGTTGTCAGGCTTGCGGTCATGAATTTGAGCAGCTGGTCTTCGGCGGTGATGAGGTGGAGTGCCCTTCCTGCCATGAGAAAACAGTGGAGAAGCTGATGAGCGCCTGTGCCGCCAAGGTGGGTTACAAGTTCACCGCCGCCTCCAACCCCAAGGGCGCTTCCTGCACCGGGTGTGCCGCCACCTCCTGCAGCACCTGCCATTAAAGGGGTCCCCAAGGCAAGTCATTCTTGGTAGGGCAGTAGTTTCGCCTCCGCCCCCCTCTGGCGGACGAGACGCCTGCCCCGATTTTTCATGGTTTACGGTTGAGCCTCAGGCTCATGAACGATTGAAATGAACAGAAAACAAGAAACAGAAAACAGAAAACAGTCTTCCCTGCGCATCGGCACCCGGGGGAGCAAACTGGCCCTGGCCCAGGCCAACTGGGTCAAGGAGCGGCTGGAGGAGCGTTATCCCCACCTGGCGGTGGAACTGGTGATCATCAAGACCACCGGGGACAAGTTGCAGGACGTGCCCCTGGCCCAGGTGGGGGGCAAGGGCCTGTTTATCAAGGAGATTGAAGAGGCCCTGCTGGCCGGCCAGGTGGACCTGGCGGTGCACAGCTTGAAAGACATGCCCGCCTTGGTGCCGGAGAGGCTGGCGATAGCCGCGGTGCCCCCCCGGGAGGACTGGCGGGACGCCTTTATCTCCCACAATTACGACACATTAGCCACCATTCCCCCTAAGGGCCGGGTGGGCACCGGCAGCCTGCGGCGCCGGGTGCAGCTGCTCCATCTGCGGCCAGATTTAGAGGTCGTGCCCTTGCGGGGGAACGTGGACACCCGGCTGCGGAAGATGGCGGAGATGGGCCTGGAAGCCATCATCCTGGCGGCCGCGGGCCTGGCCCGCCTGGGCCTGACCCACGTCAGCCGGAGTTTTTTGTCCGCCAAAGAGATGCTACCAGCAGTTAGCCAGGGGGCCCTGGGGCTGGAGACCCGGGCCGAGGACGGCCGGGTCCGGGACCTCATCGCCTTTCTTAATGACCCGGTGACCCATAGCGCGGTGCGGGCGGAGCGGGCCTTCCTGGCCCGCCTGGAGGGGGGCTGCGTGGTGCCGGTAGCGGGCCTGGCCCAGATCCAGGGCGACTCCCTCACCTTTGAGGCCCTGATCGGCGACCTGGAGGGCCAGCGCCTCATCCGGGGCGAGATCACCGGGGAGCGGGCAGAGGCCGATTCCCTGGGACATACCCTGGCGGAGCGCCTCCTGGACCAGGGCGGCCGGGAAATCCTGGCCCAGATCTATGGGCGGCAGATATAGCCTCCTATCAGTAGAAAATCCGCTCAACTTATCAGGATTCACAAAACCTGAGAGTACCTCAGACGATGGAAGCCGGCATTTCAGATCATGGGTGGATTTTAGAGAAAATTGCGATGTTGATAGAATAAAAGCAAAAGACACTTAAAAGATAATTTTCACAAATTTAATGCTTGACAATAAAATACCGATCCTTAAAATTAAGTCAGCGCTAGGGAGAAATCCCGCGCGAGTGACTTGGATTCCTCCCCGATATTGGTCATTCAATATCGGGCCGATTCCTCCCGGGGGTTGGCCTCTTGGTCAACCCCCGGTTTAATTTTAATCCCATTAGCCGGGAGGTATTCATGTCAACTTCGCCTGGGATAGCACCTGAGAGGGTCATGGTCTTTATTGATGCCATGAATCTCTATGAGAGCTTGGGCAAGAAAGGGCTTAATATCAATACTAATATAGATTTTTATAAGTTCGCTTGCAAACTTGCTTGTCCTCATCGTCGGCTTATCCGCGTATATGTTTATACTGGCACTTATGATCAGGTCAGAGAGCCTGCCAAATATGCGGCACAAATGAAATTTATTAGCAAAGTTCAGCAGATGCCGTTTGTTACCCTTAAAACGAGACCTCTTATTTTTAGACGGGGTGGATATATTCAAAAGGGAGTAGACACCCTGTTGGCAACCGATATGGTGTCAATGGCCTTTCTAAACCATTATGATTTGTCTATACTTGTTTCTGGCGATGGAGACTTGGCTCCGGCAGTTGATGCTGTTAAAGCAGCAGGCAAGCAGATCGTTGCTGCAATGATTGCTCGCAGCCGTTCAACAGCGGTAGCCCAAAGCGCAGATCAAGAAATACGACTAGATGCAGCGTTTTTCGCAGACTGCTATTAATTTTTCTTTTTCAAATAAAAACTTTAAATGGCCTTCGGGCTGCTTTTTTGTCTCCAAAATTTCACACTGAAACACCCCCCAAATTCCGGTATCCTTGACTTCTGGCCGATCTAGATATAAATTATAAGGGTCAAAAGAAGCTGGGGGAGTAAAGGCATGCAGGGATGCAGGGGGATGGCCCGGCTGGCCGTAATGGCGTTGCTGGCGATAAGCCTTTTCCTCCCGGGAAGGGCGGCGGCGGCAGACGCCGATATTTGGAGAGGCGATGCCGGAATTTCTCCTGTTCTCTCCGCTGCCGCCTCTTCCCCCCTGGACGCCCAGATTCTGGGCGAAAAGCCGACCCCGCCTTCCTCCAAATTAAACCTGCTGCACCGCAGCCTGGGCTTGCCCACCGGTTCCCGAAGCGGCGCCACCCTCAATCTTACCCCTAACTTACAGATGAACGTTTCTTTTCTCTATAACCATAACAGCGCCTTGCTGGACCCCGGCCGCCATCGGGACACCCTGCCCCTATTTAAATACTCCATGGATTATCACCTGCTCCCCAACTTCGAGGTGGGCCTGAGCGGCTATCTCTATTATCCTTCCGGGGACCAGAGGTTCACCTTCAACCGCTCCTTCGGCGACCGGGT
The DNA here is from genome assembly GCA_020060385.1 of Syntrophobacterales bacterium. Classification (GTDB taxonomy): domain Bacteria; phylum Desulfobacterota; class Desulfobaccia; order Desulfobaccales; family 0-14-0-80-60-11; genus SURF-52. The sequence goes on along the minus strand of JAGVAH010000123.1, from coordinate 49,930 downwards.
GATGGGCCTGGGCCCGGGGATTAAATACGATCTGGGCCGCTGGAGTTTTATCATCAAAAGCCAGATAGAAACCGGCGATCGGGACCGGGGCGATGACTTCCAGAACTGGCTCCGGGTGTGGTACGCTTTTTAATACAGTTTTTAGTTTTTAGTTTTTTGTTTTCGGTTAAACCCAGATAGCCACTAACCTTCTTAAAGTCCTACAACGTGCGCTATTCCTTTCCCCTGATTCCCGGCCGTTTTTTGCGCCGTCAGCAGCGTTTCCTGGCCGAAGTGGAACTGTCCGACCGGAGTCGGGTCTGGGCCCACGTACCCAATACCGGGGCGCTCCGGGGCTGCGCCTCGCCGGGCCAGGAGGTCTTGCTCACCCAAGACGGCCGCGCCGGGCGCAAGACGGCATATACCTGGCGCTTCGTGAAGGGACCGGAAAGCTGGATCTGCATCGATACCATGGCCCCCAACCGCCTGGTGGCCGAGGCCCTGGCCGGGTCCGGCCTCCCCGGCATCCCTAAGCCCCTGCAGGTGCGGCGGGAGGTGTCCCTCCCCCAGGGGGGCCGCCTGGATTTTGCCCTGGATTTGGGGGGAGAGATGGCGTTTTTGGAGATAAAGAGCGTCACCTGGGTGGAAGGAGGGGTGGCCCTCTTCCCGGATGGGGTCACGGCCCGGGGGCGCCGCCATCTGCAAGAACTGTCGCACCTGGTGCGCCAGGGTCATCAGGCCTGGCAAGTCTTCGTGGTGCAGCGGGAAGACGCCCGGATCCTCAAGCCCGCGGCCCAGTTAGATCCGGGTTATGCCCGGGAACTGGCCCTGGCGGCCCGAAACGGGGTAGAAATTTTGGTTATCCAAGAAAAGGTAACGCCCCCGGAAATTAATCTTGCCTCCACCCTGCCCTTTGATTTATCATAAGCACCCGGAAACCGCGCCACCAAATTCGTGCTTCTGAAAACCAAATCCCCTTTGAGATAGAAAAGATGACTGCTGCCGCACCCAACAACAATATCCGGATATTTACGGGCAACGCCAACCCGGAGTTGGCCCGGAAAATTTGCGACCAACTGGGCATGACCCTGGGCCAGGCCCTGGTCACCACCTTCAGCGACGGCGAAATCCGGGTGGAGATCGGCGAGAACGTCCGGGGCCGGGACGTCTTTCTCATCCAGCCCACCTGCCCCCCGGCCAACCACAACATCATGGAACTCCTGGTGATGATCGACGCGGTGAAAAGGGCCTCCGCGCGGCGCATCACCGCGGTCATCCCTTATTTCGGCTATGCCCGCCAGGACCGCAAGGTAGCCCCCCGGGTGCCCATCACCGCCAAGCTGGTGGCGGACCTCATCTCCACCGCCGGGGCCCACCGCGTCCTCACCATGGACCTGCACGTGGGCCAGATCCAGGGCTTTTTCAACATCCCGGTGGACAACCTCTACGGCTCCCCCATCATGATCCCCTATATCCGGGAAAACTTTCATGATGACCTATCCATCGTTTCTCCGGACGCGGGGGGCGTGCCCCGGGCCCGGGCTTATGCTAAGAGGCTGGCCGCGTCCTTAGGCTTGATCGACAAACGCCGGGACGCGCCGGGGAAGGCCCAGGCCCTGCACCTCATCGGCGAAGTCCTGGGCAAAGAAGTGGTGGTCATGGATGACATCATCGATACCGGGGGCACTCTGTCGGAGGCCGCCAAGGTGATCATGAACCGGGGCGCGCTCAGCGTCAACGCCTGCTGCACCCACGCGGTGCTCTCGGGACCGGCGGTGGACCGGGTCACGGAGTCCCCCTTAAAAAGCCTGGTGGTCACCGACACCATCCCCTTGAGTGACAAGGCCAGGGAATGCCCCAAGATTGTGCAGCTCTCCGTGGCGAACCTCTTCTCCCGGGCCATCCTCAGCATCCACCGGGAAGACTCCATCAGTTCTCTATTCGAGATCCATTTTTAGGGAAGATTTTCCAGGAAGAAGGGGTGTAGGGGCGAACCTGGGGTTCGCCCTGGGTACTTCTACGCAAGCTCAATAAGGGGTAATGCCTCTCCTTGCCGCTTCTGCTCCCAAGCCCGCCGGATTACCCGGGCCGTGAACGCGGGCAACTCAAACCGGTCCAATTCTGAGAGAGGGATGAAACGGGCCCCGGTGATATCCGAGCCGGGGCGCAGCTCCCCATCCCCGTAGTCGCAGAGAAAATCCACCAGCACGTAGTGGTAGGGAACGCCGCCCTGGGGGTCCCGGTAAATCCGGTCCAAGACCGCGGTGATCCCCAGGACCTCCACGGTAATCCCCGCCTCTTCCGCCAACTCCCGGTGCAGGGCCTCCTCCAGGGTCTCTCCCAACTCCACCAGGCCCCCGGGGAGACTCCAGACGCCCCGGGCCGGCTCCTGGCCCCGGAGCACCAGGAGGACCTCTTCCCCCCGGAAGATGACGGCTGCCACGCCCACGAGGGGGTGATCAGGATAGTGACGTTTGATGGCGGTTACCTCTGATTTAATTTGTGGGGGAGGGCCAGGGACTTGAGGCCCCCGCCCCAATCTCTCACATTTCCACCCTCAATGACCTTTTAACTCTAATCGCCGCGGCGCCCCCCACCGGGCAGACGTGTTCGCAGTGGCCGCAGCCGATGCAGCGGTCCGGGTGGACCACGGGGAGTTTGACCTTGACCCTTTCCCCCTGGAGGTTGGTGACTTCCTGCTCGTGGTAGCCGATGGCCTTGGGAGAGACCGGACAGTGTTCTTCGCAGACCAGGCAGTCGGCGCCTTCGGTGTAAGGAATGCAACGGCTGCGGTCGATGAACGCGGTCCCCAGGACCAGGGTCTGTTTCTCCGCCAGGGGCCGGGAAGGGATGGCGCCGGTGGGGCAGACCTGGCCGCAGAGGTTGCAGGAATAGGCGCAATAGCCCATACGGGGCACGAGGCGGGGGGTATAGAGCCCCTCCAGGCCGGCTTCCCAGAGCACGGGCTGCAGGCCGTTGGTGAGGCAGACCTTCAGGCACTGCCCGCAGCGGATGCAGCGGGTGAGGAGCGGGGCCTCCTCCTGGGCCCCGGGGGGCCGGATCAGGTATTCGTCGGGACGCCGGGCCAAAGAGCCCAGGCGGAGCAGGGGCACCGCCGCCGCCCCGGCGGCCAAAGAGGTGATCACCTGGCGGCGGCCCAGGTCCAGGGGGGCCCGGGGGGCCTTAGAGCGCCAGGTGAAGACCACCCGGTCCTCCTTCTGGCACTGGTCCAGGCAGCTAAGGCAGAGCTGGCATTCCGCGTTTATATGGCGGGCCGGTTTTCCCGGCGCGAAGGCCGCCATTTTGCAGATCTGGGTGCAGTCGCCGCAATCGGGGCAGAGCGCGGCGGGCCGCCGCCTGAGGAGGGAAAAGCGGGCCAGCAGGCCGTAAAGGGCCCCCAGGGGACAGAGAGCCCGGCACCAGAAGCGCCGGTCCACCCTTTCCGCGGCCACCACCAGGGCAAAAAGGATGAGGGTAAGAAAGGGCAGCAGATAAACCAGGGGTTTGAAGGGCAGAACCACGGCCTTCAATGCCTGGTAAACCGGTTCGCTCACATAGGTGAATGGTGCGCCCAGGCGATACATGGCCAGAGCCGCCTTTTCCACCCCATAGCCGAACCCGGGGAAGAAGACAATGGCCAGGGAGCGGTAAAGGAGGGAGAGGGGATCGAAGAGGCCCACCAGGTTCAGGGAGAAGGGCGCGCTCACCAGCAGGGCAATGAGTAGATAATATTTGCCCCGGCGCCAACGCGCAGCCAGGCCCCGATCCTCCCGGGGCCTGAAGAGCAGCCGGCGGCAGCCGTCCAGGGCGGTGCCCATAGGGCAGACCCAGCCGCAGAAAAAGCGGCCCAGGACCAGGGTCAGGGCCACGAACACCAGGGACCAGGAGAGCCCGGCCACCCAGGGGCTGAACGAGAGAAGATGGGCCGCAAAGATCAGGGGGTCGAAGCGGAAGAAGAGGTCCACCGGCCAGGACAAGACCTCTTGGCCCACGTATTCGGCCTTGAGAAAGAGAAACACGAACAGGGCGAAAAAAAAGAGTTGAGAGACACGCCGCAGGCTGATCCAGCGGCGGAATAAAGTTTGTTTGGGTTCCATGGTTTTGTTGGCTCAAAGTTTTGTCAGATTATAATCCGTGACATGAAGTCTTTAGTTCGAGGTTAATCGGCGCTCTCGCACCAGATAATGCTCTCATCCTCACATGAGTAACAGGTCCAAATATGGCAGGGCTTTATTGGGCTTGATGGCCGTGCCGTAACCGTAGGTCCAATAGCCGAACTGAGTGGCGCCGGTCAGCTCGCTATAGGCGATCTTGAAATATCCGGCCATTCCCCAGGTGGTGTTCCAGCTATTCTTGACGATAAAGGCGCTCTGGGTATCGTCCCAGCCCGTCGCCAGGACAAAGTGGTTCCCCTCATACCTGCCATAGGCATAGGTATAAACTCCCGAACTATAGGAATAAAAATCTTCATAGACCTTAAACCAGACGACCACCGGACCGTGGTTATAAATGGCGTTTTTGATGGTGGCGGCCGTAGCGCTGCCCGAGATGGAGACATACTGCCAGGAGGCGATCTTGTAGGCATTCTTCTGCCAGTTGGCGCAGGCGTTACTGCAGACGCCGTTGGAGTTGGTATAGGGGTAACAACTCTCCAGGGTGGTACCCGTGCTTTGCAGGTAGTCGGAGGCGGTGGAAGCATAGCCGCTGCTGCAGTTGCCGCCGCCGCTGCAGGACAAGACTACCTGCTCCGACAGGTCCAAATTTGTTCCCGGCCAATTGAAGGTGATCAGGCACTTCGCCTCCAGGGCGGCGGTGGTGCTGAAGGCCCAGCAACTGCCGCAGGTCTTTTGATCCCGGACCGGCGTGACGAAATTGCCGCCGGGAGCGCTCCGCCAATCGAAACTCGACGGCAGGGCCGCCGCTTCTGCGCCGTAAGGCTCCAGTAATGGGGCTCCGGTGTCCAAGTCCTGATCCGGCGCCCCCAGCAGCTTTTTTCTGATCTCGGCGGGAAGCCGGGAGATGGGGTTCTCCTTGGCCACCCATTTGGCTTGCTTGACCTTGATCGCCTGTTGGATGAAATCAATCTCGGCGGCATAAGCCTGGAAGCCAATCAGCAGAAAGACGCTGACAAGAATTAGCACCCAGAACCATCTATTTCTGGATTCTTTCTGGCCTGACATTTTCCTCTCCAGTCTTTTGAGGGATTATCTTGCGCCTAAATCATCCGAGGCCAGGCTGACCGCGCAATCTTTTCCAAATCCCCAATTGTTCTTCTTTTGAGACTGCGAAAGAGGCTGATCAGGAGATAACCAACTGGCATTGCAGTCACTGATTGGACTCCCAGATTTAACAAGTTTCCGGCAGAACCGGCTTAACCACCAGTACCGGCTGACTTTTTCAGCAACTTCAGGCCAAAGGGGCACACCGCAGAGCAGATGCCACAGACGTGGCCCTCATGATATTGGCGATAATTCTCCTTCTTCCAATGGTCGCAAGCTCTTACGTCTAAGATGTTCTCCCGGGGCAGGTCCGGCGACCACCTAGCGCCGGTCAAGGCCCCGGCGGGGCAGGCCTCCACGCAGCGGCGGCAACGGCCGCAAAAGCTGCGCTGCACCGGCCGGCCGGTAGGGAGGTCCAGATCGGTGAACACGGTGCCCAGGCGCACCCAGGAGCCCCATTTAAAAGTCACCAATTGGCAATGGCGGCCGATCCAGCCCAATCCCGCCCGGGTGGCCGCAGTCTTGTGGGGAAAGTCTCCCCGGATATTTACCGGATCGCTCCGCACCGAAGCCGCCAGGGGCTGGGCTTGAAAGCCCCGGTCCCGGAGGACCGCGGCCAGGCGCTCCGCCAGTTCGTTAATTTGAAGATTAACCCGGTCATACTCCGCGGCATAGGCCTGGGTGGGGCCATGCTGGACCTGGGCCATTACCCGGGGGTTTACCGGGACCACCCAGGAAATGGCCCCGGGAAACTCCCGCCCGGCCGCATCCCTGGGGGTGGAGAAACCCCGCAGGTCGGCCGCGCCCCAATGGACGATATTCTGGACATGCAGCCACTGGGTCAGCCAAGCCGGGAAAGAAGTTGACGGAGCCGGCAAAACTCAGGTTTTCCTGCCTTGAAAAGTCCAAAGTTCAAGGTTCAAAGTTCAAAGTTCAAAGTTAAGTGCGCGATTCCACGAATTTTTCCTAGGAGGTCCAACAGCTCAAGGGGAGCTGCCCTGAAAAGTTGGTTAGTCTTGGTGGCCCAGGCCTTCCAACCCGTGCATATGAGCGAGGCGGGCGAGACGCCCGCCCCTACGATCCTTCATAATTCGCCATAGGGCCAAAGGCCCATTAATAACTGTCCTGCAAATGCTGCAATAATTCTTCCAGAATGATGCAGCATTAATTAATTAACCATTCTGTGAACGATAATCGGCGCGGGCTTAGGCCTTTAAGAAGAAAGGACTTTAATTTTGGTGAGGTCCATTTCCCCCCGGCCCGCCTCATGGGCCTTGATGATATAGCCGATGTCCCCGGGCTTCAGCCCGAAGAGGATGGTGCCGCAGGCGTCCAGGGCCACGGGATCGGTCCCCGCGAAGACCAGGTTTCTCACCTCCACGTCTTCCGGCCGCCCCCCGGAAGGTCCGTTGCGCACCAGGATGCGGGTGGCGTCCAGGACGTGCAAATCCGGACGCAGGATCAGGTTCATGTCGGCGATGTTCTGGTGCAAGCCCACGTGGATGCGGCCCCGCCAGCCGCCGATGGCCCCCATCATGTTCTTCAGACACATGGTGAGGCGGGATTCCGCGTGCTGTTTGGCGATGGGGATATTAATGAAGCGATCGGCCTCCAGGATGTCCTTATAAAAATACCATTTCTTCAGGGCCCTGGCCCCTTCCACTTTCAGCTCCACGAAGCGGCGTTCATCCACGAACTCCACCACCGCCCGGGGGTCCTTGAGGCCGGCCACCGCGTCCTGGATGCCGCTGTTCTTATAGGCCTTGCGGGCGTCGTGGCAGGTGTGGTCCAGCACCTTCACCTTCTTGGCCCCCGCATCCAGACAGAGTTCCACCACCTGGCGCACCACCAGGGGGTGGGCGTTGGCCGCCAGCTCCGGGGCCCGGTCCCAGGCCATATTGGGTTTGACCACCACCACTTCCCCGGAGTTGACGAATTTCTTCATGCCTCCCAGGGCCTGGATGGCCTCCCCGGTGATCTGGGGGTAATTGGTCCCCTGGACCTTGGCCAGGAGGGATTGGGGCTTATCCTTGGGGGCCATGGCCCACAGTTCCCGGGGCATGACCGTCAACCCCCCGGTCCCGGCCACCGCGCCCAGGGCCGCCAGTTGCTTGAGAAACTCCCGCCGCTGCATGGGGCGCCTCCGTTGTTGCAAGATTAATTCTAAGGGAGGGGGCCAGGGGCCGCGGGCCCCTGACTCTCCCTCCACCAACCTACATCTGGTTTAATCTAAACAGCGCTAGAGGGGTTTGCAAGTTTTTCTTGACATAATGGGGGAATGCCGCTATTGACTTTAAAGTCAAAAAACTGACCGAAAAGTCATTATGCCTCGTTCCCGCCAATCCACCAAGAAGGAATTGGTCACGGCCTTCCGCACCCGGGAGATCCTCACCGCGGCCCGCAGCTTGCTGGAGCGGGGGGGGATGGAGGGCCTCACCATGGAGGGCATCGCCGGGGCCGCGGGGTTGGCCAAAGGCACCCTTTACCTCTATTTCCCCAGCAAAAAGAAGCTGATCCAAGAGCTGTTGTCCCAGGTGGGGGAAAATATCGTGGCCGCCCTGGAATCTCTCATTAATGCTCCCCAACCGCCGGAGGAGAAACTGCGGCAAGCAGTGACCTGGCTGCTGGCCAACTTGGAACGGGAACGGTTCCTTTTTCCGGTTTTTATGCACGAATTATGGCGGGAGCGCGCCGAAACACCCGGCCGGGAGCGGCGCTTCCAGGACCTGGATGAAAGGATTAACACCCGGCTCACACACCTGTTTGCCGAAGGTATCGCCCAGGGGCAGTTTAATGCGGCCAACCCTCGTCTTCTCTCTTTTTTGCTGCGGGGGCTGGTTAGGGCCGTGGGCCATTATCAAATGGCGGCAGGGACCGAAGAGGCGATCAAAGAGGCCACGCCGATTCTGTTGGCCTTGCTCTTCTCGGGTTTGACCCCGAAATCCCCCAGCGCCGCAGAGGTGACCCCCTCATGATGCTCCGCAGTCTCCGGCGCGGTTTCCTTCTCGGGGTGTTGGTCTGGAACCTGTTGGCGGTTCCCGGCGGCGCCGCCGAAGCCCCGGCCGCTTTGACCCTGAAGGACGCCCTGCGCTTGGCCTGGAAAGCCAATCCCAATTTGCAGATCAGCCGCCTCCAGTCCCTCATCGCCAGCGAGGAGGTGGTGCGGGCCCGCTCCGGGTTCCTGCCCACCGTCAGATCCGAGGTGAGCCAGACCATTTATGATAATGAAGTCCAGGCGAAAATTCCGTCTAACGCCTTTCCGGGGGGGGGTGCGGGAGCACCCGGCGGATACTTTACCTTTCCCACCACCAACCGCAACTTCTGGAGCAGCAAGGTCTACCTGGATCAGACCATCTTCGATTTCTGGGGCACCCCCTCCCGGTACCAGGCCGCGGTCCTGGGCAAATCGGCCAGCCTCCTGGACACCTCCAAGACCCGGGACGACCTCTTCCTCAATGTCTCCAAGGGCTATTTCACCACCCTGCGGGCCCAGAAGATGGAGATCGTGGCCCGGCAGGAGGTGGTGGATCTTAAGGCCCACCTGAAGATCGCCCAGGACCAATACGAATTCGGAGTCGTCACCTACAATGACGTGCTCCAGGCCGACGTTTCCCTGGCGGACGCCCAGCAGCGCCTCATCGTGGCCCAGACCGACACCATCAACATCCGCTCGGCCCTCAACAAGGTCCTGGCCCTGCCGGTCTCCGCGGCCACGGTGCTCAAGGACGAAAAGCTGGAAACCCGGCCCTGGGGCCTGGAGGAAGCCACCGACAAGGCCCTGAAGCAGCGCAGCGACCTCAAGGCCTCCACCACGCGCATCTCCCAGCAGGAAAAAGTGGTGACCCAGACCAAGTCCCAGTTTTTCCCCCGGTTTTACACCCAGGCCGGGATGAATTGGCAGCAGAACGAATACCAATTGCATGACACCCAGTGGTTCGGCATCTTCGGCATGCAGTGGACCTTATTCTCCGGGTTGGACACCAAGGCCCAGGTGGCCCAGGCTAGATTGAAGGTGAATCAGCTTAGGGAGCAGCACAGGGACCTGAACGACCAGGTGCGCCTGGACGTGCAGAATGCCTATCTTAGGGTCAGGGAAACCGCGGATCGCATAGGGGTGACGGAAAAGGCCGTGACCCAGGCGGAAGAGAATCTGCGCCTCAACGAGGAACGCTACAAGGAACAGGTGGGCACCGCCACCAACGTCATCGACGCCGAGACCCTGCTCACCAAGACCCGGGTCAACTACTGGACCGCCATCTATGACCACCAGATGGCCAAGGCCGAACTGCTCTGGGCCATGGGGGCCATCAACGCCCTCCTCCCCAAGGAGCCATCCCCCCATGCTCCATAAGACTTCGGTCCGCATAGGTCTGGTGCTGCTGCTGCTGGTGATGGTGGGGGCCGGCCTGGGTTACTGGTACTATATCCATATCTTCGTCAGCACAGACGACGCCTATGTGAGCGGCCACGTGGGGGTGGTCTCCCCCCGGGTCCCGGGGCGGGTGCTGGCAGTGCTGGTGGATAACAACCAGTGGGTCACCCCCGGCCAGGTCCTCTTCACCCTGGACCCTGCGGACTTCCAGGTGGCCGTGGATCAGGCCGCGGCCAACCTGGCCCGCCTGCGCCAGGATCTGGCCCAACGCTACGTCAAGGTCTCCACGGCCCGGGCCAAGGTGGCCCAGACCGAAGCCAATTTCCATCAGGCCGGGGTCGACCGGAAACGCTATACCGGCCTTTATGAGCGCCGCACCGTGGCCAAACAGACTTATGACAAGGTGAACACCACCTTCAAGGTGACCCAGGCGGAAGTGGACCAGTCCCAGCAGGAACTCCGGGAGGCCCTGGCCGCCATCGGCGGCTCCACCAGCATTCCCCTGGAGGAGCAGCCGGCCATCAAGGAAGCCCAGGCAAAACTGGAGCAGGCACGTCTCAACCTGGGCTACACCCGGGTCAAGGCGGAAATCGGGGGATATGTCACCAAGCGGCAGGTGACCGCGGGCAACTGGGTGCAGCCGGGCCAGCCCCTGATGATGCTGGTGCCCCTCAATACCTCAGACTTGTGGATCCAGGCCAACTATAAGGAAACGCAGCTGACCCATGTCTATGTGGGTCAGACCGCCACGGTGCAGCTGGACCTCTACCCCGGGGTCGAATTTGCAGGCAAGGTGGACTCCATTATGGCCGGGACCGGGTCAGCCTTTTCTCTCCTGCCGCCGGAGAACGCCACCGGCAACTGGGTGAAGGTGGTGCAGCGTATTCCCGTGAAAATCGTGCTCCTGCCGCCCTTCCCCCAGGACCGGCCCCTGCGCCTGGGAATGTCCAGCGAGGTCGCCATCGATACCCGCAAGCGCACGGGCCCCCGGTTGCTGGCCCCGGGCGGGAAGTGAAGAGATAGGGGAGGAAGCAGCCAGTGATCAGTAGCCAGTAGCCAGGGAAAAAAGCCCATTACTGATTACTGATTACCATCTGGCCCCGGTCCGCGCCCGATGTCCTGCCATGAATAATACTCCGGCCAACGGCCCCACCTCGGTGAACAAATGGCTGGTCACCATTGCGGTGATGGCCGGCACCTTCATGGAAATCGTGGACACCACGGTGGTCAACGTGGCCCTGCCCCACATCGCCGGCTCCCTGGCCTCCTCCGAGGACGAGACCACCTGGATCCTGACGGCCTACCTGGTCTCCAACGCGGTCATCCTGCCCATCACCGGCTGGCTCTCGGCCCTCATCGGCCGCAAACGCTTCCTGATGCTCTGCCTGGCCCTGTTCACCCTCAGTTCCATGCTCTGCGGCGCGGCCACCAATCTGGGGATGCTCATCTGTTTCCGGATCATCCAGGGGGTGGGCGGCGGCGCGCTGCAGCCCATTTCCCAGGCCATTTTGCTGGAAACCTTCCCGGTGCGGGAGCGGGGCATGGCCATGGCCATCTGGGGCATCGGGGTGATCATCGCCCCCATCATCGGCCCGGTCATGGGCGGCTGGGTCACCGACAACCTCACCTGGCGCTGGGCCTTTTACATCAACCTGCCCATCGGCATTATGTCCCTGCTGTTGACCTTTCTCTTCATTTTCGACCCGGATTACATCAAGAAGCAGCGGGCCGGCAGCATCGACTATTGGGGCTTGGGACTGCTGGTGGTGGGCCTGGGGGCCCTGCAGGTGGTGCTGGACAAAGGGGAGCGGGACGACTGGTTGTCATCCGCGTTCATTGCCCGCCTGGCCATCATCGCCGTGGTGGCCCTGGCGATCCTGATCTATCACGAGCTCAAGACCCGGCACCCGGTGGTGGACCTGCGCCTCTTCAAGGAGCGCAACTACGCCTCCGGCGTGACCATTATGTTTTTCTTCGGGTTTGTCCTGTACGGCAGCATCATGCTCCTGCCCCTGTATCTTCAAACCCTGATGGGGTACGACGCCACCCTGGCGGGCTGGGCCCTGGCCTTCGGGGGCATCGGCTCCATCATGGTCATGCCGGTGGTGGGCCGGTTGACCATGGTCATGGATAGCCGCAAGATTGTCTTTGTGGGCCTGGTCCTCAATGCCTATGCGGTGTATCTCATGAGTCAGTACAATACCTCCATCGATTTTTTCCACGCCTGGTGGCCCAGGTTCGTCCAGGGCTTCGGCTTGGGCTCCACCTTCGTGGCCCTCACCACCCTGACCATGTCCCGCATCTCCCAGGAAAAAATGGGCAATGCCACCGGTATCTTCAATCTGATGCGCAACCTGGGGGGCTCCTTCGGCATTGCCGCGGCCACCACCCTCCTGTCCCGGCGCAGCCAGTTCCACCAGAGCCGCCTGGTGGAACACCTCACTCCCTTTTCTTTGCCCTTTACCGACTGGCAGCACCGGCTCTCCCAGGCCCTGCCCGACCTGGGGAGCAACTGGCAGTGGTGGAATTCGCCCCAGGCCCTGGGGGGGCTGTATGAAGAAGTCCTGCGCCAGGCGAAGATGATGGCCTTCTGTGACGACTACCGGTTTTTTACCATCGTCTTTCTCTGCCTTCTGCCCCTGGTGTTCCTCATGCGCCGTCTGCCCCGGCCTGAGGAAGGAAAAGGCATGGAAGGCCTTCACTGATCGCCTCCCTTCTGCTATTCTTAACAGATTAATTTTCTTACACTCCCCAAGAAGGATATTTTTTTGCGCCGTCTCAACCTGGTACTTTTAGCCATTGCCGTTGTCTTTATTTTTTGGCTTTTACATAAAGTGGGTTGGCATACCCTGGGAGAGTATTTGTGGAGGATCGGCTGGTATTGGCCCTTGTTGCTTCTCCCCTATGGCCTGGTGAACCTGCTGGAAGCCATCTCCTGGAAATATCTGTTGTTGAGCCAGGATAAAATTCCTTCCCTGAACTGCCTGTTTTGGCTGCGCCTGGGAGGGGAGTCTCTGAACCAACTCACCCCCACCGCCAGCCTGGGGGGGGAGCCCTTTAAGGCTGCGGCCTTGCAATCCCGGGGCATTCCCTGGGACGAAGCCACCGCCTCGGTGGTGATTCACAAGGGCATCCTGGTCTTGAGCCTGGCCCTCTATATCTTCCTGGGGCTGGCCCTGGCCCCTTTTCTTTTACCCGGCACCCGTTCCCACCTTTGGGCCTTGAGTCTGGCCGCGTTAGTGTTGGCCACGGCCGGAGGTATTTTCGTCTTTGTCCAAGGCCGGGCTCCCTGCGGCTTCGGCCTCCGTTTCCTCAACAAACTGGGGGTTTGCCCGCCCACCTTGAAGGACAAGGAAGAATCCTTCAATAATCTGGACGCGCGTCTATCCGGTTTTTATCGGGAGCATCCCTACCGCTGTGCGCTGGCCTTTGCCTTATTCTTTGCCAGCTGGCTGCTGCACGGGGTGGAGGTCTACCTGATGTTCTGGCTGTTGGGGCACCCCATCGGCTGGGACCTGGCCATCTGCCTGGATGCCCTGGCCATGCTCTTCACCGCCCTGGGATTCTTCATCCCCGCGGCCGCGGGGATACAGGAAGGGGGGAATATTCTCCTGGCCCTGGGGTTTGACCTGGGTATGGTCTTAGGGGTGGCCTTCAGCATCCTCAGGCGGCTCCGGGAAGCCTTCTGGCTGGGACTGGGGCTGCTGGCGGTGGCCCGGGAGAAATAAGGAAAGCTATCAGCGGTCAGCTTTCAGCAAAAAACAGAATCGCTTTCAACTTTTACCAGCTGACTGCTGATAGCTGAATGCTGACAGCTACTTATCCCAAGATGCGGAACGCGGTCTGTTTCAGGCGGCGGATCTCTTCTTCGGCCCGGCGCAGGTTTTTCTGGTGGATGGCGTCCCGGATTTTCCGGACGATCTCGTCCAGGCTCAGGGGTTTGAACACATAATCCGCGTGTTCCAGAAAAACCGTGCGGGGGGTCTGACTCCACTTCTGGAGCATGAAGATGAAACGCATGGTGGGGTCGCGGTCCCGGGCACTCTCCAGGAGCCGCTGCTGCTGGGCCAGCTTCAGGTCGGCGATGAGAAGATCGAAGGTGGTTTCTTCCAGGGCTTGCAGGGCCTCGGCAGCGGAGGCCACCATTTTATACTCCTCCAGCCCGCACAAGCGCATGACGGAAGCAAGGAAATCCCGGCACCAGTCTTCAGGATCCACCACCAGGATCCGTACCCGGCGTTCGACCACCTTAGCCCTCATCCCGGAGTCTCCTTGACTGGTATTCCCGAATAATTTAACAAATGTCAGGCCCCTTTGGCAAGAGGGGGGTGATTTTTCCCCGGTGGGGGCTCCGGGACTTATCCGGGGGAGTCGGACCGCCGGGGTTCAGGGGATGAAGATTTCTTCTCCGGGATTGATGGGGCTAAGGACGATGCCGTCCTTGACCTTGGGATAAAAGTAAGTGGATTTCCGGGGCATAATCAGGCCCGCGGAGGCCACCTGCTGGACCTGGTCCACCCGGGTGGGGTTCAGTAAAAAGGCCAGTTTGGCTTCCCCCTTTTTCAGAATCTCCAGGACCTCGGGGATCTTGCTGGTGAACTTGCAGGTCTGTTGATCATCCTGGGCCTGGGCGTCAAGTCCCAGGATCTTTTCAAAAATCAGATAATTCAAGACCACCACGTCCAGTTGGGCCAGGGCCGGGTGCATCTCCCGGGCCAGGAGTCTTTGGCGCACCCCCTCCCGCAACTTAAGCCGCCAGGCCTGCAGGCCGAAACCCAGGAGAATGAAAGAGGTCTCCTGCTGGGGGGCCGTGTCCAGGCTCTCCTGGAGGAACTCCGGGCTGGGGCCGCCCCCCCCGCCTGGGTAAGCTAAGGGGGCCACTTCGAAATATTCCGCCAGCCGCCGCAAGAGCACGCCCTCTTCCACCTGCTTCACCCGGGGGCCCGCCAGGAGGCGGTGGGCCATGAGGATGACCAGTTCCGGGTCAAAGATATTGGAGAGATACACCAGGACATAATTGAAGGAAGCGTTCACCGGCGCCTGGGGATACCTCTCTTTCAGCCACTTCTGGTAGTTCAGGGCGGTCTCATAACGGTGATGCCCATCGGCGATGAACAGGGTCATGGGCTCAAAAGCCCGGTGGACCGCGGCCAGGCAAGAGGGGTCGGTGACCCGGAAGACCCTCTGGAAGTAACCCTCCGAATCTTCGAAGGCCAGCATCGCCTCCCCGGGGAGACTGCCGCGCAAGGTTCTGATGACCAGGTCTTCAGGGTCAGGGTAAATGGCAAAGATGGGAGAGAAATGGGCCTGGGTCTGTTTGAGGAGTTCCAGGCGGTCCGCCTTGGGCGCGGAAAAGGTCTGTTCGTGGGGGCGGATCACCCCGCTGCTGAAAGGCTCCAGGCGCACCAGGGCCACCAGGCCCTTGCGGGTAAATTGGCGCCCGTTCACCAAAAACTCGGTTTCCCAATAATAATAAGCCGGGTCCGGGTCCCGCACCAGCACCCCGGCCTGCTGCCACTGGCGAAAAGCGGCGGCCGCCCGGGTGTAACGGTTCTGCAAGAGGTCGTCTCCGGGCTGGGGTTGGGGCAAGATCAGGCGCACCATGTTATAGGGGTTGAGCGCGGCCATGGCCTCCCGTTCATGGGGACGGATCACATCATAAGGGGGGGTGACCACCTCTTGGGGCTGGGGAATTTGCGCGGGATTATAATGTAACGCCCGAAACGGGGCGACTTGAGCCAATGCTTCATCCTCCTGGCTTTGGATACCGGGTTAAATTTACCATTGATGCGCCAGAGGTCAATAGGGAAAAAATCTTCCTGTTTCTGAAGACAGTCCCCGGGAAAATTCATAAAAAAATATTGACCCTGGGAAACATAAAAGTTATATATGGCTGAATAACATTTTGCTTGGCAAAGGACTGGGTTATGCGGATAACCCCTTCCCCAAAGGGGGAGGGGTTAATCAGGTTTCGGAGTCAAAAAAATGTGGGGCAGCAGCGCTCCCTTCCTCGTGCTTTCCGAAACAGCCGGGGCCCAGTACCTTATGCTCCGGAGTCGTTGAATGAACTCCGGGGCCGCGTCGGCCAGCGACGCCACTGGTTGATCTGCCGGACATACCCGGTGATGCTAAACCTGGTGCGAGGAGGATGGAAGATTGAAAAAACCAGCTGTTGGCTTTGGACTGCATTTAACCCTGGATGGTTATGGAGCCAGTCAAGAGCAGCTAGCTAATCTGGACACCATATATGAATTTCTGGAGCACTGCCCGGACCTGATCCACATGACCAAAATCATGCCCCCTTACGTGTTCAAATACCATGGTAAGGTGCCGGAAGATTGGGGGCTCTCGGGATTTGTGCTCATTGCGGAAAGCCACATCAGTATCCACACCTTCCCCGATCGGGGTTATCTCAGCCTGGATATCTTTTCCTGCAAAGACTTTGACTACCAACAGGCGGTGGCTTACGTCACCGAACTGTTCGGCATCACCCGCCACGAAATCAATCTTCTGGACCGGGGTCTGGAATTCCCCAAAGAAGTCAAAACCGTGGCGAACTTTCTGCGGCAGGAACGGAGCCAGATGCGAGGCTGAGCATGGATGAGGCCGAAAGTAGTTCTTCCGGCTTCCTGAAGCGGCTCCGGCAACGTTTCTCCCGCAGAGCCATCACCCAGCCGGAAGATCTCGAACGGGAAATCCAAAGCATCATCGGTGTCGGCGAAGAACGGGGGCTGATTACCCGCCGGGAAGGCGAGCTCATTGAGAGTATCTTTGAATTCAAGGATACCCTCGTCCGGGAAATCATGGTGCCCCGCCTGGAAATCATCGGGGTGGAGCGCCATACCCCTTTGGACCAGATCATCGGCCTCATCCTGGAAAAGGGCCACTCCCGCCTGCCGGTCTTTGCCGGCGACATCGACCACATCAAAGGCATTCTCCTGGCCAAAGACCTCCTGGTGTTCTGGCAGACCCCCGAAGAGACCTGGGATCTGGGCCGGGTCCTGCGCCCCGCCTACTTTATCCCGGAAAGCAAAAAGATCAGCGATCTCCTCCGGGACCTGGTGGAGCGCAAAACCCAGATCGCCATCGTCATCGATGAATACGGGGGCACCGCCGGCCTCATCACCCTGGAGGACATCCTGGAAGAGATCGTCGGGGAAATCTATGATGAATACGACCACATGGAACCCCGCCTGCTTCCCGAGGCTGACGGCTCCGTCCTGGTGGACGCCAGGTTGGACGTGGAAGAGCTGATGGATCACTTCCACCTGACCCGTCCGGAAGGCAAATTCGAATCCGTGGGCGGCCTGCTCATCCACCTCCTGAACCGGGTCCCCCAGATCAATGACCAGGTGGCCATGAAAAACCTGGAACTCACCGTGGTGGCCGCGGACGAACGCCGGGCCAAGCAGGTCCGGGCCCGGCTCCTGCCGCCGGTGGAAAGTGAATAAAGATTAACCACAAAGGCACCAAGACACAAAGGGTCACAAAGAAATAAATTTTTGTTTTGGCGGCTCGCCGCCAAAAATAAAAAATATCTTGGTGTCTCTTAGTGCCTTTGTGTCTTTGTGGTGATTCTTTTCTAATTCCTATGCGCACCGGTTTTTCACATTGGGCCGCGGCCGTGCTCTCCGGGCTGCTGCTGGCCGCGGCCTTCCCCAAGTGGGACCAGAATTATCTCCTGGCCGTGGCCCTGGTGCCCCTCCTCTGGGCCCTGAGGGGGCAGTCCCGGGCGGCGGCCTTCTGGCTGGGGCTGGTCTCCGGGTTGACCTACTTTGCCGGGCTCCTCTATTGGATCGTCTATGTCACCCGTGTCTTTGGCGGCCTGCCGCTACCCCTCTGTTTGGGCGTCCTCTTGTCACTGGCGGGTTACCTAAGCCTCTACCGGGGCCTCTGGGCCCTGGCGGTCAACTGGGGTGAGGCCCGGGGGTTCAGCCTCCTCTGGTGGGCGCCGGTGGTCTGGGTGGCCCTGGAATATGGCCAGACTTACATTATCAGCGGCTTCCCCTGGGAACTTTTGGGCACCGGCCTCTACCGTTTTCCGGTCTTTCTGCAGGCCGCCGACCTGGCCGGGGTTTACGGCCTCTCCTTCCTGCTGGTTCTGGTCAATGCCGGCATCTTCCTCCTCCTTTATCCCCTAAGGGGCCGGGAGCGCCGCCGCTTTTTCCAGCTCACGGTGCTCATCCTGATTCTGGCCGCCTGGGTGGGATACGGCTACTATCGCCTGGGAGCGCTGGATAAATTAGCGGCAGCCAGCCCCCGGATCAAGGTGGCGGTGGTCCAGGGCAACATTAAGCAGGGGGAAAAGTGGAAAAAAGAAATGGTCCAGGCCACCCTGGACCGTTACGGCGAGCTGACCGCCCAGGTGAAAGGGGCCGATCTGATCATCTGGCCCGAAACGGCCGCGCCCTTCTTTTTTCTCCGCACCCCGGACCTGACGGGCCAGGTCCAGGCCATCGCCCAGGCCGCCGGCGGCTATCTCCTCTTCGGCGCGCCCGCCTACGAACTCACCACCCAGAAGGAAGTTTTCTATAACCGGGCCTATCTCCTATCCCCGGAAGGCAACGTGGCGGGCTATTATGACAAGGCCCACCTGGTGCCCTTTGGAGAATATGTGCCCTTAAAACGCCTTTTCTCCTTCATGGGCATCGGCAAGATGGTGGCCATGGTGGGGGATTTTGCCGAAGGCAAGGTGGGGGGGGTGGTGAGCCTGCCCCAGGGGGAGGTGGGGCCGCTGATCTGCTTCGAGTCCATCTTTCCCGATCTCTCCCGGGCCCAGGTGCAAAACGGGGCGCGGCTGTTAGTGAACATGACCAACGACGCCTGGTACGGCACCACCAGCGCGCCCTACCAGTCCCTGGCCATGGCCGTGCTCCGGTCTGTGGAGACCCACGTCTGCATGGCCCGGGCCGCCAATACCGGCATCAGCGCCTTCATCGGCCCGGACGGCCGCATCCTCTGGCAATCCGACCTCTTCGTGCCCGCGGCCCAGGCCCTGGAACTCCCCTGGCTCAAAGGCGGCAGCCTCTACACCAGGATCGGGGATATCTTCGCCTGGGGTTGCGTGATCATCACCGGCCTGGAATTAATCCTGGGCCGCCGGCGGCGGGCCAGGATATAATGTGGGGGGGGAGGGTCAGGTATCCGAGATACCTGGCCCAGGGCCTTTAGCCCCCTCCCCCAAATAGCTGGCCAATAAACTTATGTCTGCATACAAAACCGGCCATATCGCCCTCATCGGCCTGCCCAATGTGGGGAAGTCCACCTTGCTCAACAAGCTGGTGGGGGAAAAGCTGGCCATTACCTCGCCTAAGCCCCAGACCACCCGCCACCGGCTCCTGGGCATCGTCAATAAGCCCGGGGCCCAGCTCCTTTATCTGGATACCCCCGGGGTTCTGGAACCCAAAAGGCCCTTGGACCAGGGCCTGGTGCAGGCCGCGCTCAGCGCCCTGGCCGCGGCCGAGGTGGTGGTCTGGCTGGTGGAACCCCGGCTGCCCGACCCCCGGGACCCGGTCTTGCTCCCCCATCTGCAAAAGCTGGCCCAGCCCTTGATCGTGGCCATCAACAAGATCGACACCATCTCCAAACCCAAGCTCCTGCCCCTGATGGCCGCGTATCACCGGCTTTTCCCCGGAAGCCCGGTCATCCCGGTGAGCGCCCTGATGGGGGAGGGCCTGGCGGAGTTGGAAGCCGAAATCATCAAATTGCTGCCCGCAGCCCCGCCCATCTACCCGGAAGAACAGATCACGGAACAGACGGAGCGCTTCCTGGTGACGGAGCTGATTCGGGAGCGCCTCCTCCATCACCTGGGGGAGGAGATGCCCTACGCGGTGGCCGTGGCCATCGAGGAGTTCGAGGAAAGCCGGCGGCCGGATCTGGTGAGCATCCGGGCGGTGATTTACGTGGAACGGCAATCCCAGAAGGGCATCGTCATCGGCAAGAAGGGGCATCTGCTGAAAACCATCGGCCAGGAGGCCCGGGGGGAGATCGAGACCCTGCTGGGCTGCCGGGTCTATCTGGAACTCTGGGTCAAGGTGTGGAAAAACTGGCGCAAGGATGCCCGGGCCCTCCGCTTGCTGGGCTACCAAAGCTGAAGCCCAGCGGACCCCCGCCAAAAACCATTTGCTCATCCTGAGGGAAGTAGCAGGTGACACAGGCTTACTACCCTGTGCGAGACTATCAACACAGCCTGGAAAGGCTGTGCCACCAAAATGGTATGCTGCGGCCGCGCCGCTCCCTCTAAATGACCGGGGAGAGGTTCCCAGACCTCATTGACAATTGCCCGGGTGATGCCGATAATAAGGTAGTGAGGCGCAACCGATGACCCGCCGCCTGGCTCCAATTCTCTCCGGGGTTTTTCTTCCTCTCCTCTTTTCTCCCAGGTATGTCCTGGCCCAGGGCTGGTTCGAGTGGGGCACGGAAGGCTCTTACGTCCACCAGACGGCCCACCTCCTCTTTGCCGGGGCCATGATCTTTTTCATTTTCGAGATTCACCGGGAGAAGTTACAGAAATACAAGGGCTTCCGCTGCCTGATGTGGGCCTGCGGCATCCTGGCCTGGTGGAACCTGGATGCGGTGGTGGGCCATACCCTTGAATGGGGCCAGGTCAACCCGGTCATCCTGGGCCACGGCCTTGCCAAACGCCTGCTCATGGAGGACCCGGAATCCTGGTTCTTTTATCTCACCCAAATTGATCACTTTGCCTTGCTGATTCCGGCTTTCTACCTTTTCTATCGGGGGCTCAGGGCCTTTGCCCAGGAGTCCCACCTCGACTAGCGATGATCGCCCTGCCCCTTCTCCCCATTTGGATTGTTCAAGTTCTGGGCTCCCTGGCGGTTATCGTTTTCTCTTGGTTATCCTTAAGGATCACCCGGCGCCTGATGGCCCGGGATCCGGAAAACGCCCTCTGGCTCTTTTTGGACTGGCTCACCGTCTGCTTTGTCATCTTTTCCACCACCCACACCATTTCCCACGGCCTGCAGGTGGCCATCAAATATTATGGGGAGAGTCAAACCCTGTGGGTTCTGCGGAGGATTTTCGGGGGGTTTGACAGCTCCATCTATGTGGTCATTGCCGCCATCACCCTCTTTTTCCACCGGGTGCAGCGCCTGTATCACCGCATGGAGGAGGACCACCACCACCTGGAGCAAACCAGCCACGAAATCCTGGCCCTCAACCGGGAGATGGAGGCCCTGGTGATGGAGCGCACCATGGCGGAAATGGCCCTGGGCATGGCCCACGGCATCCGCAACCCCCTTCATATCATTGGCGGCTTCAGCCATCGCCTCTTGCGGAAGACCGACCCGGATGACCCCACCCGCACCTGGCTATCGGCCATCGCCGAGGAGGCCCGGCGCATCGAGCAGATGGTGACCCGTTTCGAATCCCTGGCCCAGAGGAAGGAGTCCTTTTTCAACCAGGAGGACCTCAACGATATCGTCGGGGACACCTTGGAATTGCTGCGGCCGGAGATCAAAGCCAAAAATATCACCTTGATCACCGAGTTCCACCCCCAGCCCCTGATGGGACGCTTCAACCGCCATCTCCTCAAAGTGGCCCTCTCCCATCTGGTGCGCAACGCCATTGAAGCCACCCGACCCCACGGCCGGATCATGGTGCGCACCTCAGTGGAAAAAAACCACGCCATTTTGCGAATCCAGGATACCGGCCGGGGTATGCCCCAGGAGGTGGTGGATAAGGTCTTTGTGCCCTTCTACACCACCAAGATCGGCGGCACCGGCTTAGGGATGGTCTTTGTGCGGCAGATTGTGGACGAACACCGGGGAGAAATCGCTTTGAACAGCATGGTGGGCCGGGGGACGACGGTGATTATCCGGCTGCCCCACCGGTTTGTGGACCGCCCGGAGGTGGGGGAGGAGGCGGAAGCTCCCCCCACGCCCCAGATTCCACCAGAGGCCGGCGGCGCATCTCCATAGCCCTTCCTAAACTTTCCTGGTTTCCGTCCGGGACACCAGCCAATAGATGGCCCCCAGGATGAAGATGCCCGCCAGATAGAGGATTTCCACCTGCAAGGACTCATGGGCCAGGGAGGCCACCAGCACCTTCCGGATAAAGGCCACCAGGGCCACGCCCACAAACAGGGAGAGTTGAAACCCCCCGCCCTGAAGCCGGTCGATCTCCGCGTCCAACAGTTCGATCATCAGCCAGAGGATCAGTAAGGAACCCAGGGCCGAGACCAGCCCTTTTTCCGGATTGCCCCGGAAGATCAGGCTGATGTCATGGGCCAGCACCGCCACCACCCCCAGAGACAGGGCAATGAGGCCCACCAGCAGCAGCATGTTGAGGCCGAAGGTGAAGCGGTGGGCAAAGCGGATCAAGGCATTGTCCAGGCGGTAGGACAAAAAGACCCGGCGCATCTCTTCTTCGTGGTAGGTGCGGGCAATGACATCCAGGTTGAGATCCAGGATCTTCTCCATGGCCCGCAGGGACAGCTCCCGGAGCTTGGGCTCCACCTCGGTGTCGATAATCTTCTGCAGCCGCAGGCGGAGAAAATTCATGCCCACGTAGACGAAATGGGCCGACAGGCCGATGCGCACGTGGGTGTGGCCGATCCGTTGCAGACGCAGGTAGTAGCGCTCATCAAAGGACCCTTGAAACAGGGTCAACAGCCAGGCGCGATGCATCTCCGTGAGCCGGGCCAGCCGGGCCTCATCCTGGAGGAACTTGGCCGCATCCGGCATCTGCTGGAAAAGGTGGTAGAAGTCGCTAACCAGGCGGTCGGCGTGGGGTTCCACCACCGGGAGCAGGCCCCGCAGGGTCTCCACTTCTGCTTCCGTGAACCGGTAGTTGTCTTTGATCTCCTGGAAAGTGCGCATGTTATACCGTTTTTCGTTTTTGGTTTTTCGTTTTTCCCTAAAATTTGCCTATAATTCGGAAGAGTTGTTCATGAGCCTGGGGCTTACCCGTAAATCATGAAAAGGCGCACTACCTAGACCTTCTTCAAGGCAATGGCGTCTATCTCGATGGCCACCCCCCGGGGTAGGGCCGCGGCCTGGATGGTGGTGCGGGCCGGGGGGTGATCCAGGAAAAACTCGGCGTAAGTGCGGTTCATTTCCTTGAAATCCGCCAGGTCCGCCAGGTAGACGGTGGTCTTGACCACGTCCTTGAGAGTGAGGCTGGCTGCGGCCAGGATGGCCTTCAGATTCTGGATCACCTGGACGGTTTGGACCACGATGTCCCCTGCCACCAGGTTGCCAGCGGCATCCAGGGGAATCTGGCCGGAAATAAAAACGAAGGGGCCGGCCGCCAGGGCCTGGGTGTAAGGGCCGACGGGAGGCGGGGCCTGATCCGTCGTAATCACTATCTTTTTCATGGCGTTTTTTTCCTTTGCAGTGAAGTTAAATCTCTGTCTCCTGGAGCTGCGAGTCAATATCTGTAAGAAAAACCTTGAAGATTGGCCTGGGGTTTGTTAATTGTAACCAAAAACCCGGGAGGATGCTGATGGGGCTGTGGATGAAGTGCCCGAAATGCCAGACGGATAATCCCTTATTTTTAAAAGCCTGCGCCAATTGCGGGCTCCCCCTGGACAATCTGCCCCTGGAAAAACGGGTGTATGTGCTCGGTGCCCCGGGCGCGGCCGCGGCGCCACCTTCCCGCCTTCTCAAAGCCACACCGACTCCGGAATCTCCTTTGCCAGCCGCAACTTCAGAGACTCCGGCCGCTCCCAAGAGCGCCAAGGCCCCCAGAAAGCCCCGGAAGAAAAAGAGCTAGGCCGGTTCTGCGGCCGCAGCCTGCTCCATAATCCCCAAAAGCAGTTGCACGAGCCGGGGTTCCGCCTGGGCCACGGTGGCCACAATCTCCTCCAGGGAGGTGGGGGCCATGGCATCCGGGAGATTCAGGTTGCTGAGCACTGAAAACCCCAAGACCTGCAGACCGGCATGCACCGCACAGATGGCTTCGGGCACGGTGGACATCCCCACCGCGTCCGCGCCGATCAACCTGAGGAAGCGGGTCTCCGCCGGCGTCTCCAGATGGGGGCCCTTTACCGCCACATAAACCCCTTGCCGCAGGACCAAACCCTGCTGCAGGGCCACCTCCTCCGCCATCTGCATCAGGTTGCGGTCATATACCCGGCTTAAATCCGGAAACCTGGGCCCCCAGGCGTCGACATTCTCCCCTGTCAAGGGGCTGTCCCCCAGCAGGTTGATGTGGTCCCGGATCAGCATCAAATCCCCAATCCGGAAGAGGGGGTTGAGCCCCCCCGCGGCATTGGTGAGGATCAGTTTTTTGACGCCCAGGGCCGCCATGACCCGCACCGCAAAGGTCACTTGGCGCAGAGAGTAACCCTCATAGGCATGGATCCGCCCCTGGCAGAGGAGCGTCTGGCTGCCGGCGAGGCGGCCCCAGCTCAGGCGGCCCCGATGGCTGGGCGTGGTGGCCCGGGGATAATGGGGCAGCTCCTCATAGGGGAGGCTCCCTGCCACCTCCATACTCTCCGCCAACAGCCCCATGCCGGTTCCCAGGATGATGCCCCATTCCAGGGCCCCGGCCCCTTCCCGGCCCAGGAATCCGGCGCACTCCTCCACCTGGGTGTAATATTGCTTGGCAGTCACCTTCTATCCCCGCTCTCAATAGTAATGTCTCAAGATATGATGCTTTCTGGCATTCGTCAATGGCTGAGGCCTCCTCCCTCAGGTTTCCTGGTTTATTCCCTTGACAGAATCCTGCTTAGTCTTTAAAAATATGAGCATTATCGACCGGGGACCACAAGGAATGGCCAGGCCTAAAAAGTGCCGCTGGGTAAAAATGGAACCAGGAGTTACATTCTTTAAACCCCAGGGGGTTCCCCTGGCGGCTTTAGAGCACACGGTGATCACCGTTGACGAAATGGAAGCCATGCGGCTGTCGGACTTTTTGGGCCTGAATCAGGAAGAAGTAGCCAAGCAGATGCAAGTTTCCCGCCCCACGGTAACCCGCATGCTGGCCCGGGCGCACCGGGCGGTGGCCGATGCCTTGACCCATGGCAAGGCGATCCGTATCGAGGGGGGGGATTACCGCCTGGTGGGTCAGTTCCTGGAGTGCCGCTTCTGTGGCCATTATGAGGCTACAGTCACTGCCGAGGGGGGAGCTCCACAAGCCTGCTCCAAGTGCCAGAGTCAAAATTTTGGCCAGCTCTTCCTGGACAAGACCCGCAAATAATTCCTGGGCCCTGAAGCTTTCGGGGGGGTAACAGGGGATGGATGAAATCACGTATCGGGATTCAGGGGTCGATATCGACAAGGCCGAAGCGTTTATTCAAAAGATTCGGCCCCTGGTTAAATCCACTTTCCGCACCGGAGTCCTGGGAGAGATCGGCGGCTACGGCGGCCTCTTCCATCTGAACCTCCAGCAATACCATGACCCGGTGCTGGTCTCCGCCACCGACGGGGTGGGAACCAAGATCATGGTGGCCGTGCTGATGAACCGCCACCATACCATCGGCATCGATCTGGTGGCCATGTGCGTCAATGACATCATCGTCCACGGGGCCACCCCCTTATTTTTCCTGGATTACCTGGCCATGGGCCAGCTCTCCCCAGAGACCGGCACCCAGATCATAGAAGGGATCACCAATGGCTGCCTCCAGGCCCGCTGCTCCCTGATTGGCGGGGAAACCGCAGAAATGCCGGGCCTCTATAAACCGGGAGATTACGATCTGGCCGGATTTGTGGTGGGGGTGGTGGACCGGAGCCAGATCATCGACGGCTCGGACATCGCCGTGGGCCACCGTCTCATCGGCATCGCCTCCAGCGGCCTGCACGCCAACGGCTTTTCCCTGGTGCGCAAGGTCCTCTTCGAACGGCATGGATATAAAGTGACGGATGAAATTCCGGAACTGGGCGGCCCCCTGGGGGAGGATCTCCTCCAACCCACCCGGATTTACGTGGAGCCGGTGCTCAATCTCCTCCGGGATTTCCCCTTAAGCGGCATCGCCCATATCACCGGCGGCGGCCTCACCCAGAATCTGCCCCGCATTCTGCCCCGCACCTGCCAGGCGGTGATCCAGCGGCAGAGCTGGCCGGTGCCTCCCATCTTCCGGTTTCTGCAAGAGAAGGGCAACATTGCCGACGAGGAGATGCTCCGCACCTTTAATAACGGCCTGGGTCTGGTGATGGTGATGGCGGATGAGCTGGTGCCGGACGTGCTGTTGCGCCTCCAGGGGCTTCAGGAAAAGGCTTTTCTGATTGGGGAGATCGTCTCCCGGAAGCCGAATGACCCGTCAGTGGTCTTTGTTTAAAAGATATTTTTCGGTTTTCGGTTAAAAAGAAAAGAAATTGTCGATAGGGTGACAAGATAAAAAAAAGGGGCAAAAGGCTAGCCATTTGCCCGTTCATTTTTGGTCTCCACAAAGGATTTTTACCGAAAACAGAAAACCGCCTCTAGGTCTTCCCGGTAAATTTAATAAAATTCATAAAATAATTCAGGTCGAAGATCTTTCTCTCCTGGAGGGCGGCCATCTCCTTCAGGGCCTCTTTGGAGGACAGGGGACGTTTCCGGGAATTGCCGCTGGTCAGGGTCTCGTAATGGTCCAGAATCCGCAGGACCCGGGCCCAGGGGTCAATGGCATTGATCTTCAAGCCCCCGGGATAACCCGAACCGTCACCGTTCTCGTGGTGCTGCAAGGCCATGTATCTCACTTCCCGCCGCAGTCCGGACATATTGGCCAGCATCTTGTAACCCATGGCGGGATGGGAGTCCGTGGGTCGGTCCGCCGACCTCCGGGCCGCCTTGTGGACCAGTTCCGGCTTGAGGTGAATGAGGCCGATGTCATGGAGCATGGCCCCCACCCCGAAATCCTGGGCCTTCTGGGCGTCCCAGCCCATAAAGCTGACAAAGGCCAGCCCCAGGAAGCAGACATTGATGGAGTGGTTGTAAAGGACGTGGCCGGCGCGCCTGATATCCAGAATGGACCGATAGTAGTCAACCCCCCCGCCTTTCATTAAATCGAAGAGGCTGTCAATGAGGCGGAGGGCTCTAAACATCTGGGGCGCGGAGCCCACCTGTTCCACGGAAGAAAAAAAGCTGCGCACCCAAATCAGGGTGGTGTCATAGAGGAGGGTGACCTTCTCCTCGGGTTCCCGGTCCTCGTCCGGCAAGACTTTTTCCAGGCAGCGATCCAGGTATTCCAGGACCTTCTCTTCATCATCCTGGGAGTAATAGAGCCATTGGATATCCAAGGCCTGCAGCTTTTTATACCATTCCTCTTTAAATATTTCACCCTGGGGGCAGGCCGGGATAAACCGGGGCTCCTTCTCACCTTTGGTCTTGACCTTTAATAAAATATCAAAGGAAATCTCTTCATCCGGCCTCAGGTTGCGCAAGGGCAGAGGGATGAATCCCCCCTTTTCTTCGCCGATGGCCGGAGCAATGATTCTACTGCTTTTCAGATCGTGATCCAGAAGCTGCTTCATAGATTCAGGAGAGCGGGGCCGGGGGTTTTTTGACAAGCTACACCCGCTTTATTTGATAATCGGAAACCCGGCCCATTTAATAAATAAATTTCCCCAAAATTTAACCGAACCGGGAGTAAACCTGCCAGAAAGGCTCCGGGAGGAAGGGGGAAAAGGAGGGGTCATCAGCTTTCATCAAGGACCTCCACCTGCCTGCAACCTTTTTGGAGCTTGAAGCTGATGGCTGACCGGGACTTTGCTGTAGCCCCCACTCCGGGCTAGGACAACTGCCGCCAGACCCGGATGGTTGCCGGCAGGGAGGAGGCCGTCTCCTGGGAGGCCGGCAGGGAGGTAAAAAACGCCCGGGCCAGGGCCCGGCCTTTGTCCTCCTGGGTCTCCTGCCACTCCCCGTAGGTCAGGGCCCCCACCTTGCAGGCCTCCACGCACGCGGGCAGGCGGCCCGCGGCTTCCCGGTCCGGGCACTGGTCGCACTTCAGGGCCACCGCGGCCTTCTCCGGGGCCAGATACAGGGAAGCGTAGGTAAGGACCCCGAAGGGGCAGGCCATGGCGCACATGGCGCAGTTGATGCACCGCTCCGGGTCGATGTCCACCGTGCCCCGGGGCGTGCGGCAAATGGCCCCGGCGATGCACACCTGCTGGCAGGGCGCGGGCTCGCAGTGGCGGCACTTGTTGGGAAAGGCCAAATGCTGACGGCCGGGGTAGATGCGCAGCCGGGCCCGGGGGACCACCTGCTCCTGAATCGCGGCCACCAACTCCTTGGCCCGGGAATGCTCCACCGCACAGGCCAAACGGCACTGCAGACAACCCAGGCAACGCTCCGGCTGGATAATGACGGTTTTCATGGTGCTCCCCTTTGAGTTATTTGAGGGAAAATTATTTATCGCTTAAGATTAATGGAAGTACTGCAGTCTCATCATAGTCAGGATTCATTTTTTTACGCCATTTTTTTTCTTGTCTTTCTGCATCAGACTTTTTTCTAAACCCTCGTACCTCATCAGGAAAACCTCTCCATACCTTGACAGTAATCCATAAAACTTCTTTTTCTTGTCTGTCCATAATCAATCCTACAATTCTTTTAATAAACGTTTATGCCACATTAATACATTCGGATATTTAAGGAAATTGCAATTCTCGCCAAGTTTACTCAAAGCAAAGGTCGGACGACTTAATTGACGAACAAATAAAGCTCTTCTATCATCATTCGATACTATACTATATGTTGCCTTTGAACTAGGAGACATTAAATGAACATCATTAAACCGCAGAAGTCCTGAATAGATTGGAGTTGAATGTTCAACTTCAAAAAGTGCCCTAAGTTTTCCTGCTCCACGTTCAATCCATATTACATCTATTTCGGCCAGGATATCTTCAATTCGATGATATTCAAGAGGAATTTCAGCGTTATATTTAAATTGCTTAGTTAGATTCCAATCTAATTTTCCTCGATCATTTTTCGGAATCCAAATGTCATAGCCTTTGTTTGCACCTATTGATCCAAGCAGAGTCTGGACTTGGATATGCGAGAGATCAGGATAGTCAGTTAATTGTGATTTGGTAATTAAAGAGTCGAGTTGAGCCCAACCAAAGTATGCTTCGACATTAAACCTACCTGCGTTGGCTATGTACAAATCGGTTCCAGCGTCTTGTAGAAAAAGCTGTGCTTTGTATTGACCATCACTTGCAGGAGAGACAGAATGGAAAACATCTTCAAAGTCAGAAAAAGGTATAAATAATGGTTCTAATTGATCTTTCCAAAGGAAACAGATAACTGCTGGCTGCCCCTCCAATTTCTTTAAATCTTTGTGTCTCAGTCCGTAGAATGTCTGTCCACGTCCGTGCACTTTAGAATATCTAATATATACTCGTCCAGCCCCATTACCTAAATCATATAGAGACAAACTATCATCTAGTCTGTGTATATTACCATATCGGTCCTTGAGCTCGTTAATAAATTTTTCTTTCGTAACATTAGCCATAATAGCGAATTCCACTTAGAATAGAAAAGTTATTTTTCGGTGCTTATGCATAGAATGAAGGTATTAAGAAGTTTCTTTTAAGTCAATATTTTAATTTCTTCGTCTTTCCCGGTCAACAGCCTGTTTAATACTCAGCAAAAAATAATTTTGGACAGGTTCTTTTCGGAAAGAGGCAAAGGGGCATTGAACCCTGCACCCGATGCAAACTTGTCTTTTCCCCGATGCCTGCCTGGCCATCAGGTGTTCTCGGCAATAAACTTTTCCAGGCTCTGCCCCAAGGGATCGTTTTTTTTCCCTGCCATGCAGCCGTCCGCGTCTTTCTGGTCCAGGAAGACGGTGGTATCGGGACTGGGCATGGTGAATCTGATGCCATAGCGGCCTTTATCCTGGTCATAGATGATAAAAACATCAATGCCGTAATGGACGATCTCCGGATAGAGCTCCAGAATCTTGTATTTCAAGTTCGTGGGGGAATAATCCATGGGGCCTTCCTTTTTCGGAAATATTATTCCTTCACCCCCACAACCGCCCGGGATGGAAATCCGGGGTCCGGGGGTCCGCCGATAGGTCTTTAACGGGCAATTGCTGGCCCATGAGCTGGAAGTAAATCCCCGCGTCCTCCACTTGGCCCACCAGGGTGAGGCCCACCAGGCGGCCCTGTTGGTACACCAGACGCCGGTATCCGCCCCGCTGCCGGTCATGTTCGGAGACTATCTCCACGTCTGCGCCCTCCGGCTCTACCAGCCCCCCGGTAATGACCCGGAACCCCCGCAGGGAAATGCTGTTTTGGGGCAAGGCCCCGGGATAACGCCGCTGGGCTCCCCCCATATTGGCCCCGGCGATGCGCCCCTGGGCCACGGCCCCGGGCCAGATGGGCACGTAAGCGGGTTGGCCGGTGAGGAGATGCACCCCCTGGACGCAATCCCCGGCCCCGTAAATGTCCGGGTGTGCGGTCTGCATCCGGGCATTGACCTGGAGGCCCCCCGCCACGGCCAGGTGGGGGGCCGCCAGAAACGCGGTATTGGGGGTCACGCCGATGGCGCAGAGCACGGCCTGGGCCGGCAGCTCCCGGCCGTCGGCCAGGGCCAGGGCCCGGACCCGGCCCTGGCGCCCCACAATCCCTGCAGGTGCGGCATTACAGTATACGTCGATGCCCCATTTCTTTAAGGC
Source organism: Syntrophobacterales bacterium (assembly GCA_020060385.1). GTDB lineage: Bacteria > Desulfobacterota > Desulfobaccia > Desulfobaccales > 0-14-0-80-60-11 > SURF-52. The sequence continues at coordinate 19,803 of JAGVAH010000123.1, read as the reverse complement.
GTCATCCAGCAGGGCCGCGGCCTGGGACTCCAGCAGCCGGGGGAGGACCTGGGGCTCCATCTCCACCAGGGCCACCCGGCAGCCCCGGTGTACCAAAGCTTCCGCGGCCTTAACCCCCACCGGCCCCGCGCCCACCACCGCCACCTGTCCTCCCTCGGGCAGGCCCGCGTCCAGGCGCCGCCAATCCGCCAGGGTGCGCAGGGTGAAGACCCCCGCCAAATCTTCCCCGGGGATGCCCGGCAACCGGGGGGAGGCTCCCGAGGCAATGAGCAGGCGGTCATAAGGGAGGGCCTCTCCGGACTGCAGGCGCACCTCGCGCTCTCCCGGGGCCACCTGGACCACCCGCTCCCCCAGGCGGGCCTCAAACCCCCATTCCTGGAAGTAATCCGGGCCCTTGAGCCAGACCTGATCCAGCCTGACCTCCCGGCTCAACAGATAGGTGAGCAAGGGCCGGCTGTAAGGAGGGTGAGGCTCCTCGCTGATCAGGGTAATGGCCCCCCGGGGGTCCCACTGCCGCAAGATCTCCGCGGCAGCCAGGCCCGCGGCGCTGGCGCCGATGATGAGGTAAAGCATAAATTCATTTTACCGCGAAGCCAGAGTCTCAGGGAAGAAAAATAGCGACCTCTAAAAAAGGGGGAAGAGGGAAAGAGGAACCAAGAAAAGATGATTCTCTCCGAAAACCTTACTAGTTTTCCCCCTTTCCCCTTTTTCCCTTTTCTCCTTTTACCCCAGAATATTCCCGTCTTGCATAACCACCAATCCTGTAGTAGTGTCCTTTATAAGCAGCCCTTCAGGGATTTTGGGACGGTAAAAAGCACATTTCCCCCTGGAGGACTAAACCGAGACTAGCGGAGGAATCTGATGAAACCCATAACCCGGGCGTTGATGAGTGTTACGGACAAAAGCGGCTTGCTGGAGTTTGCCCAGTTCCTGGCCAAATACCAGGTGGAAATCCTTTCCACCGGCGGCACCGCCAAGATGCTGCGGGATGGCGGCGTCAAGGTGGTGGAGGTCTCCGACTTCACCGGCTTTCCGGAAATGCTGGATGGCCGGGTGAAGACCCTGCACCCGAAAATCCATGGGGGCATCCTGGGCCGCCGGGACCTCCCCGGGCATTTAGAACAGATGGCCGCCCAAAATATTCTGCCCATCGACCTGGTGGTGGTCAACCTCTACCAGTTCGAAAAGACGGTGGCCAAGCCCGGCTGCACCTTGGAAGACGCCATTGAAAATATCGACATCGGCGGCCCCACCCTGCTCCGGGCCGCGGCCAAGAACTACCAATCAGTCACCGTGGTGGTGGACCCCCAGGATTATCCCCACCTCATGGAAGAGATCAAACTGAATAAAGGAGCCACCATCGTGGGCACCCGCTTTCGCCTGGCCCGGAAGGTCTTTAAGATCACCGGCGAATACGACGGGGCCATTTCCCGGTACCTGGAAGACAAGCTGGCCTGCTGATGGGTCGACCCGCGGTCATCACCATGAGCCGGGGCCGCGTCCTGGATCTCAGCGGCCCCCATTACTACCAGGACATGCTCACCGGCATCGCCCAGGAGATCCTCAACGAGCTGGCCGAAATCGAAAAAGTTGACCTCCCCTCCCTGCCGGAGGAAGATTTCGAGCAGGTGGTGGGCGTCACCCAGATTCGCCTGCTCAACGAGCTCTATTACTGCCTGGGACAGTTGCGGGCCCTAGGGATGGAACTGGAGGTGAAACCGGTCATCCAGGATTTGAGAGACATTTGGAACCGCTACATTGACGCCACCAACCGCCCTGAAGCCCTGAAATTTCAAGAAGAACCCGGACAGGGGCAGGTGCAATAAGACCGTTTTTAGTTTTTAGTTCTCCGTTAACCTCTAATGGGCAGACAAACAAAAGGCGGCCTGGGGCCGCCTTTTCTGTGGCCAGGGACGGTGGGCTCCTCAAAAATGATAGGCCACCCCTAAGACGATGCGGTGGCTGTCATAATCGAAGCGCGCGGTGCCCCGTTGCAGAGTCCCCAGGACGCCATTGGCGGCCACGGGGAGAATGGCGTGACTTTCCAACTCCACGTCAAACTGGTGGGAATATTTATATTCCACGAACGCGGCGACATTTTTCAACATCATGTAGCGCACCCCCGCCATGGCGTCAATGGCGAAATTCTTGGCCGCGTCCACTTCATCATAGATCATGACCAGGCCCGGGCCCAAGCCCACGTAAGGCTGGAGCCGCCCGAAGGGCACCTCCCGGTCCGGTAGAAATCCGTAGCGGCCGACGATATGCAGGGCCAGGGTCCAGGTGCACCAGTCGTCGGTGGGCAGGATGGCCTGCGTGGTCCCCTGCACCGGGCGGCTCAGGGTGACCCGTTGCTCCCGCACATAATTGCGGGCATAATTGGTTTCGGCTTCCAGACCCAGATAAGGGATGGACTTGAGAAAATAGCCGAACTTCAAGCCCCCCACCACCGCGGGCTCAAATCTTTGTTTGGAGGTGTTGACCGTGCCGCCGCCCGGGAAAATGCCATTATTAAATTGGAGGTCAGTGCTGGGGACCAGGGAGGCCCCCAGGTAACCCCCCACATAAAATTCTCCCGGGAATAAGCCGGGCTCTTGTTTACCCTGTTGGGAAGGGCGATTCCGCCAGAGGCCATAGAGGATGGCGGAAGTGCCGATTACCCCGATGACCGAGGCGCCGATGGCCAAGGTGGTAGCTCCCTGCTCCGCCCGGGCCGGTTGGTCGCCCACCGGCAGCAACAATAAGCCCAGGATCACCAATACGCCCGCCGACTTGTTCATGGGCCTCGACCGCATAGTTGTCCCCCCCTTTTAGAAAACAGGATAATTCTATGAACCTAATTGAAACTTTGTCAATCTATTAAAGCGGCTCCTTTGTCGCAGGAGCAGGCTGAAAGCCTGGGGCTGCCTTAGCGCCTGCCGGGATGAGTGATTATATTCCGAGAAATATGGTAAAAGGAAGGGGAAAGGTCACCCTGCGGCAAGGAGGTGAGACATGGTGGCGCGAAGGGAGGGGGCAGACCCGCCGTTACAGGTGGTGCGCCATCCCGGGTTCTGGGAACTGGTCCTTAACCGCCCCCGGGTCCTCAACACCCTCAATCTGGCCATCATCCGCGGGCTTAACCAGGCTCTGAAGGCCGCGGAGGCAGACCCGGGATGCCGGCTGGTCTGCTTGAGGGGCGCGGGGGAGCGGGGATTCTGCGCGGGCGGGGATCTGAAGGCCTTAGTGCAACTGGTGCGGGAGAAAGCCTGGGACCGGGCCGCCCAATTTTTCCAGGAGGAGTATGCCCTGGACCTCTACCTTCACCGCTTCCCAAAACCGGTGGTGGCCCTGGCTGGGGGCATCACCATGGGGGGCGGGCTGGGACTGGCGGCCGGAGCCGATCTGGTGGTGGCCACGGAGGAGAGCCGCCTGGCCATGCCGGAGACCGGCATCGGCTTTTTCCCGGACGTGGGGGCCACGGGTTGGCTCCATAGCAAATGCCCCCCGGGTTACCCGGAGTATCTGGCCCTGACCGGCCAGGAGCTGGTGGGCGGGGAAGGCGTCAGGGTGGGGCTGGCCACCCACCTGGCGCCGGCGGCACAGGTGCCGGGGCTGCTGGAGACCTTCAGGGAGGCGGCGGCAAATCTGCCTCCAGGCAAAGGGGAAGCCCTATCTCTGCTCCGGAAGATATTGGCCCATTGGGGCCAACAAAAAACCCAGCCGGAGATGGACGCCTGGGTGGCCCGGCACTTCGGGGGGAAGGCCGCGGTCCGGGAGATCATGGACTCCCTGGCCTGCTGCCACGACCAATGCCGGTTGGACCACGTGGTCCTGGAGCGACTCCAGGCCCGCTCCCCCACGGCCCTGGTCTTGACTTTGCGCCTGCTGCGCCGCCATCAGGGCCGCCCGTTGGCAGAGGTATTGGCTGGGGAAGCCAGGGCCGCGAGGTTCATGATCGCCCATCCCGATTACCTGGAGGGGATCAGGGCCCGCCTGTTGGACCGGGACCAGCAACCCCGCTGGCAGCCGGCCACCCTGGAAGAGGTGCGTTTGCCGCGGGATTTATAGGGCCCGGCCTGGTCCGGCCCCAGCAACCTGAGGGATAATTCTGGAAATGGGAGGCGGAGTTCATGGGGTACAAAACAATAATCTTCACTGTTGATGGTCCGGTGGCCACCCTGAGTTTCAATCGTCCGGAGAAGCTGAACGCCATAAATCCGGAGTTGCTGGCCGAATTTTCCCAGGCCTTGGAGGAAGTCCGGAGCAATGCGGCCATCCGGGTGCTCCTCCTTACCGGCCAGGGGCGGGCCTTTATTGCCGGGGCGGACATCAAGCATTTCCTGGAGTTGGACCCCTTGAGCGCCCGCCAGATGGCCGTCAAAGGCCAGGATGCGCTCTTTAAGCTGGAAGAGCTGCCCATCCCGGTGATCGCCTGCGTCCATGGCTTTGCCTTGGGTGGTGGCTGCGAAATCGCCTTGGCCTGTGATTTTATTTATGCCGCCAAAAATTCCAAATTCGGCCAGCCGGAGATCAACCTGGGCTTCAATCCCTGTTGGGGGGGCAGCCAACGCCTGACCAGGATAGTGGGGAAAAGCCTGGCCAAAGAACTGTGCCTCACCGGCCGCTTCCTGGACGCGGAGGAGGCCCGGGTCCTGGGCCTGGTGGCCCAGATATTCCCCGAGGCCACCTTCCAGGAGGAGTGCCGCCGGGCGGCCCTGGCCCTGGCCGCCAAGGGCCGGGTGGCCCTGGAATCAGTGAAGCGGGTGATCGATTGGGGGGCGGACGTGGATTTAAGGACAGGCTGCGCCCTGGAAGCCGAGACCTTTGCCCTCTGCTTCACCAGCCCGGACGTCAAAGAGGGGGTCAACGCTTTTCTGGAAAAGCGCCAGCCCCGGTTCCAGTCTTAACAGGAGTGGGGGGCGGGGACCCGCCGGCCGTTAGCCCCCTCTCCCAACTGCCTCATCAACCCGGCGGCGGGGAAGCGATCTGCTCCAGGTTGCCCTCCAAATCGGTGATGATCAGGCGGCCCGAAGGCAGGCGCCAGGCCCGGACATCGCCTTCACTCTGCCGGTATTCCGGGGGCACCTTTATCTCCGGGACATTGGCCTGTACCTCGATCATCCGCCAGCTGGCGGTTCCCAATTCCCTGGTGGTTTCGGCCGGGCATTCCTGATAAGTGATCCCTTCTTTTACCAGGGCCTCGGTGAGTTCCTGGCGATCCGAGCCGGATTCAGTGACATAGACTATCATTTTCCCCTCCTGTAATGCCGGAATAATTAAATGAAAGAATAATCATTAAAGCCTGGAATTCAATGGTTCCAGGCCAAGAGGGCGGAGGTGGCCGCGTTCTTTGGGATCAAACCGGAATGGCAGGAAGAAAAGAAATAGGGTGGAAGGGAGCATGGCCGCGGGGCTCCTGGTCCCTCCTCCAAAGGTTGGGCCGGGCTATTGCAGGGCCCGGGCCTGGGTCTTCATCTTGTTCAGAAGGAACTGAAAGGAATTGGCCCTGATCACCTGGGCGAATTGACGCTGGTAATTATCCAGGATGCTGACCCCGTCCACCACGACGTCATAAAGGAGCCATCCCTGGCCCTGGGGCCGCATCACGTAGTCCACCGGTATCCTCTCATTGGTGCGGATCATGGTGGTGTTCACCCGGGCCGTTTGGCCGTCCCGGCGTTCCTGATCGTACTTGATGGTTTCCTTCTTCAAGAAATCCAGCACCAGGCGAGTATAAGAGTCCTGGAAGAGGCGGCTGAACGTGGAAAAGAATTCCTGGCGCTGGCTGGCGCTGAGGCCGCCATACACAGAGCCTAGAGAAGTCTGGGCCATCCGGTTAAAATCGAAACTTTTCTGAATGATCTGGCGGATGGCCTGGGCCCGGGCCGGCCGGTGCTTCGGCCCGGCCAGGGCCGGGTCGTTCTGAATGGTGATGACCCGGTCCAGAATCCCTTGCACAAAGGCCGTGGGGGTCTCGGCCCAAGCCAGAGAAGGACCCAGGCAAAGAATGGTCAATACCAAGATAGAGAGGTGGAGCCGTTTTCTCATCGTGCTTCTTTCCATCCCAAAAGTTGATGCAGCCAGCGCCCCAGACTTTGGAAATCCAGCCAAGAGGACGCAGTGTTGCTACCTCTTTTTTCCAGGAGCCGCAGGAAGGCAGGCAGAACGCTCAAAGAGGCCAGCAAGACGCTGATGCTGCCCACGGTGGCCAACAGACCCAGGCTGAAGACCCCCCGGTGTCCGGAGATCATCAGACTGCCGAAGCCCACAGTGGTGGTCAAGGCCGCCAACGCCACACCCTTGGCGGTGCTGGCCGGCAAGGTGATGGCCCGGGCCGATTCCTCCATCTGCCAGCGCACCAGGATGATGATGCCAAACTCAATGCCTTCCCCCAAAATCAACGGCAGGAAGAGGACATTGGCCTGGTTGAAGGGCAGCCCCAGGAGCCACATCATGTTCAGGGTCCAGCCGGTCCCCACCCACAAGGGCAGCAAGGCCAGCAGCGTTAACTTCAGGCTGCGGAAGAGAAGGAGGAGCATGACGCTGATGGCGGCCAGGGCCGCGCCCGCGGCCCAGAGGCAGGCATTACGGAAGGCCCGGTTAAAGTGGTAGAGCAGAACCGGGTCCCCCACCACCTGGGGGTCAACAGTTCTCAGGTCATGGACGAATTTTCCCAGGGGCTTTTGCTCCCAAATATCCTGGGAAGGAAAGACCCGGATGAGGTAATCCCCCTGGGGACTGACAAAGCGGCTCTTCACCTGGGGAGGGAGATCCCCCATAGAAGGGGGCTGGGCATATAAGTTCTCCCGGAGGAGGCTCCACATGTCTTTAAGGTCATGAAAAAACCGCTTCTCAAAGGCCGCCAACCGGGCCCCGGCCTGGGGGTGGCTTTGGGGATTAAGGAGGGGGATGATCTGGTTCAGAAGGGAGTCGGCCTCCAGGATCTGCGCCTTCGTGGACGAGTCATCCTTGCCTTCCAGACTCCCTTTGGCCTGGGCCAGTTTGAAATGGATCCGCCCCAGAACCCCGGCCAACTCCTGGGGGGAGGAGGGGCTGACAGGAGTGCCCGAAAATTTTATCTGGGAAAAGATGGGCTTCAGTCCCTGGAGTATCTGGCGCTTCTCCTCCACCCCACTGGGCAGAAAGGAGAGGGCGGATTCCACGTGGGAGACCGTGGCCAGCTTTTTCAAGGCCTGGGATTTGGCCTCCAGCTCCGGCAGGGAACTGGCGGTCATGGCCCCATAGGTGGTGGAATAACGGGAATCCTTGAGCAACTTCATTTCCCAGATCACCGATTCGGTATCCTGGTTTTGCAGATGCAAGGGATTCAGATCGAAGGGCACATGGGTCAGGCTATAGCCCCCCAGGGCCATCAACCCCAACCCCACCACCACGATGATTCCCGGACGCTTCCAGGATAAGGCCAGGAATGGCCGGGGCTGGCCGGATTCATGGGGCCCCTGGGCGGGCCGGCACTTTTCGGTGAGCATCACCAGGACCGGCAGCAACAGCATGGTGGCCACCAGCATCAGCAGCACACCCAAGGAGAGAATCTTCCCCATCTCCTCCAGCCCCTTGAAGCCGGTGAAGACCAGGGGGAAGAAGGAAACCGCGGCCGCCAGCGCCGCGTAGATGATGCCCGGCGCCGCCCGCCGCATCGTGAAGGCCAGGTTCTCCAGGGTGCAGCGTTTCGGATCCCGTTGCTCTTCTTCCAGGCGGCAGAGCCAATGCACCCCGTAATCGATGGTAATGCCCAACATCAAGGGGGCAAAGACCATGGAGAGGAGATTGAGATGGCCCACCACCAGGGTGGCCACCCCGAAGGTCCAGCAAAGGCCGATGACCAATATCAGACTTTCCACCAGGGGACGTTTCAGGCTGCGCAAGAACAGGATCAGGAGCAGCATCTGGCCCATCAGGGACAACCAGGTGGCCAAGGAGACGTCTTTCATGGCCCCGGCCATCTCGTCGGCTTCCAGGGCCGTGGGACCGGTCACCCCGGCCTGGAGATGGGGAAAGCGGGCAATGACCCGGGCCACGCATTGCCGCAGCAAGGCCAAAGTCCGGGCCGAAGTGGCATAGCCGTCCTCTTCCGGGGTGATGAGAAAAAGCAGATACTTGTCGTTGGCGGTAAACAGGTATCCTTCTTGGGACAGATCGGCCAGTTCCCCCGGGAATAGGCCCTTGAAGGGGGAGACATAGGTCTTCTGGTCCCCTGCCAGCTGCCCCTTAAGCTGCAGCAAGGTGGCGTTCAGAAAAGTGAGGTCCGGAAGCTGGTCGCCGGCCTGCTTTTCTGCCAAGAAATCGGTGAAGAGATGGCCGATCATGGACCGGGTGATTTCCTCATTAATTACTTGAAAATACCCGGTGAGATTGGGTCTGGCGGCCAGTCCCTCCAAGACCTGGCGATTATCCAGCAAGCTGGTCTTGAGTTTTTCCAGGTCCTTGGGGTCCATATAGAGCAGGGCCCACTGCTTGAATTTTTCCGGATCCATCCGGTAAAAAAGTTCGGGGAATTCTTTGGGATAACGCCGCAGCTCCTTGGCCAAGGCTTCGGCAAAGGCGATGGAATGACTGGGATGGTGATTCTCCGCCACCACCATCAGCCCGTCCCGGGAACCGAAGGCCTTGTCCAGTTGCTGGCTCCGGGCAATGAGCTTCTGGTCGCTGGCCACCAGATCATTGCGGCTGGTGCGGAAGGTCAGATGGGTGACGGTATAATAAACCGAAAGCGCAGCGATGGCCAAGGCTATGCCGATTATCGGCCAGGCGCAGCGCTGCAGCCCCCGAATCATTCTCTGACAAGCCCTTGGAATTTGAGAGTTTTCTGGCAAAATAATTCCCTTAATCTCAACACGGGGGAGAAGAGAGAAGGCAGAGATGACAAACGACGTTCACTGCCGCACCGGGAATTTGCCTCACTTCTCCCCCCACTAAATTCCCGGGTTGGGTCCGTCTTTACTAGTTAGACGCTTAAACTCTATTTTTATTATAAAATTCCACTGAAATCAAAGAGAATATTTCTCTTGTCCCAGAGAATATTCCCCTCACCCTCATCAGCATGTAACTATTTATTTCGGCTAAATTGGGAAAAAAGAAAAAATTTATTTGCCTTATGGCCCTGCCCACGGGAAAATACTTGAGTTTGATTTTGAATTCTGCTATTTTTTTTTTAGAATATCGCATGGCCATCAAGAAAAAGGATCATGGCCGGGGCACGGCCCTGGCTTCCAGTTCAGCGGCTGCCGGGGTGCAAATCAAAGGCCGCCTCTGGCTGGAAAAGGATGGTGAGACTTTCTTGAGTTGGGGGCGGGTGGTGCTCCTGGAGCGCATCCGCGACCTGGGGTCCATCGCCGCCGCGGCCCGGTCCATGAACATGGCTTACAGCCATGCCTGGTCCATGGTGGCGGACATGAACCGTTTAGCCGGGGAAGACCTGGTGGCCCGCATTTTCGGGGGCAAGAGCGGCGGCCGCGCCTGGCTCACTCCCGCGGGAGAAGCCATAGTGGCCGATTTTTGGCAGATGGCGGATAAGTTTCAAGAATGGCTCACAGACCAAAAATTCTGAGGTATGGGTAATTAATTTTTTGCCATCGCTATCCTTAAATAAGAATAGCGGTTGGGAGGTTGGCATGGAGTTTCGCTCGGTTCTCACCACCTGTCCCTACTGCGCGGTGGGGTGCAACATGCTTTTACAGGTGTTGGACGATCAGATCGTCAGCACCCTGCCCGCGAAAACCGGACCGTCAAATGAAGGCAGTCTCTGCATCAAAGGCTGGAACGTCCATGAATTTGTGCAGCATCAGGACCGCCTGACCACCCCGTCCCTGCGCCAAAACGATTCCTTAAAGGCGGTTACCTGGGATCAAGCCCTGGATCATGCCGCCTCCGAGCTGACCCGGCTGAAGGATACTTATGGGCCGGAAAGCGTCGCCTTCGTGGGCTCAGCCCGGTGCACCAACGAAGAGACCTATGTCTTTCAAAAATTTGCCCGGGCAGTGTTCGGCCACAACCACGTCGATCACTGCGCCCGTCTCTGACACGCGCCTACGGTGGCCGGGCTGGCCGCCGCATTTGGCAGTGGGGCGATGACCAACTCCTTCAAGGAGTTGGAAAGCGCCAATTGCATCTTGGCCATCGGCACCAATACCACCGTGGCCCACCCCATCGGCTCCATGCGCCTGATGCGGGCCAAGTCCAACGGCGCCAAGCTGATTGTGGCCGATCCCCGGAGGACCCAGATCGCGTCCCTGGCCCATCTGCATATCCAGCACCGCCTGGGGACCGACGTGGCCCTGATCAACGGACTCATGCACATCATCTACAAAAACGGCTGGCACAACCAGGCCTTTATCGAGGAGCGGACGGAAAACTTCCCGGCCCTGGCGGAGGTCATCGAACAATTCCCGCCGGAGCGCACCTCGGAGATCACCGGGGTGCCGGTGGACCAGCTTAAGCAGGCCGCGGAATGGTACAGCCGCTCCGAGTCCAGCGCCATCTGTTACGTCCTGGGCATCACCCAGCATTCCACCGGTACGGACAACGTCAAGAGCCTGGCCAACCTGTCCATGCTCTGCGGCCAGATCGGCCGGCCCTCCACCGGGGTGAACCCCATCCGGGGCCAGAACAACGTCCAGGGTGCCTGTGATATGGGCTGCCTGCCCAACGTCCTGCCGGGCTACCAGTATATTACGGTGCCGGAGAACCTGGAGAAGTTCGCCAAGGCCTGGAACGCCAAGTTGTCCCCCACTCCCGGCCTCACCATGGTGGAGCAGATCGACGCCATCCTGGACGGGAAGTTCAAGGGGCTGGTGGTCTTTGGCGCCAACCCGGTAACCAGCTACCCCGATGTCAACCGGGTGGAAAAGGCCATGCAGGCCCTGGAGTTCCTGCTGGTCATGGACATCTTTCCCACCCCCACTTCGGCCTTTGCCCACGTGGTGCTGCCCGCGTGTTCCTTCGCGGAGTCGGACGGCACCTACTCCAGCTCCGAACGCCGGGTGCAGCGGGTGCGTCCGGCCATCCCCCCCATTCCCGGGAAAGCCAACTGGGAGACCCTCCAGGAACTGTCCACCCGCATGGGCTATCCCCTGAAATATACTTGCGGAGAGGACATCTTCAACGAAATGGCCTCCCTGACCCCGGCCTTCGGGGGCATGAGTTTCGCCCGCCTCAATGAGAAGGGGCTCTGTTGGCCCTGCCCCACTGCGGATCACCCGGGCACGCAATACCTGCACCAAGGCAGGTTCTCCCGGGGCCTGGGCATGTTCAACGCCATTGATTACCGGCCGCCCGCGGAGGCCCCGGATAAAGACTATCCGTTCTGGCTGACCACCGGCACCCTCTTCACCCATTATCTCACCGGCACCATGACCCGGCGCTGTCCCACCCTCCACCATGAAAACCCGGTGGTGGAGGTGGAAATCAATCCTGAGGACGCCCAGCGCCTGCATATCGAAGCGGGAGAAGAAATTCAGGCCACCAGCCGCCGGGGCACCATCAAGGCCCGAGCACTGGTAACCACCAAGGTCAGGCCGGGAGTGGTCTTCATCCCCCTGCATTACGCGGAGAACGCCGCCAACCGGCTGACCAACGCGGCCCTGGACCCGGTGACCAAAACCCCGGAATATAAAGTCTGTGCGGTTAACTTGGCCAAATCGGCATAACCCCCCCTGCCACCCCCACCCGCTTCTCCCCCTGGGTGGGGGTGCTCCTTTCTCAGCCCCCGGCAATCCGTGGTGATCTAATGAAGACAATCGGACCTTACACTTACGATGAATTTTTGGCAGCGGTGCAATCCTTCCACGGCTATCTGGCCCCGGGGGTGGTGATCGGCGGGGTCATGGTGGATCTGGCCCGGCGGCATCTCCCCCCGGACATCCTCTTCGACGCCTTGGCGGAGACCCGGAATTGCCTCCCGGACGCGGTGCAGCTCCTGACCCCCTGCACCACCGGCAACGGCTGGCTGAAAGTAGTGAATCTGGACCGTTTCGCGCTCAGCCTTTATGACAAATACACGGGGGCAGGGGTGCGGGTCTTCCTTGACCCCGCAGAAGTGTCCCGCTGGCCGGAGATAGAAGCCTGGTATCTCAAACTGCGACCCAAAAAGGAGCAGGACTCCGACCTGCTCCTGGAACAGATCAAGGCGGCGGGGCCGGAGATCTTGGGATGGCGCCAGATCAAGGTGCGTCCCCAGTTTCTCCAGAGGCGCGGCCGGGGCCGGATGGTCATCTGCCCCCTGTGCCAGGAGGCCTATCCGGCCCAGGACGGCGGCATCTGCCGGGGCTGCCAGGGGGACGCCCCCTATCTCGCGGCCGACCAGGCCGAGGCCACCGGGGTGGAAGGGCCGGCCCTAGAATGCTTGCCCTTGACGGAAACCGTGGGCCGCCGGACCTTGCACGACATGACCATGATCAATCCCGGGGTCAGCAAGGCCCCGGCCTTCGAGAAGGGCCAGGTGATCGGCGTGGGGGACCTCTGCCGCCTGCAGCAGATGGGACGGCAGCATATCTATGTCCAGGAGGACAACCGGGTGGGTTCGGAGTGGGTCCACGAAGATGAAGCCGCCCTGGCCTTCGGCCGGGTCATGGCCGGGGCAGGGGTGACTTTTACCGAGCCTCCCCGGGAAGGCAAGGTCAATTTCCTGGCGGCCAAAGATGGTCTCCTGGTGGTGGACGAGGCCCGCCTGGAGGTCTTCAACCTGGTGCCCGGGGTCGTTTGCGCCTGTCGCCAGACTTTTACTGTAGTCTCCCACCACCGGATGCTGGGGGCCACCCGGGCCATCCCCTTGTACCTGCCCCGGGCGCACCTGGAAAAGGCCCTGGCCGTGTTAAGGGAGGGGCCGATCTTTAGGGTGTTGGAGATGCGCGCCCCCCGGGTGGGCATCCTGGTCACCGGCACGGAAGTCTTCATGGGCCTGGTGGAAGACAGGTTTGTTCCCATTATCACCACCAAGGTGGAAAAATTCGGGGGCCAGGTGGTCAAATCCCTGATCGTGCCGGATGACCGCCGGGCCATTGGCGAGGGGGTAAAGGAAATCCTGGATAGCGGCGTCGATCTCCTGGTGACCACCGCGGGGCTCTCCGTGGACCCGGATGACGTCACCCGCCAGGGATTGGTGGACGCGGGGGCCAGCGATCTGGTCTACGGCGCCCCCATTATTCCCGGGGCCATGACCCTGCTGGCCCGGATCGGCCCGGTGCAGGTCATGGGGGTGCCGGCCTGCGCCCTCTATTTCAAGACCACCAGTTTTGATCTGCTGCTGCCCCGCCTCCTGGCTGGACTGGAAATTAACCGCCACGATCTGGCCCGGATGGGTCACGGCGCTTTTTGCCTCAATTGCAAGTCTTGCACCTTTCCCCAGAAATGCCCCTTCGGGAAATGAGCCCAGGAAACGGAATCCTCCTTATCATTTGAACCAGGGCTAGGGGAAGAGGACAGAGCCCCGAGGATTACTTCTTCTAATAATGTACATAAATGAACAAAAACTTATCGCGACCAGTTTATATAGATTACAATAATGTAATAAAATTATCAAGGTAAACTCCCAGCATTATCCTGACAGCCCAAATTATCTATTAAATTATATTAGTTAACTATTATGCCCCTTCATGGCAGGAAACTTGCTTTTAATAAATTATCTGTAGGGGCATAGGAGGTGCCACCATGACTATCCCCCTTAATCTGACTCCCCTCTGGCTGACCTTGAAGGTGGCCGGGGTGGCCACCCTGCTGAGCTTTCTGGTGGGGGTGGTCCTGGCCTTCCTGGTGGCCCGCAGCCGTTTCTGGGGCCGGGAGGGCCTGGACTCCATCTGCACCCTGCCCCTGGTCATGCCCCCCACGGTCCTGGGTTATTACCTCATCGTCTTGATCGGCCGGCACGGCTGGTTGGGCCGCTGGCTCCAGGAGACCTGGGGCATCTCCCTGATCTTTACCTGGCAGGGTGCGGCCCTGGCCGCGGCCGTGGTCTCTTTGCCCCTGATCTACAAGTCGGCCCGGGCCGCGTTCGAAGGGGTGGACCCCAACCTGGAAAACGCCGCCCGCACCCTGGGCCTCTCGGAACTGGGGGTCTTTCTGCGGGTGTCCCTGCCCCTGGCCTGGGGGGGGATTTGGGCCGGGGCGATGATGGCCTTCGCCCGGGCCATGGGGGAGTTCGGGGCCACCCTGATGGTGGCGGGTAATCTCCCCGGCAAGACCCAAACCCTGTCCATCGCCGTGTATGACGCCTTTCTGGCCGGCAATGACCAGACGGCCACCGTCCTGGTGGTGATCATCTCCGCGGTCTGTCTCACCATCCTGCTGGTCTCCGGCAAGATTTTTAAGATCAGGTACCTGTGAACTTTTAGGAGGTTGGCTATGTCTAAAGCTAAATTCTGCGCCCTGCTGGGGTTGGCGGCCCTGATTCTCGGGGGGACGCCGGCCTTCGCCGCCCAGGAGCTCATTGTCTCCGCCGCGGCCAGCCTCACCAACGCCATGAAGGAAGTGGCCGCAGCATACGAAAAAGCGCATCCCGGCGCCAAGATCGTCTGTAATTTTGCCGCGTCCGGTGTCTTATTGCAGCAGATGGCCAAGGGCGCGCCGGTGGACGTCTTTGCCGCCGCGGACCAAAAGACCATGAACCAGGCCCAGGAGAAAAAGCTGATCCGGCCCGGGAGCCGGAAGAACTTTGTCACCAATCGCCTGGTGCTCATCGTGCCCATGGATTCTAAGCTGACCCTTACCAGTCTCCAGGACCTGACCAAAGCGGAGGTGAAACGGGTGGCGGTGGGGAGCCCGGCCACCGTGCCCGCGGGGCGTTACTCCCAGGAGGCCTTGGTGAAAGCGGGTCTGTGGGAGAAGCTGACACCCAAGTACATCATGGCCGAGTCGGTGCGCCAGGTCCTGGACTATGTGCGCCGGGGGGAGGTGGACACGGGCTTTGTCTATTCCACCGACGCGGCCGTTGCCCTGGGCAAGGTGAAGGTTATCATGGCGGTGAGCGAACATTCCCCCATTCTCTATCTCCTCGCGGTCACCGCCTCCACGGGCAAGGAGGCCCTGGCCCAGGATTTTCTCAATTTTGTCTTGAGCCCCGGGGCTCAGAAGATCTTTAAAAAGTTTGGCTTTGGCCCGGCCTAACCGGGTCTGCCCGGCCGCCCCCGCGGCCGGGCCATTGCTGCCATGAAGATTATCGTGGATATTAAAAAACGCCTGGGATCCGGGAAACGGGTCTTTGGCCTGGAAGCGGCCTTTAGCTCCGATAAGGACGTGGTGGTCCTCTTCGGTCCTTCAGGGGCCGGCAAGACCCTCACCCTCCAGGCCATCGCCGGCCTGGTCACCCCGGATGCCGGGCGCATCGTGGTGGGGAACCGGGTTCTCTTTGATTCCTCCCGGCGCATCAGAGTGCCGGCCCGCCGCCGGGACGTGGGTTACGTCTTCCAGGAATACGCCCTCTTCCCCCACCTGAGTGTGGCCCGCAATATCTCCTTCGGCCTGAAACACGGCTGGAGTTGGCGTCTGCCCCTTCAGGAACGCCTGCGCCTGGAGGAGGTGCTGGAGATCTTTGAATTGACCCGGGTGCAGGACTCCCTGCCCCGGGACCTGTCCGGGGGCCAACGCCAGCGGGTGGGCCTGGCCCGGGCCCTCATCCGCCGCCCGAAGCTGCTGCTTTTGGATGAACCTTTCTCGGCCCTGGACGCCCTCCTCCGGGCCAAGATGCGACAGGAGCTCTTGAGGATCAAAGAGCGGTTCACCATCCCGGTGATGCTCATCACCCATGATCCCGAAGACGTGGCGGCCCTGGCGGAAACCCTGGTGGTCTATGACCATGGCCGGGTGCGGCAAATTATGGCCGACACCCAAGAGTTTGCCCCGGAACAACTGGCTGTCTCTTTATCCTCCCTGATCCCCGCGCCCTCCCTCTGACCCCCCCCAGATAGCACCCGGGAAAAAATAGTTGCAAAAATCTTCGGATTTATTTATCTCTTCGCTATTCTATTAAACAAATACCGGAACTATTCTCCAGGAGGGAAGCATGAGAAGGAAGTCTCTATTGGGAGTCCTGGCGCTCATGGCCTGCCTGCTGTGGGGGGCAGCGGCCAGTGCGGCCGCTAAGCCCACCGCGGTTTACGGCAGCGGCGCGCAGAAGTTTTCTTTGGCCACCGGCAGCCCCGGGGAACTGGGACTGTTAAAGGTGCTGGCGGAAACCTTCTGCAAAGAGAACCAGGCCCAAATGGCCTGGTACAAGGCCGGCTCCGGCAAGTCCCTGCAACTCCTGAAGGATAAAAAGGTGGACATGATCATGGTGCACGCCCCGGCCGCGGAAAAACAGGCGGTAAAAGACGGCTGGGCCTCCAAGCGCACCCTCTTGGGGTCCAATGAATTCTTCATCGTCGGCCCGGCCAGTGATCCCGCAAAAATCGCCGCGGCCAAGGACGCCCCGGATGCCTACCAGCGGATCGCCGCGGCCAAGGCCAAGTTTTTCTCCCGAGGGGATAATTCCGGCACCCATAAGAAAGAGTTGTCCATTTGGAAAAAAGCGGACCTCCAGCCCCAGGGGAACTGGTACGTGGTCACCAAGGATTTCATGACCGCCACCCTGAATAGGGCCAATAAGGAAAAGGGGTATTTCATGGTGGACAGCAGCACCTGGGTGGCGGAGAAGAAGGGGGTCCCCAATCTCAAGATTCTCTTCAAAGGTGACAAGCTGTTGGTTAATACTTACCATGCCCTGTGCCAGCCCGCCGGGGCCACCCGGGGCGCATCCATAGCCGCCAAGTTCATCGACTTCTTGGCTTCGCCCCAGGGGCAGAAGATCATCCAGGATTACGGCAAAAAGCGTTACGGAGAGGGGCTATACAACGACGCGGCCTACGCCAAAAAATACGACCATTGAGGTTCATCAGTCTAATCTGACTTCTGGACGACTAAGAGGTCCTGGAAATAAAGGAGGACGGAAAATGACCAGAAAATGTTTAATTTTGGCATTGATAGTAATGGTTTTTATGGTAAGTAATGCTGCCGCGGCCACCCGGATCAAGTGCGCCTCCACCACCAGCACCCAGAATTCGGGGCTGTTCGATTACCTGCTGCCCCTGTTCGAGAAAAAGACCGGCATCAAGGTGGACGTGGTGGCCGTGGGCACCGGCGCGGCCATTGAGATCGGCAAGCGGGGGGACGCGGACGTGGTCATGGTCCACGCCAAACAACAGGAGTTGCAGGCGGTTAAGGAAGGGGCCTTCGTCAACCGCCATGATCTGATGTACAATGATTTCGTGATCATCGGCCCCGCCAACGACCCTCTGAAGATCAAGGGTCTGAAGTCCGCGGTGGAGGCCTTCAAGAAGATCGCCGCCCAAGGCGGGCCATTTGTCTCCCGGGGGGATAAATCTGGCACCAATACCAAGGAACTGGCCCTCTGGAAGGCCGCGGGCCTCGATCCCAAGGGGCGGAAATGGTACTTGGAGGTGGGCCAGGGCATGGAAAAGACCCAGCGCATCGCCAACGAGAAACGGGCCTACACCTTGACCGACCGGGGCACCTGGCTGGCCACCAAGGACAAGGACAAGCTGGAGATGGTCATCGTCCTGGAAGGAGACCCGATCCTATTCAATCAATACGGGGTGATGGCGGTCAATCCCGAAAAACACAAACAGGCGAAATATAAAGAGGCCATGCTCTTCATCGACTGGCTCATCTCCCCGGAGGGCCAAAAGGCCATCGGCGCATTTAAGGATAAACACGGCAATCAGCTCTTTACTCCCAATGCCAAGAAATAGTGAGCGGTGAGCGGTGAGCAGTAATAGAAACCACCTTACGGACACCTTGCTTTTTACTCCTTGCTGCTCACTGCTTACTGCTCACTCTTAAAACATGGATACCATATTCCAGGGATTTATCAGCGCCTTCTACCTGATGGCCGCGTTTGATCCCACCCTGCTGCAAATCATCTGGCTGTCCTTAAAGGTCTCGGGGGCAGCCCTGCTTTTGGCTACCCTCCTGGGCCTGCCGGTGGGGGCCCTATTGGCCCTGAAACGCCTCCCCTGGCGAGGGCTGATCCTCAGCGTCGTCAATACCGGCATGGGCCTGCCGCCGGTGGTGGTGGGCCTCTTTGTCTATCTGCTCTTTTCCCGGAGCGGGCCCATGGGGTTTCTGGAACTCCTCTATACCCCCGGGGCCATGATCATCGCCCAGTTCATCCTGGCCTTCCCCATCGTCACTTCCCTGTCCCATACCGCCATTGTCAACGTCAATCCCATTATCCGGCAGGCGGCCCGGGTCCTGGGGGCCAACCCCCTGCAAGAGGCCCTGACCATCATCCGGGAGGCCCGTTACGGAATCATGACAGGGGGCATCGCCGGCCTGGGCCGGGTGACCGCGGAAGTGGGCGCGGTGCTCATGGTGGGGGGTAACATTGCCGGTTACACCCGGGTGATGACCACCACCATTGCTTTGGAAACGGATAAGGGGGAGTTCGCTCTGGCCATTGCCCTGGGGATCATCCTCTTGGGTCTCTCCCTGATGATCAACGTGACCCTCCGGGCCATCCAGAGGTGGGGCCGGGCTTCCTCCGGGGTGGTGTTATGGGATTGAGTCTGGAGCTGCACCAGATCTCCAAGCTTTACAACGGCCAGGAGATCTTAAAAGATTGCTCCTGGGTCTTCGGGGAGGGCCTGACCCAGGTGATCATGGGACTGAACGGCAGCGGCAAGTCCACCCTGTTAAGGATCTGCGCCCTGCTGGAGGCCCCGGACCGGGGCCGGGTCAGCTATCTGGCCGGCGGCCGGCCCCTGGCCCCGGATCTGGAGTTAAAGCGCCGCCTCACTCTGTTGCTGCCCGCGGTGGGGGTGTTCAACACCTCGGTCTACCACAATGTGGCCTACGGCTTGAAAATCCGGGGCGTCCCCCGGCGGGAGATAGAGGAAAGGGTGATGGGGATTCTGGAGGTGGTGGGCCTGCAGGAGAAGCGGCGGCAGCGGGCCCTGGACCTCTCCACCGGCCAGGCCAAGCGCCTGGGCCTGGCCCGGGCCATGGTCCTGGAGCCGGAGGTCATCCTCCTGGACGAGCCCACCGCGTCCATTGACCAGGAAAATTCCGAGATCATGGAAGGCATCATCAAGGAGATGAAAGCCGAGAGAAAGGCCACCATCATCATGGTGACCCATGACCCGGCCCAGGCGGAGAGGCTGGGGGATCAAGTCCTCCTGATGCAAGGTGGCAAACTCGTACCCTCGTAAAGTGCAGCGCCCAAGATTGAAGCTGACCGCCCTCAAACCAAGATTGGGTTAAGTCTGACATCACGGGGGGCCAAATTTAAAAAACCCCCATCAAGTGATTTCCATTTATGATAATCATATCGAACACCTATTCTTTTAGTGGAAACCACGCAGATATGGCAGGCAGCAATAATTACCAGGAAGATGCAATGGGCGCATCATGATGGCAAATATGAGCATTTCCGGGCCCTTCAAGGCCCGGCCCAGCATGAATAGACCAATTAGCAGCGATCAAGCTACCCGCCACCCGGACCGCCACCCGAGTTCATGCCGCCCGCCCCGACGCCAGTTGACCGGCGGCAAGTAACATAAACACACCAAGGGAGCAGACAATACCAAGAACCACCAGGGCATGGCCGTTGGCCCCGGCAAGATCCATCCCTTTGAGACTGGCGTAAAAACCCCGGGTCCGATGGCACCCCCAGCAACTATACTGGTTGCCAAAAGTTTTTTCCACCCCCCCTCACCCTAACCCTCTCCCCCCGCTGGTGTTTGGACCGGGGAGAAGGGTAACAACCGTTCGGAGACATAGGTAACACTTTTGGGATTAATGGGGCCTACAAAAAGC
>JAGVAH010000086.1 GCA_020060385.1 Syntrophobacterales bacterium | reverse complement strand
CCATCTCCCAGAGCTTCAACGGCAAAAAAACTATGCCTTTGCAAAAACTTAACCGGACACTGCTGCCTAAATCCCCCTTTTTCAAAGGGGGACTTAAAAGCCTATTTCTGGGGATGACTTCCAACAATCAGCTCAACTATGCCCGTCAACCCTGCGGGCACACCCCTTCCCCCCGGGGAGGGGAAGTCCTCTGGACCTGTTCCCACTAAGAGCAGCAGCACCAACTCCCCAACCTGAGCGGGTCATGACTTTTCAGGCCATACTTTGCTCTTAACTTATCTTTTGACTTTGAACTTTGAACTTTAAACCTCCCGGGCCAGGAACCAATCCTGGAGCAGGTCATAGCGGAAGACCGGCCCGTCCTTGCAGACGAAAAAGGGCCCCAACTGGCAGTGGCCGCACAAGCCCAGGCCGCATTTCATGTTCCGCTCCATGGACAGGTAGATGTTTTCCCTTTTCAGGCCCCGGTGCAACAGTTCCTGGACCGTAAAACGCATCATCACCCCGGGTCCGCAGATCAGGACCATGGTCTGTTCCGGGTCGAAACGGGCCCGGGCAATGAAATTGGGCACCACCCCCACATTGCCCCGCCAATCCCCCCGGGCCGAGTCCACGGTGACGTGCACCCGGAAATCGAAGCGGCCCCGCCATCGCTCCAGCTCCTGGCGATAGACCATATCCTCCGGCGTCCGGGCGCCGTAGATCAACTCCAGGTTGCCGTATTGCGGCCGGCGGGCCAGGAGATGATAGACCGCGGGCCGTAAAGGCGCCAGTCCCAAGCCTCCGGCAATCACCAAGACATCATATCCCGGGGCGGCCTCCACCGGCCAGGGGACGCCGTAGGGGCCCCGCACCCCCAGGGTGTCCCCCTTTTGCAGGCCGCAGATGGCCCGGCTCACGGCCCCCACGGCCCTGACCGTGTGAACCAGCGTCTCCGGCCGGTCCGGGTCGCCGCTGATGGAAATGGGCACTTCCCCCACCCCGAAGACATAGAGCATGTTGAACTGCCCGGGGGCAAAGGAAAAACCCTGATCGCCGGCCGCGGCCGCCAGGGCCAGGGTGAAGGTGTCCGCGGTTTCCCGGCCCACCTTCAAGACCCGGTAAGGCACCGGCAACATGGGTTCAGCTAGGGAATCAGGCATATTTGTAGACTCTGCAGGATACGGTAAGCTGGCAACTCACGCGCCATACATATCCACCAACTGCAGGATGGTCACCCGGAACTGCACCGCCAGCAGGTGGGCGTATCTCTTCATCAGTTCGTAGCCTAACAGGGGGTCCTGTTCGCATCTTTGCATCAATTCCTTGACGTTAAGGGCCAGGGCCCGGGTCAGGAAGATGGCCCGGGCGTCGTAATGCCAGTGATAAGGCGTGGGAAACCAGAGCCAACCCGCGGCATCCCCGTCACTCAGGGATTGGATCATGATGGGACCGCGGCGGGCGGTAAAGATCTCCAGGGCCACCTGCCCCTGATTAATGAGATAAAAATGGGTAGCCTCATCCTGCCCCCGGAAAAGCAAGCGCCCGGCCTCGAAGGTCACCTTGGTGGCGCACTCCCCGATGCTTTGCAGGTGCCGGGGGTCCAGGCCTTGTAAAAAGGGGTGGGCCGCCAAAATGGGCTCCAGCGTCTCCATGCCGCTACTCCTTTGCCGCCGCCGCGGCCGTTAATTCACTCTCCCGGAGGGCCCGGACTTCGGCGGTGATGTCGATGGCCACCGGGCACCAGGTGATGCAGCGGCCACAGCCCACACAACCCAAGACCCCGAACTGGTCGATCCAGGTGGCCAGTTTATGGGTCAGCCACTGCCGGTAGCGGGACCGGGGCGTGGCCCGGATGCTGCCGCCGTGCAGGTAAGAGAAGTCCACGGTATAGCAGACGTCCCAGCGCCGCCAGCGTTCGGCCTGGGTCCCGGTCAGATCGGTGGTATCCTCGATGGTATGGCAGAAGCAGGTGGGGCAGACCAGGGTGCAGTTGCCGCAACTCAGGCAGCGGGCCGCCACCTGGTCCCAACCGGGATTTTCATAATTGCGGTAAAGCAGGGCCTTGAGGTCCCTGGTGTCCAGGCTGCGTCCCAACTGCCGGGTGGTCTGGTCCAGCAACTGGTCCGCGGCCTCCCGTTCCCCGGGTTGGGCTTTTTGGTGCGGAACCTGGTGGATTAATTGCCGTCCCCGCTCCGTGCCCGGGGCCGCCAACAGGTAATGGCGCGGCCCCTGGAGAATTTCGGTGAGGACCAGGTCAAAACCCCGGGTGGCCCGGGGCCCGGAACCCATGGAGGCGCAGAAACCGGTGTGGCACGGGTGTCCGCAGTTCACCGCCAGGATGAAGGCCTGCTCCCGCCGGGCCCGGTAGTGGGGATCAATAAAGGGACCCTCCAGGAAGACCTTGTCCTGCACCAGGATGGCCTCGAGATCGCAAGCATGGACGCCGATAAAGGCGAATTTGACCGGGTCTGCGTCCGGGGGCAGGACCTGGAAGTCGTTACCCTCCAGCCGGGCTTGCCACAAGCGGCGGCGGTGGGGATAGAGAAACTGTTTCCAGGATTGCTGGCCCACCCCGTAGCCGAAAAACATGGGCTCTCTAAGTTTCCGGAGCCGGAAGGCGCCTGCCTCCTGGGCATCCCCCCAACCCCGGGGGAGGTCGGTTGCGGCGGAAAGGGGGCCATAAACCAGGGAGCCCTGGCGCAGGGTGGGGCCCACCAGTTGATAACCCTGGCGCTGCAGGATCTCCAACAACTGCTGGAGACCCTGGGGTTCTAGGACCACTTCCTCCCCAATATCTGCGGACCCAGGGCTCATTGCTGGCGTGCTCTCCTATTTTGGGGGACGCACGAAGACAACTAATCCGGAGAAAACAACTAGGGGTAAGTATAGTTATCCCAGGGGGAGTCGTCAAGCCGAACCGAGAGGCCCAACGGAAAACCAGGGATCAGGGAGGGTGCAGCAGAGGGCCGGGGGCGAGTCCATGGGGCCGGAGGAGGGGCAAGATCCGGGAGGCTCCACTCTCCGGTCACTCTGGTAAGGGTTTTTATTTAAAAGTTTTAAGGAAGGGTGAACAATGGGTTGATTTTTTGACTGCCGCCCTTGCCCACCAAGGCGAAGCGCCCCCCCGGCTGCCGCCCGTTCTCTTTCCCTGCTTGCATGGGCAATTCCTCCTCTTAAGATCTAGTCGCGGTCAATGGTTATGACACGGAAAGCCTGGCTTATTAAGGCCAATGGGAGGAAATGCCATGCCCCGTCCTCACCGCCTGAGGCCGCAACACCCGGCCCGGGCCATAAAATGAGGAGGTAGGCCCTGGAGCCATACCTCCTCCCGTTGGTTACCACCGTTTCGGCCCAAACCGGCCCACTACCTAGGCCCAGGGCCACTTCCCCGATTTGGCCCAAGGAACTACCTCCTTGGAAATGGGCCTGGTCATCCTCTCCTAATAGGCAAAGGTTACATTCAAGCCGCCATAGACGTGGTTATGCTGGCCGTCCCAGGACAGCCCCGTCATATTCTGATTGCCTCCTAATAAGTCGGTGGAGTTGCCGCCCAGGGCGTACCAAAACCCTACCTTGGGAGCAATCGTCACATATTTGTGCACCGGGATATTTAAAGTGGCATAGAGCTGCCCCGCCAGGGGACCGGAAAAGGCCGTGTCCAAATTGGGGTTGCTGGGGTCGGGATAGGCCGCGGCATCGTTGGAAAAGAGAAAGATAAAATTATTCCCTATCTCCAGATTGACGTTGCTGTTGTCCTGGATCTTCATGGGCAGCTCAAAGACCCGGGAAATCCCCACAGTCAGCCACCAACCTGGATAATGCATCACCTCTTTGTTGACCGTGGCCGCCAGCTTGAACCAATTGACATCCGCGGCCAGGCCCCAATAAATCTCAAAGGAGTCACCCTGGGGGTTATTCGTGGAGTCCAGGGCGTAATAGATCACCCCCACATTGGCGGAAATGGACTTGATAGCCGTACCGGTGTAAAGATCCCGGCTGTAACCGAAGGTGAAGTCGGTCTCATTCCACTTGGCTCCCCGTTTGCCGGGGGTGGGAAATAAGTAGGGATTATCCTCGCCGGTGTCAAAGTTACCCCAGACATTTAAGGAAAAGCCTTTATAGCCTAAGGTCAACGAGGGTTGCAGCACCGCGGAATTGCGGCTCAAGGCGATGCCCCGCCAGATGTATTGGCTTAAGATATCCACCCCAAAACTGGCGGTGGGCTTATCCTCCGCCGGGGCCGGGGCCGCTTTTTCCTCCGGGGCCGCAGCCTGGGTCTGGGCCCCTGCCGGCGTGGCGGGCGCCAACCACCCCCCCAGGCATAGCAGCACCAGGGCCAGCAGATAAGACTTTTTTATTGCCTGCAGATGCAATGTCATGTCAGTTTCCCCCTTCTCCTTGATAGATTGTCAATGCGTGGTATTTAGATTTAGCCCTCAAACTTTGCAGGTTTGGCAGGGGCGGAAAATTCCATGCCTCCGTCCCTTTGGTTTAACAACTTGCTTATCGATTTCACCCCTGTGGCTGCTGTTGACGACCTTCCGAGCCGCCAAGGCCGGGGGAGCAAGGCTCGCCCCTCCGGTCCGCCCAAGGCCTAGCTTACACCGCGCTCTCGCCGGACTCGCCGGTGCGGATGCGGTATGCATCCTCCACCGGATAGACAAAGATCTTGCCGTCACCGATGGCGCCGGTTTTGGCATTGTTGGCGATGGTATTGACCAGCTTCTCCACCTCTCCATCAGCACAGACGATATCCAGCCGCGCCTTGGGCAAGAGGTCCACTTTGAACTCCCGCCCCCGGAATTGCTCCACCAGGCCGGTTTGGCGCCCATGGCCCTCGATCCTTTCCACCGATACGCCC
Organism: Syntrophobacterales bacterium; assembly: GCA_020060385.1. Classification (GTDB taxonomy): domain Bacteria; phylum Desulfobacterota; class Desulfobaccia; order Desulfobaccales; family 0-14-0-80-60-11; genus SURF-52. The sequence continues at coordinate 13,645 of JAGVAH010000086.1, read as the reverse complement.
GGATGGCCTTCGCTTTCCAAGGCATCCAGGACCTCCCGCAACTTTTCCAGCCGAATTATGGCCCGAATCTCTTTCATGATCTTCTCCTCATGGATCGAATCCGGGGCGCGGGGTGCAGCCCACCCCGCCCCTGGTCCAGCCTGATGGTTATATCCGGGGGATATAGAACTCGGGATACCCCGGAGTGCCATGTTCCACGACATCCAGCCCCTGCAACTCCTCATGGGGATCGACCCGGATACCAATGACCGCATCCAGGACCTTAAAGAGGATGAGGCCGCAGCCAAAGGCCCAGGCAATCACCACCACGGCCCCGATCAGCTGCGCCATGAATTGGCCGGCGCCCGCGCCGCCGTAAAGCAGACCCTGGACAAAGGGGGCCTTGGCGGCATAGTTGCCATAGGTGCCATCCGCAAAAATCCCCACCGCCAGCAGGCCCCAGACCCCGTTGAAACCGTGCACCGGCACGGCGCCCACCGGGTCGTCGATCTTCAAGGCGTCCAGGAGGTAAACACCGCCCACCACCAGGAAGCCGGCCACGATGCCGATGACCACCGCGGCCCAGGAAGGGATCCAGGCGCAGGGCGCGGTGACCGCCACCAGTCCCGCCAGGGCCCCGTTCAAGGCCATGCCTAAATCATACTTTTTGGTCTTGCCCAGCACCAAAAGCAGGGCGGTCATGGAAGCCGCGGAGGCGCACAGGGTGGTATTCACGGCGATCACGGAAATTCGCAATTGATGCGCCGAAAAGGTGGAACCGGGGTTAAAACCGAACCAACCGAACCAGAGGATAAAGGTGCCCAGTGCGGCCAGGGAGATACTGTGGCCCGGAATAGCCCGGGGCTTGCCATCTTTGCCGAACTTCCCGTAGCGGGGACCCAGGACGATGGCCCCGGCCAGACCCACGAAACCGCCCACTGCGTGCACCACCCCGGAACCGGCAAAGTCCAGATGCCCCAGACCATAAGGCAGCTTGGACAACCAGCCGCTGCCCCAAACCCAGTGGGCGTACACCGGGTAGAAGAGAAGGCAGATTACGGCTGAATAGACGAGATAAGCCTGGAACTTCATACGCTCGGCCACGGCCCCGGAGACGATGGTGGCCGCGGTGGCCGCGAAGACCAGTTGCCAAAAAAAGCTTAAATACGTTTCCACATCGTAGCTGTCGCCGGCCAGAAAGAACTTGGAAGAACCGATTAGCCCATTCCAGTCGGCGCCCATAATGATGCCGAAACCAACAGCCCAGAAGGCCAGGGAGCCGACCACGAAATCCAGCAGATTCTTGGTCATCAGGTTGGTGACGTTCTTGGCCCGGCAGAACCCTGACTCCACGCAGGCGAACCCGGCCTGCATGAACATCACCAGGAAACCGCACAGCAGAATCCAGACGTAATCCACCGCCTTACCGGGATCGGCCTTTAAAGTGGCCGCGCCGGTGGGATCACCGGCCGCCCAAGCCACGGTCCCGGTAACCAACAGAAATATTGCCAGAGAAGCCAGAAAAAGAATGCGTCTTAACATGCTCCTAACCTCCGGATAATTTAATACCTAAGAAGACTGCGAGCCAACTGGTTAAACTGCATTTTCGCCCACTTCTCCCGTGCGGATGCGGATGACTTCCCCCACCGGATAGACAAAGATCTTGCCGTCCCCAATCCGGCCGGTGCGGGCCTTATTGGCGATGGTATTGACCACGGGTTGGACTTTATCATCCGGAGCCACCACCTCAATCTTCACTTTGGGGAGGAAATCCACCTGATACTCCAGGCCCCGGTAGACTTCCCGGATACCTTTTTGCACCCCGAAACCCTTGACTTCGGTGACTGTCATCCCATGGACGCTGATGGCGTGCAGAGCCTCCTTCACGGGTTCCAACCTGACAGGCTGAATTATGGCCTCAACTTTTTTCATGCCTGGTCTCCTGCCGCCATTACCAGCGTCTGCTTACCCGTCTTTGATCCACCATGATTCCTCCCCTGGGCTGCTAGCAAAAAGTATTTGGCGCTCTCAGTATGTGGTTCATTAGCAACTGCTGTACCATTTTTAATAAGCTGTAAAATCAATAGGTTAAACTAATGAACGATTGGCTTAATTACAAAAAGGTTGTTAACAAAATCTTATTAATTACATAAATGCAATAATTAAAAAGGTTGCATAATTCTAAAATACAAAAGAAGGGAGATAAGGTGACATTATTGTAAATTATTCTCGACTGATGGCCTGCCTAAGAAAGGCAATCTGCCGGGGGGAAGGATTCCCCCCGGCTCATAATCGCTGGTTGCCTTAAACCGCGCTCTCGCCGGTCTCCCCGGTGCGGATGCGGATGACCTCCGCCACCGGGTAGACGAAGATCTTGCCGTCGCCGATCCGGCCGGTGCGGGCTTTATCCACAATGGTGTCCACGATGGTCTTCGCCTTCTCGTCCGGGGCCACAATCTCAATCTTCACCTTGGGGAGAAAGTCCACCTGGTACTCCATGCCCCGGTAGACTTCCCGGATGCCTTTTTGCACCCCAAAACCCTTGACTTCAGTGACCGTCATCCCCTGGACGCTGAGGGCATGGAGGGCCTCCTTCACCGGTTCCAACTTAAAGGGCTGGATGATCGCCTCAATTTTTTTCATGTCATGCCTCCTGAGATTTTACATACTGTAGCCAGTTTCTTGGTGTTCGCTGATATCCAGGCCCACCACTTCTTCTTCGGGGGTGACCCGGAGACCCATGGTGACATCCAGGACTTTAAAGAGAATAAAACTGACGATGAAGGAATAAACCAGGGTCACTCCCACGGCCAGGGCCTGAATCCCCAGCTGTCCCGGGTTGCCGAAGAAGAGGCCGTCGCCCCCTGCCGCATTTACCAGTTTGGTGGCGAAGAGACCGGTGAGGAGGGCTCCCACCACCCCCCCTACGCAGTGGACGCCCACCACGTCCAGGGAGTCGTCATAACCCAGTTTGGGTTTGGCCAGGACCGCCAGATAGCAGACCACACCGGCCACCAGGCCGATGATAATGGCGGACATGGGGCCCACGTAACCCGCAGCCGGGGTGACGGCCACCAGCCCGGCCACTGCGCCCGAGGCCGCGCCCAAGGTGGTGGGCTTGCCCCGGTGAATCCATTCCGCACCCACCCAGGACAGGACCGCGGCGCAGGTGGCCAGATGTGTGGCGGTAAAGGCGGAACTGGCCAGAGCCCCGGCCGCCAGGGCGCTGCCGGCGTTGAAGCCGAACCAGCCGAACCACAGCAGCCCTGCCCCCAGCACGGTCATGGGCAGATTGTGGGGGATGAAGGCCTCCGTGCCATTACCGTAACCCGCGTAACCTTTGCGGGGTCCCATGACCAGGGCCGCAGCCAGGGCGGCGATGCCGGCGTTGATATGCACCACCGTGCCCCCCGCGAAATCCAGGGCACCCAGGGACTTCAACCAACCGCCGTCCCCCCAGACCCAATGGGCCACCGGGCAGTAAACGATGGTGGACCAGAGCACCATGAATACCAGGAAGGTGCTGAATTTCATGCGCTCGGCCCAGGCCCCGGTTATCAGCGCCGGAGTGATGATGGCGAACATGGCCTGATAGATCATGAAGGTCTGGTGGGGGATGGTCTCGGAATAGGCCTTGAAGGGCTCGGCGCCCACGCCCGCCAGGCCCAGCCAGTCCAGGTTGCCGATGAAGTGGCCCACATCGGGGCCGAAAGCCAGGCTATAGCCATAGATGGCCCAGAGCACCCCCACCACGCCCAACATAATGAAGTTCTGCATGATGGTGGCCAGGACGTTTTACTGCGCACCATGCCCCCATAGAAAAGAGCCAGTCCCGGAGTCATGAGCATCACCAGGGCGGCGGACACCAGAACAAAGGCCGTATCAGCCGGATTCATTGGGTAACTCCCTCCCTTATGAGAATAGATAATTTCAGCGTTATAAAAATGCAAAGTCGGTGCCATCTAAAACCCCAAATAATTCAACAAGATAACTAACAAGAGGACAAATGATCATATACAATAATGTAGTATGTCATTTAAAAACAATTACATTTATGTATGTTTTCTCCTTTTTCCCTCATCGCCTCCTGATGTCGGCAAGAATGCTTTTGGTGGCCTAATCACCGGCACTGCTATTTTTAATCCCCCCAGATCACCTCTTTGTGATATGAATAGGCATCAGGGTAGTCCTGCTTTTTCCTTGTGGGCAAAGAGGTTATCAGATGCAGGCTGGACACTTGGTTCTCTATCTGAAGGCGAAATTATCCCGGTTGGTTCCCCGGCTCTCCTCCCCTTCCCTCTGCTGGGTCCTGGCCCTTTCGCTGCTGGCGGCCTGCGCTCCCCGGGAGCTGCCGCCGCCGCCGACCTTCACCTACCCCAGCCGGGTGATCACCCAGGACGGTCTGGCCTTCATGGTGCACCGCCTCAGGCTCCCCGGCACCCGCCAGGAGATCACGGTCCGGGAAGGGGGCGCCAAACAATGGCTGCCCCTTAATCTGCTGAAGAGCATGCGCTTTACTGGCCCTACCCAGGGAGGTTATCGCCAGGCCGAAATCTTCCTCATTTCCGGGGAGAAGATGGGGGGGGAAGTCTATGTGGTCAATGTCCTGGTGGAAGGCAACACCGACCTGGGGTATTGGAATATGCCCTTATCCCGGGTGGAGCGCCTGGACCTGGGCAACGATTGACCCTGCCGGCTAAGAAGCTCCCTTACTGAAGCGATGGCAGCCTTTTTCCTGGCATTTCTGGTGGGACTGGCCCTGGGGAGCTTCCTCAATGTGGTGATCACCCGTCTGCCCCTTAAGGAACCGGTCTGGGCCGGACGCTCCCGCTGCCCCCATTGCCGGGCCCCCATCCCCTGGCAGGATAATCTGCCCCTGTTGAGCTTCTTTCTGCTTAAGGGGCGCTGCCGCTCTTGCCGCGACCCCATTTCCTGGCGTTATCCCGGGGTGGAGCTGGCCGGGGGTCTCCTGGCCCTGGCCTTGTGGGCCTCCTTTCCCGGCAGTTATCTCCTCTTAGTGTACGGACCTTTCTGCGCCATACTCCTCACCCTCACCGGCCTCGACCTGGAGCACCGCTGGCTTCCGGATGTCATCACCCTGCCCGGTATCGGCCTGGGGCTGGCTTTCGCCCTGATCTTCCCGCACCTTTCCTTTGGGGAGGCCCTGGCCGGGGCGTTGGTGGGCGGGGCTCTCTTCTATGGCTTGATGTGGGCCTATGAGAAACTGACCGGGAAGATGGGCATGGGCGGGGGGGACGTGAAACTGCTGGCCCTGATCGGGGCCTTCCTGGGCATCAAATCCCTGCCTTTCGTGATCCTGGTGAGCGCCGCCCTGGGCAGCCTGGTGGGCTTCGGCGCGGTCTTGATCAGCGGCAACTGGCGGCAGGGCGCCTGGCGGGTGACGGCCATTCCCTACGGCCCGTTTCTGGCCGGGGCGGCGGTGGGGTATCTCTTTGGCACCCGGGAACTTACCCGGTTATTGTTGGGGGGGTGAGCATCGGCCTTAAAAAGTTGCGGGGGGAAGGGCCCTCGGCCCCTCCCCCCCTAAAGAACGTTCTCTGGGATCCCTTCTATTTAAAAATTCTCTGTTCTTCGTATTCAGGCTTGCTCCGGCCCAGGGGGCGGTTGAAGGTCCAACCTCCCGGGCGGCCTATCAGGCCCCAGGCCGCGGATTCCACGCTCCCGGAAGGCACGCTCATAGGCAGGGTGAGGATAAAGACCCCGGTGCCCACAATGGTGGTGGCCAGCCCCAGGGGACGGCCGAGAACGGCGTCCGCCGCCACTATGGAAGCGCTGGGCTCTCCTTTGGGGGGTTCCACAAACCCCCGCGCGGCCTTATCCATGTTATAGGCCTTGCTCAAGGAATAGGCCTCCCCGGCTGCGGCGATGCCACCCCAGGCTCCCACCAGCATAATGCTCAGTGTTGCCGCCAGCAGTATGCGGGTCATGGCTCCCTCCTTTGCCTCCCTTTAGAGACTCAAACTCCTAGCTTTTTTTCGGATACCACATCCGGATTCTTAAATCAAACTTAATATCGGCCCGGACCCGGCTCCGGGGGTTTCGGGCTCTCCCGGCGCAGGGGCGGGGGCTCTTCCATGCCCACCTTCTCTTTCATGTCATGGGTGATCTTGGCCCCTTCCTCCAAGTTAGTGATAATATGCGGGGTAATCAAGACTATGAGTTCGGTCTTTTGCTTGCTCACCTTTTCCGACCCGAACAAGGGACCCAGGATCGGCATCTTCCGCAGCCCGGGAATGCCGGCCTGACTGGTGGTCTTATCCTCCCGGATGAGTCCCCCCAGGACCACGGTCTGGTTGTCCCCGGTAATCAGGGAAGTCTTGGCCTGGCGCACCGTAAAGGTGGGGGTGCCGCTCACGCCGGTGCTGGTGGTGGAGGCGCTGCTCACCTCCTGGGCGATGTCCAGGGTCACCATGCCATTGGCGTTGATCTGGGGCTTCACCGAGAGGATGATGCCGGTATTGCGGTACTGTACCGTGGAGGTCTGGAAAGAAGTGGTCTGGCTGACCAGGGGGATCGACTGGGAGGTGAGGGTGGGCACCTCTTCGCCGATCATGATGGTGGCCTCCTGGTTGTTGGCGGCCATGATGTGGGGCGAGGCCAAAATATCCACCCGGCCCTGGGAAGCCAGCAAATTGATGAGGCCCTTCAACTTGTTCAGGGTATCCGTGGCCACGAAGGTGAAGCCGCTGGCTGCAGCAAAGGTGGCCGAGGCCGGCCCGGAGACCGTCACCCCCGAGATGGTGGTGGGAGCCGGGGTGGTGGAGGTGCCGGCCACCAGGACCCCGGTGGTGCTGCTGCTGGTAGAGGTGCCGGTGGCGGCGCTGGGCGCCTGGGCGGTGGCGCCCAGGAGAAATTCGATGCCGTAGGACAGTTCGTCGCTGAGACGGACCTCGGCCACCAAAACCTCGTTCAGCACCTGCCTGGGCATGATGTCCAAACTCTTCAAGAGTCTGGAGATGATGCGCCATTCGTGGGGCGGAGCCACCACCACCAGGAGGTTGTTTTCCTCATCGGGAATGATGCGCACCCCTTCTTTGCCAGTAGCCCCGGCCCCTGCCCCCAAGGGCCCGGCCCGTTCCTTCAAGGCTTGGGGGGGCCCAGCCCCAATGTCCCCGGCAGCCTGAGATTGCAGCCCGCCTAAGCCAGTCCCACCCGTCGAAGTGCCCAGGCCGCCCATGCCCGTGGTCCTCTGGCTGGCGCCCGAAGCCCCGCCCGTGGTGCCGGCGCCTCTGCCGGCGCCAAAGAGCGAACTCCCCAGGGCCCGGGCCCCGGTTTCCGGTTTCTTTTCCTTGATGGTGGGGGCCGCAACCGTGCCCCCATAAACCTGGGTCAGGAGGTCGGCCAGGTTCTTGGCCTTATAATTCTCCACATTGTAAACATGGACGTTGGCCAGCATGTCGGTGCGCAGGTCCAGTTGCTTGACCCAGTGCAGGGCCCGGTTCATCAGGGAGCCGGAGTTGGCCAGGATCATCACCGAATTCAGGCGCTGCACCGGCAGGAAGCTGACCCCGAATTTCCCCTTCTGGGCCAGGGTGCCGTACGCGGAAAAGATCACCTCCAGCTCGCTAATGATTTCATTGGGATCGGTATTGTGCACCTTCACTACCCGCACCAGGGTTTGGGACAGGGCCTGGGTATCGATCATCTGGATCAGCTGCAGGAGCTTTTCCAGATTGGCCGGAGTGTCCACCAGGATCAGGGCATTATGGGACCCCTCGAAGATGCCGCCCCCCGGGGTCATCATGGGTTTCAGCACCGCCACCAACTCCTTGGCCGCGGTCTGCTGGGGAAAGAGCACCTGCACGGTCATGCCCACGGGGATTTCTCCCCGGTGGAAAACGGGCATGGACTCGGTGTGCGATTTATCCAGGGGCACGATCTTATAAAGATTGCCGGACTTGATCAGGGTGGCGTTATTGACCACCAGGATCGACTCCATGATCCCCAGGATATCCCCTTCAGTCAGCTTCCCGGTGGCCCGCACATTCACCGTGCCCCTGACCCGGGAATCGATGGCGTAATTGAGGCCCAGGGTATCCGCCAGGACCCGGATGGTTTCCACCAGATCGGCGCCCTTCAGGTTGAGATCCAGGGGGTAGACCTTTTCCCCTTGCTTAGGCTGGCGGCGCCTGGCGTGTACTTTTTTGATGGCCGTGGCGTATTGCTGTATTCCCAGGTCATCCACCTCGGCTTCCCGACGGGCTTGCAGGCGCTCTTTTCTCGCCCTGTCCAGGAGAGCTTCTTTTTGGTCCCGCTTCACTGGAGCTTGAGAAACCCGCACCGGCACCTGGTGGTGGGAAGGGGGGAGGAGGGGCGGGGTGGCAACCGTGGAGGAGCCTCCGCACCCCCCCAGGCCCAAGGCCAGAAAGAGGACCAGCAGGCGCTGCAGGCGCCATCTTCTGCCTGACCAACCCCTCAAAGGGAAGAAACCTCTCATCGTTTTCTATTTATCCCTTTATTCCGGAAAATTTAAAGTCTTTTTGCCTTCTCTGCTTTGAAAAACTACGCCCTCATTTAAAATCTCCACCAATTTAAAGCCATCCCATTCCTCCCCCAGGCGCAGCACCTGCACCTGAGGTTTCCGGCCTTTGGCTCCTTTGTCGCTGATCATCGCCGCCCTTTCGTCGCCAATGATAATGGTGCCCAGAAGAATGCGGCCTTCCAGACTCCCCTCGGTTTTGGGGACCTTGGCGCCGGGGGTCGGACCGGTGCGGTCCGGGGAGAAGAGGTTCTTGGTGGCCACCACCACAAAGTCCCCCATGGGCCGCTGGTCTCTAAGGGGTGAAACCTGGGGGACCTCCGGACCTTTACGGCCCCGGGCCGCCGCGGGAGCCAGGTCGTTTCCCAGCCACACCTGTACAATCCCCAGCAGCAGCAGGCCACAGCCCCCCAAAAGCAGCAGTTGCCACAACAGACTGCGACGCCAAATCAAGCGGTGGTCCCCTTTTTAATCAGCCCCGTCACCACCAGATTCACCTGCACCGGCTGGTCCTCTTCCTTCTGTTTGGCCATCCAGCGGGGGGCATTAATCTCCAATTCCGGGATAAAAAGCAACTTTTTATGATGCTCCAAATGATAAAGAATTGTGAGCAATTGGGACATAGTCCCGGACAGCTGCACTTGCACCGGCACTTCCTGATAAGGGCCGGCATCCCGGGGCTGCAACACCTTGATACTGGTCACTTGCACCCCGTGGGCCCCGGTGACGTTTTTCAAGATTTCCTGGAGATCCGCGGAGGCCACCGCCGGGTTGCCCCCGGCCAGGAACTGGCCCTCCATCTGCGACACCGCGCCTTTTAAAGCCTGCAGAGCCCGGGCCACCTTAATCTTATTTTCCTGCAGAGTCTGATAGCGCGCCAGCAGTTGCCGCTTGCGGACCAAATCCTGGGACCAGCTCCGGTTCAAAGCCAACAGTGGATAAACCAGGACCAGATAGAGGGTCAACAGGAGTAATCCCCCTGCCAATACCCAGGCCAGGCGCTGCTGCCGGGGGGTCAGCCCCTCAGGAACCCAGTTCCAGGTCTTTAATTTCTGCTTTAATTTTAAAATGCTCGAGTTTATTGGCATCGGTCACTATGGGGGAGGCAAATTCCGTTTTGGTGAGCCAACCGGATTTCTCCAGCAGAGGAATCAGATCGGCGGCGGACTTGGACAGGCCTCCCATTTCCAGATTCTGTCGATTGATCCGCAGATTGAACAGCCAGGTATGCTGCGGAATAAGTTGAGTCAGATCCTTGAGAATATTGAGTCTGTTGGGCGTCTTTTCCAGGTGGCGGAGGTTCTGCTGTTGCTTGGCCAAAGCCTGGCTTTGAGCCAACTGCTTCTCCACCAGGCGCACTTCCGGGGTGATTTGGGCCAACTGCTGGTTTACCCGGTAGAGCAATACCCGCTTATGGATCATCAGGCTGCCCATCCACAGCAAGATAAGGGCCATAAAGACCATCAGCAACAGCCGGTTCAAAGAAAAACCGCTGGGTCCCGCCGCGGCCCTCTCTTCCGGGGGCAGGAGATTGGCCCTGAGGGGCACCTTCCCCAGACCCCGCAAGGCCGCTCCCAACGCCGCCAGGGCTCCGGGTTCCAGGTCTTTTCCCGGAGGCAGGCCCTGGATGAGAAGACTATCCGGGGTGATAACGGTCAAATTCCCCTGTCTGGCCATGGCCGTGATCTGGGGCGCGGTGGCCGCCTGGAGGGAAAGACCCAGGGCCTGGGGAGGATGACCCCCGTTTTCCAGCTTCTGGATTTCTTCCAGCAGGGCCTCCGCCGGTTTTTGCGGGGGCTGGGTCCTGAGTGGCCGGGAGAAGACCAGCGTCCGCCCCCTGATACAGGTCAACTCCAACCCCCTGGCTTCCTCCTGCAAGAGGAGCCAGGAAGACGGCGGTTTCCCTCCCAAAAGAGCAAAGGCATTGGCCACCGCCACCGGCCCGGGCTCCAAGGCGACGGGTCTCAAATCCAAGCGGGTGAGCAGTTCCAGACATTCCTCCACCGGTTCCCGGGGCAAAGCCATCAATAGCAAGTGAATGCCGGTCTCGGATTGGTTGAGGATCTGATAATCATAAAACACTTGCGCGGCCGTCAAGGGCAGGAAGCGGTCCAGTTCATAACCCACCACCTGGGCCAGATTTTCCCCGGCCGCGGCCGGTAGCGCCACCTCCCGGAAAAAGGCCAGGTCTCCGCTTACCGCCAGGTTCACCGGGCAATTTGCCAATCTCCAGGGCGCAATGATCTCCCGGCAGCGGACCTCCAGGGATTCCAGGGCCGCGCCGGCCCGGGGGAGGCGTTCCAGGTGCAGCAACCGGCTGCCGGTCAGGCCTTTCTGCATATGGGCCAGGGTCAGCCCGCTCCTGTCCAGGTAAACCCCCAGGCTGTCGGCCTCCGCCAGGAGATCCGCGGAGATCTTCCCCCACCAATTGTTAAGATTCCAGTTCATCTGTTTTCTTCAACCGGGGTAATCGTCCGCCCAGTAGAGAAACTTCCAGGGCGTATTCCACTTCTTATCCAGACGCACTATCGCTTTGATGGTATGCCGGGCCTTCTCTTGGTCATTTATCATGCCTGTGGCTAAGATACTAAAAAAAGTAGAACTGTTAAAGGTAATGTAGTGGATCAGATTCTGCATTTGCGGGTCCCCGGACAATCGGGGCATCACTTCCTCGGAGCGCAAAGGGCCAACCTGGCGCTCCTGGATTAGAGTGCTGACCAGATCCGGCTGTAACCCCAAGGCTAACATGACCTCCTGGGGGGCAGTATTCAAATTAATCTGGCGTCCATCCTGGACGGTGAGATACGCAGACAAGCGGGCAGGGTTGGCGCCGGCGCCAAAACCCCGGACCCAGGCCAGTTCCTCCACCGTATCAAACTTACCGCTTTTCGCCGGGTAAGGTTGGTCCAAACTCAAGTAATAGCTGCTCTTGGCTCCATGGGGGCGGATAAGGGAATCAGGACTCCGCCAATCCAGGATGGAATCCACCATGACCGGCACTTTCGAGGCTGAAAAACCCAAAACTGCAAAGAGATTCGCCAATATCTCCGGGTCAGCCTGGTTAAGGTTGATCTTTCCGGACTCGTCCGCCACCCGCACTTCCACCTGACCCCCGGGCAGCTCCAAAAGATGCCGCTGTTGATCCCCGTTCCAGGTGTCAGGAGCAACCAAAGTTCCCAGCGACAAAGAAACCTGGTTTTGATGCTCAGCCAGCTTGGCCGCGGTCACCTTGGCCAGGGCGTAGTAGACCCCTGCCGCGGCCAGGTGGTAGCAGCGGCGGTCATCCCGAAAATTGGCCGCCAGTTTGATCTCGGTGCGCCATTCCTGGGCCCAACTCAGAACCACCACGCTGAGCAAGGCCAGTATCCAGATCACCAGCAGCAGGATGGCTCCTTCTTCCCGGGCCGGCGGCCAGGGGCGTCCGGTCTCCCTCTGACCAGGAAATCTACGATTTTGTGCCACTATCATCCCTGACATGGATGGGGATTAACCAATCAGTGGGTTGCTGGTTTCCCAGGGTCAGTTGCACCCGCACCCACTGGGGCAGTTCCTTTTGATGGTTGGCATCCCAACGGTCGTATTCCTTGCCACCCTGGCCGTAGAAAAAGCGGACGGCAGTCACGTTGGTCAACAAAATCTGCCTTAATTCCACCTTTTCAGGGTCCCGGGTCCAGTTGAGGCTTTTGCATTGTTCCACGGCTATGGCGCCCTGCCCCGCGGCATCCCGTCCCACCAGGACCCGCCAATGAAAGATGCCTCCCAGGTTGTAAGCCTGCAGGGGCAAAAAGGTGAAGAAGCGCATCTCCTGGGGGGTCCCCAGGAAATAGACCTGGGCCCCCCTGACCTCTTTAAGGCCCGGGGCCGCGGAGTTCAGACTCCTTTCCAGAAAGCTCTGGCCCACCCGCAATTCCTGGAGGTTGGCGGCCGCGGTCTGTCCCCGGGCCACCGCCTTCAGGCTCAGGTTCAAGGACATAAAAGCCACCAGGCTGAGCAGGCTTACCAGGGCCAAAGAGATCATTAACTCCAGCAGGGTAAAACCCGCGGCCCCGGAGCATTTAGGTTTTTCCGGCAGGCTCACGATTTCTTCAAGGCCTCCGTCCTCAGGGTCTCAAGGTCCAGGGTCTTGGTTTTCCCCTGCTCCTTCCAGGAGACCGTCACCTGCACCAGATAGCACAGCAACCGCTTATCTTGAAAAATGGGAAAATCGACTTGAAATTGGGGCGTCAGGCGCACCTGGTAGTCAAAGCGCCCTTCCCGCCCCTGAAAGGTGCCTTCCTTATAATTTCGCAGTTCACTGTATTCCTCCAGCACCTTTTCCGCGGCCAGCACCGCCTGGGTATGGCTCCGGGAAGCCTCCTGGGCCCGCAAGGTGGAGGTGAGGACCTCCAGGATGACCACCAGCATCAAGCCCATCAGCGCGGCGGCCACCAAGACTTCCAGGAGGCTGAAGCCCCCGTCTTTCCCTCCCTTATTTCCGACCCCTCGTCTTTTCATCACCCTGCAGATTTGAGATTGACCTTGCCGGTTATGATTTCCACGTCGATGACCTGGACCCCGCCACCCCGGTCCACCAGGGCCAGATAGCCGCCGCTGGAAGTTCCATCCCCGTAGAAGGCAATATAGCCCCGGCGGGCCTGACGATCCTCCCACACCAGATGGGCGTCGCCCAGGCGAAAACTCCGGGACAAATCCACTTTCCGGTCAGATCCTTCCAATTGGTAGCGCCCCGCGGCCAGGTCCAGAAAGACGCGCACCCGCTGGTGCCTGGTGGCCGCTAAGCTCCGGGCGGTGCGCAGGGTGGTCATCAGCTGCCGCATCCCGGCCCGGTCCCGCTCCCGCTGCCAGGAGCCATACATATTGGGCACCACCAGGCCCAGCATCAGGGTCAGGAGGGCCAGGACCACCACCAATTCCAAGAGGGTGAAGCCCCTTTGCTCCCGGTCCAGGCAATCTCTTGCCCGCCCCCTCTTGAACAGGCTGTTGAAAAACAGACTCTGGGCCGAATAAAAAGCGGTTCTTATCCCCCCCTTTGAAAAAGGGGGGTTAGGGGGGATTTGATAAGCATTCGAAATCCCCCTAAATCCCAGCAGTGTCCGGTTAGGAACTTGCATATGATGACCAGTAAGTGTCATCGAAAAAATTTCACCCGGAGGCGATTTTTTTTCT
>JAGVAH010000022.1 GCA_020060385.1 Syntrophobacterales bacterium | reverse complement strand
TTCCCGGTCGAAGGGGATGCCTTTCTTGACCAAAAATTCCTCCAGTTCGGCGAATTCGCCATACCGGGCCTCACCATTCGAGAAAACCAGCAGCCCCTCTTGGATGTCGATCTCCATGCTGGCATAAAGGCGCTTGGTTTCGATCTCGAAATTAGGCCCGAACACTTGTGGCTTAAACTCAATGTCATATTCCCTTTCCAGCAACGCCCTGATTTCCTGGTCAAAGCAGCTTACCGGGAACATGATGGTTGCCGATGATTCTGGTGCACTCATGGTCTTACCTCCTCAAAGATTTGGGGCACCGGGGTATCCCGGCAGCCCCTTAACTGAGATCGATCAGCCGCTTGTAATTCCCGGAGATGTTGCTCACGTCATCCAGCTTGCCCGCTGCCGCGGCCACCTGGTCGGCCAGGTTCGCCAACTGCTGTTTCAGGGTTTCGTTGTCCTTCAGAGTCTCGTAGTCGGTGCCGTTGAGGACGGAGCGCAGTCCGGTCAGGGCCTTCTCGACTTCCGTGTCGCCGAAGATATTGAGGTCTTTGAACCAGTTCTCCACCCGGCGGACACTCTCCAGGGTGTCGTTGCGGACGATGCGCCCTTCTTTCAGGCGGCTGGAAAGGTTGGTCACCACCTCCAGGACCTTCTTGCGGAGATAAACCACAGCTTCTTCGACCATCTCCTCGTAGCGGGCCTGGAGTTCTTCTTTGGCCCGCTGATAGGCCTCAATGACCTCCGGAGCACTCCCTTCCTTTATTTCCGCGCCTTTGATGTCAAAGACGCTCCAGAAGAAGTCGAACTTCCGGCGAAGCTGGCTCTTGGTGGGGTAGTGGGGGGCGAGGCGCGGCCAGATGTCCGGGTATTTCTCCCGCCACTGCTCCTGAATGGCGTCATAGTGGGCCACGAACTCCTCGGCCCGGGCCAGGTACTCGGCCTTCAGTTCCTCCAGCCGCTCCACCACCCGGGCCAGGTTACGCTTGGGTATGGCCCGGACGTATTCAACCACAAAGGGATACGAGGTATCGTTCAGGTAACTCCGGGCCTTGTTGGAAAGCTGGGAAAAGAGTTGCCGCCATTCCTGCGGGTACAACTTTTTGTTCCCCAAATAGAAGATTTCCGGGACTTCGCCGTCCTTGAGCCCCAGGTCTTCGGCGCTCAACTTGGCCTGTCCCGGCCAGGACCGCACGGCCAACTGGATGGCCACCATCTCCTCGAAGCCGTTACCGTTGCTTTTCATTGCCTTTCCTCCGCTTGAAAAAATTAAGGCCGGTCAATACCGGCCATCTGGGGGAACCATCGCTCCCTTAGTCCAAACCGGGGCGCCGCCGCCCCGGGCTGGATAAAAGAGTGAGTAAGAGGGTTTTACTTATAGGGGATTTACCCACACCACCGATTGCTATTCAGATCTTCGAACCCCGGAGACGGGGGCCCGAGGGTGGAGAGGATTTCGGCCGTCTCTTCCGTCCACCAGGGGGTGGAGGCGGCGCCATCTTCCGAGAAGTCGAACTCAAGCTCGCTGGCTGGCATCGGTCTTTATCCCCTGGAAATATTCGGGTTTGTTCTGCCGCTTAGCCACGACGCCCAGGGCCTTCTCGAAGTGGCCCATGGCCTCATCGCAGCTTTTTCCCTGGAAGCCCTTTCCTTCCAGCTTGACCTCACCGGCCAGATCGAACTCTATGATGATCTCTTGCATGACTACCTCCTGCAGATCAGCCGGATGCGGCCGTCGTCTTGCTTCTGTTCAGTGACCCGGTAACCCTTCTTCCTGGCCTCAGCCTTGGCCTTCTCCACGCCGTAAGCCTGTTTCAGCCGCCCCAGCCAGGCATCGCCATATTTCCCCTGGCCGTCGGTGCCCCGGTCGAAATCGGATATCCAGACCCGGTAAGTGCCATTCATCAAGCGCTCAAAGCCGATGTCGTTGGCGTAAGCCTGAACATACTGGCGCCGGATGATGATGTGAGCCCTCTGTTCCCGTTTATCACCCTGATATCCGTAAAGCGGCTGGGACTCTTTGTGTACCTTGATGCCCTCTGGGTTAATTCCCAAACGAACCAGGGCGGCCACCAGAGCCGCCCCGTCCCGAAACTCGATCTGCACTTCTGAATAATGGCTCATTTTTTAGGACCTCCTGCCACAGACATTGCCATGCCCGCGATTCGGATTTCTTTTTCAATTCCGACCTGCAGTAGCTGTCGAATACAGGCATCGATATCGCCGCCATAAAGTGCCTTCGCCCGTGCCGTCAGTACCAACCATAGCCATTTGGGGAGTCGAATCGGAACCGGAGCCTCGATAATCTCCCTGGTATCGTCGTTGATCTCGACCGCCATCATGCCGCCTTCCTCCTTCTAAGGGCCTGTGCTAAGTCTTTTTTTAAATCTACGGGGAGAGAGGCGAAGTCGTAAACCTTGTCACCCTTGACGGCCCGAGCCTTGATGCAGCAGCCGGCCCCGCCCCCGATGATCTCAAGGTCAATCAAGGCAATCTGGCAAACCGCTTGATCGTCTTGGAAAGAGAGGCCGGGACAGAGAGAATATCTCCCGACTCCGAAAAAGAATTGTCCCGCCGGGCAAGTTTCAACCAGGCAGCAATAGCCGCACCGACAACAGGGAAAAGGGAACTCGGCGCTCATACCTGCACCCTCCGCTTGCCCTTCAATTCCTCCAGGTCCTGCCGGCTGGCCGGGATGGTTCGGGGTTTGGCCCACTCTCGCAAAGCATCCATCTGGTTTTTTTGGCTTTTACTTATAGGTATGACAAACCGGGTTGCCGCCATCACGTCGCCGCCGTTGTAAGCGGCTTCGATGGCCACCTGCCGTATCTCAGCGCCCGAATAACCCTCCAGGTCTTCCGGGCTGGGGATTTTGATGGTGTCGGTCACCCCGAACATCTCGCAGTAGATTCCCAGGATGTGCAGCCGCTCCTTGGGGTTCGGGTTGTCGACAAAGAAGATGGCATCCCATCTCCCCATCCTGGTGTATTCCGGGGGCAGTTTCGCATAATCGTTGCACGTCGCTATCACGAAGACCTCGGAGGTGTGGTCATTCAGCCAGGTGAGGAAGGTGCCGCCCACCCTTTGGGTCGTACCGCCGTCGGTGGAGCCGCCGCCCACCCCGGCCAGGCCCTTCTCGATTTCGTCCAGGAAGAGGATGCAGGGCGCCATGGCGTCCACCACCTTCAGGGCCTCCCGCATCTTGGCCTCGGATTCACCCACCAGGGAGCCGAAGACCTTCCCCAGATTCAGGGAGAGGCAGGGCCAGCCCACCTGGTTGCCCAGGGCTTTAGCGAAGTGGCTCTTGCCGGTGCCGGGCACCCCCAGGAGCAGGATGCCCCGAAAAGGCAGCCCCGGCCGCCGGTTCTTGAAACGGTTCAAGGTCCACTCCTTCAGGTTCTCCAGGCCGCCCAGGGTCTTGAATGTTTCAGTAAACTGGCTGAACTCCAGGGCTGCCGACTTCTTGACCATCTGGGCCTTGAGTTCGGTGATGGTCTTGGGGTCGAACCGTTTCTGCCGCACCAGAGCCAAAGCCAGGGCATTCTCGGATTCCTCCCAGGTCAGCCCCTGAGCCGCATCCAATACTGCTTCCTCTTTTTCCGCCTTGACTCCGGTACCCTCCTCCAGGCCCGCCAGGATGCCTTTAAGCTCTTCCCGGGTCGGTAAAGGAAAGTCCAACACCACCACCTCCCGCTCCAGTTCCGCGGGCAGGTCAGCGTCCGGGGCGACTATGACCAACGTGATCCCCCTGGCCTTGTAGGCTGGGATATTGTTCTCGATTCCCTGGATGACCACCGGTTCTTTGAGGTTGAAGTGGTAATTCCGCAGGAACCACACTGCCTTTTCTTTTCCCCGGGCCGCGATGTTGGGCAGGTCGAAGGGATCGGCTTCCTCCCACTCCGCCCCATTGCCCAGTTCCCGATAACCCCGCACCAAATCCCACTGATATGGGGTCCGGCCATTGATTTTCTTGACCATGGAGCCGATGAAGCGCTCCGGCTCGTGCGTCCGCACCATTAAGACCGGGTAGCCAGCCTTCAGGTAGTCGGTAATCATTGCCTTGCCTCCAAAAGATGTTGTTACTTAAAGATCATCGAACAGACCCGGCTCCAGCATCTCCGGGACACTTACCTCCAGGTGCTTCTCCAGCCATTCGGCCACTAATCTGCGGTGACAGAATTTGCCGGGAGGCTCCCAACAGAGCAAAATGGCGTCTTCCCCCAGGTCAGCGAAGACCTTTCGAGGGTTCAGTTTGTCCAGAATCTTCTGATATTCGACCCGGTAGGTCGCCTCGTCCATCTTCAGCATCTTCTGTCGGGGAGCGAGAGCCCGGTAAGAGCGGCCGTGATAAGCTTTGGGAGAGTGAAAGGCGATGGATACCAGGCGCTCCCCCAATTGATTCTGCCGGTTCAGTACGCTGAAAAAGGTACAGGTTTGCACCTTACCTCCTTTCGGGATGTCCTATCCGGTGCCTTCGAGGACTCCGCGGTTAAGAATTCAAAATTGGTCTTTACTCCTTGGGGCCGGAGTAAAAGTAAATCCCGGTACGGCTGTCCCAGTACCCCTGGCGCCGCTTGAGCCGCCGGCCCCACTCGCCGTTAATTTCGAGGGTCCAGACGTGGAACCGGCCGCACCAGCGGGAATCCACCTCATAGAATTTGGAGCCGTCTTCGGTAAAGGCCCTCCAGGAGGCGGGAAGGGGATGCGCCTGCACCTGAGTTCCAACCAGGTAAAGGGGTTTTTCAACGACCCGCAGTTCCGGGATTTCGGGATAATCTTGCTTCTCTGTCGCAGCCGTGGTATAAGCAGGCATCGTCTTTGCCTCCAGGCTTGAGATGGTTTTGGGCCTCCTGAGGATGCCGCCCCAGGGGGCCCGGTTGTTTATCGGGAGGGGTTAGAAAAAGCCGCCGCCAACTCATCCTGGAGGCTGACTATCTCTCTTTCCAGTTCAGCAATCCGTGGGAGGGCCAGATCATTGATGGCCGCCTGCGCCATTTTGAGCTGACCTTTGAGATAAAGAATCTGCTGAACGGCCCAGGCCGGGTCGCCCCAGGCCCTGCCCCTGATCAACTCCTCATCCATATCCATCACGGTTTTCATGGGAGCACCTCGATAAAAGAGATGCCTTCCTGCCGGGCCTGCTTAGTGGCCAGCTTTTTAGCCTCGGTGTAAGTCCCGGCGAGCCACTCGATCTGATCGTCGATTTTAAAACCCCATCTGCCCCAGCCTCTGGGCTGCCGCCCATGGCTCGCTTCATACTGTCTGGTCGAAACTCTGACTGCCATCTTCTTCCGCCTCATCCCCTAACCCTGCCAAATCAGCCAGGTGATTTACCATCTCATCCAATTCTTCATGGGCTCTTCTGAATTGGCCCACGAATTCCAGGGGGATGGTCTCGCCGTGGGCGTCTAAGTTCTGCATGATGGCAAAGGCCCGGTTTTCGATTAACTCCAGGGCCTTGCGGATCATTTCCAAATGCTCCCGATTTTCTTCCATCCTGGTCACCTCTACTGACTACAGTCGTTTTAACGAGCTTGACGCTCATTGAGGGGCAGGAACTTTACCAGAAACTCCCGCCCCCGTAATCAGGGCCAAATTCATTTGGGATTCTCGGTTTCACGCTTCCCCGACCCGGCCGCTTGAATCACCTCCGCCGTTTCCCGTCCCCTTCCTTCCTGGAGTTTCCGTCGCTCCACCACCTCCAGGCCGCTTTATGCTCAGGGTCACTACTCCGGCTTCCTTGATCCCGCCCATCTCCGGGTCGGCCATGCGCTCGGCTTTCAGGGGGCCGATCCCCAGGGTTCTTTTCGGTAAACCCACAAACCCGCGAGCCTTCAGGTTCATCGCCTTGGCGCTCAATTCCAGGTCACTTTCGGTTGTGCCGCCTACCCGCCTCTTTGGGAGCCGGGGGAGCCTCGGTGGGACTGGCCCATCCTGCGCTCATTTGCAAGTTCGCCGTCCTCTCAAGGGGGCCAGGATTGCTATTTCCTCTCTGATATGCCCGGGCGCTGCCTTCAGTTTTCGATGCGCTGGGGAGGTTTTTTATGGACCGGCGACTCCCCCTGGTCCGTTGCCTGGGCGGCTGGTGTTGGCTGTTGGGCGCCGTGGCTTTGATCGATAAGTTTGCCTCCTGTTTTTTAAGGGATGGTTTGAATGTCAGTAATAGTAGATGCACGCAATATGCCTAACTAAGCCAAATAACACATAAATTAACCCATGAATAGCGTAGTGCGATTAATGAGTTACGCAAGTTTACCAATGGCTTTTACCCACACTGCATACAACAACGCTATATAGTCCAATTATTTTGACCCATCTGATTGCACCGCAACTGACCACCCTTTTTGGTAATACGTGGTGAAAGTTACTCAGTATTAATAATTTGACAGTCACGCCTCTAAATACAATTAATTGCACCATATAACAATCATGCAATCATCCATTGTTATTATGCTTAAAACGCAATACTCCACCGTCTCCCTGCGTTATTAGGGTTTGCATGGATGTTATTTATGGGGAATTAGTAAGGCTTTGTTAAGCCTTAAACAACATGTAACGCGTAGTCGAACTCCTTATAAATCAAGCCCTCCGAACTGGGGATTTGGCAGAGGTATTCCGACCGCCAGGTCTGCTCTGATACCTGGCGTTTCCTGGTGATGGCGTCATCGATCCGGTAATAGCCATCGGCTTCCCGGGCCCGGCCTTCGCAGTCCTCCCAGAGGTCGCAATCACCGCAGTCACGATCCTGGCAGCGCTCCAGGACATCCAGAATGCACCATTTGTATAGCCGGTAGCCCCGGGCTGGGGCGTCTTCCACCACCGTCTGCATGAGGCCGTAGGTCTTATGCATGGTGGAATAGATGTGCGTGGAAGCCCGATGGCCGCCTTTGGTCATGGGGATGGAGAGAGCCGCCTCATAAATCCGGGGGTCCATCTCATCGACCTCATCCAGTTTCAACTTTTGCGGATGCGCCCCGCGCACACTCTTGGAGGAAGCGGTGAGAATCTGGATATTGGAAAGGTTATTCAGCACGGTCCGTTGGGCCAGGATTTCGCCCCGCAGCAAATGTTGAAAGTTTTTATTAGCCAGACCCCAGCCGTCACCCTCGCCGGTCAAATGCTCGTACATCCGCTTGCTCTGTTCCAGGGAGCCGCCCAAAACTTTGGTGGCGCAGCCGGCCTTGAACACGGTATCAAGCCAGGTAACCAGGGCTCCCAGAAGGGTCTTGCCGCCGCCCCGGTTGGCCCAGCAGATGGCATCCGGGGTGCGTTCAAAAAAGGCGTCTACCAGATACTCGGCCGGCGGGGTGTGCTCCGGACAGACCTGACGACGAGGGATACACAAGGGGTAGCCGGACTTGCCGTGGAAAAAGGTCTCAACGAAATCCAGCAGTTCGTCAGGGCTCTTGAAACCGTGGCGCCGGTGGTGCTCGATAAGTTCCCGATCCAGCAAATCGAGGTCCAAATCTGCAAGGCTACCGATCATGGAGTCCTCCGCAGTAGCAACCAGTATGCCAAGATGCTGAAAAGCAACAGGAATCGACACAGGCTTAGGCGAGCTTTAAAAGGTGGAATACCGGTGATTCGAAGGGCAATATAATTAATGGGGGTAGTTCGTGTTCGTGGAAATACCGGGTCATACTCAACCCGGCAAACGTAAGAATGGTGTAGGTTTACCCCGTTTGCGGGCCGGTGGCGCCATTCGGTGGGGAAAATGAGTGCTATAGCCTGCAAAGTGGGGAGCAGGGGCATTTTTCGGGGGTCAAGTGGGGAATAGACCTTTATGTAGAAGTTTCTATCCATATTTGTAAAAAGTAGAAATTTTCAGAGCTCAAGATTTTTTATGCCCTTCGCCTTGGCGATCTTCAGGAAATAGTAGTAGGCCGCTCGCACTTCGTCGTCCGTGAAGTCGATGCCGGGGTTGAGGTCCAGCTTATCCGCCACCTTGTCGATCAGGCCGACTCCTTGAAGGAATTTGACGTAGCGCTCCAGCAGGGCAATGTAGTTCCGTTTGTGGGCCACTTTCGCAAACGGGTTCGTGGCGAGCTGGGCGGCCCGCAACTCCTGGCGCATTTCCCTTTCGTAACCCCTGATTACTTTCCCGATAATTTCGGGTTGACTTACCCCCTGGGTCAGGGCCCGATCCAGGTCTTTGCCCGCCCGGATGTCATATTCCACCATGCGCACTGAAATGCCGTATTTCTCTGCAATTTCAGTCTCTTTCCAGCCGGAGTCCATGAGTTCTTGGATCTCCCGAATGCGCTTTTGGCGGCGCCTGGAAATGGGCGGAATTTCCGGCTTCTGGTCCGGGGTTCCCGAAATTGGCGGTTTCATCCCATGGGCCTCAAGGTCGTCTGTGCCTTCTCCCGGCCTTCTGAAAGTCGCTCATTTTCGAACTCATAAATTTCACCGGCCTAATCGCCAAAAACCGCCATGGCATGGGCCACCCGGGGTACTAAATCGGTTTTTGCCGGAGCCTTGAATTGCTGAAGCTGTTTGACTTGCTCCTTATAGCTTTCAATATGATCCTTCAGGCCTTTCACCTCTTCTTCAAGCCGAAGGTTCTCTTTTAAAAATTCCTCGCTTGAGAGCTTCTCTTGATATTCTCTTCTGCTAATGCGCTCATTTTCTTGCTTTAATCGGTCATTCTCTTCCAGCAGCCGCTCCACGGTGCGGCTCAGCCGCAGGACGATCTCCTCCGTTGAGGTCGTCCCTGGGGGAGTTATTGGCGTGGGTTTGTGTTCGCCGATTAATCTAAGTCCCTTTTCGGTGACTCCAAGCGAATATTGCTTGTTCAGTCCCCCTCCGGTATTTTCCAATAGTTCCTCCTGGATCGCCTGGCGCACCTGAATAGAGACAAAATCAGCCTTGAAACCAAGATGTCGCACCAGCGCCTGCTGGTTTACCCCTTCTCCTAATTCATTGACCGCCCGAACGATTTCCACCAGCCTTTCCCTTTGATAATCGATCCGAGCGGTTCGACCGTTGCCTTGCCCATTTTCTTTGCTCATGAACTCGCTCCTTTCCATCCGGCATAGAAATATCGCAGCCCATCCGGCCCGTGGTGGGGGCCCTTGCCGGGCTCATGCTTTTCGTATTGGCTCATCTCCAACAACAATTCCCGTGGGCAGAAGCGGGAGAAGACGAGGCCCGCCGCTCCCCTGGTCATCCTGGCGGCCTTGAGCCATTGCTTGACAATTTCGTGGCCCCAGGCCACCGATTGTCTCGGCCCGGCAATCTCCACCTCGAACGCCAGGGAATAGGCCCGCAGCATGTCCGGGGCCGAAGGATCGCCCCAGCCGCCGGTGAGCTGCCCATAGCCCCGGGATTGGTGAATGTTCAATGCGATTCTGGCGTTTTCATCCGGGGTCCTGAGAACCTGGTAATGAGCGAATAGCACGATCACCCGCTCCCACTTCCGATCCGGCTGAATCCAGAGGGTAACATTGGGGTTGCGGAAGCCTTTATCGATCCCCAGGTACAGGTCGCAATCAGGGTCATAATAGGGGTCTTCCATGGCAACGGGCCTCCCACCGCAGTTTCTTTTGGGTCGGGTGCAAATCCATCCTGGGCCGCGAGACTCTGGACCATTTTCCTCCACCGCATTCTCCGATGAGTTTCCATCCTGCCCCATGCAGGCTGGCGCCGGATTCCTCCGGCAGCGTATAGGTGACCAACTTCAGGTAGCCCAATGCCCAGGCAGCCCGTCGGCAGGCTCCATAGAGCATCGAGTTGGCATTTCTGGTCCCATCGGTGCAAGTCCGGTTAACTTCGAGGGTCAAGCCGTCGTCGAGATGCCTGGCTACCGGACGGCCAACAATGGCTACACCGACGATTTCTTTCTCGTTGGCGACCGCCAGGCAAAATTTGCATCCCGGAACCCTCCGGTGATGGCGGTGATGGAGGCGCACAAATTCGTTGGCTTCCTTGAGGGTAATCGGGACGACCCGAAGGCTCATTTCTTCATCTCTCCCGGCTTGATCCCGAACTGGTTCAAGAGTTGGCCGGCCGCCTCTTTCTTCAAAACGCTGTCTGCCAGATGGTTTAAGGTGCCGTCCGGCAAGATGATCCCATTGCCTCGTAAGGCCCGGTAACCCTGGTGGACATGTAAAGGCTCAACCTGGGCCAACTGTGCCCAATCATCGAAGTCGATGGAGGTCTCTCTCCACATGGCCTCGATGATTTCTTGGGAAGACATGAGGCTGCGCTTGGGGAGATCTCCCACCTTCCTGCGCTTCACTTGGGGCCAAGCCGCAGCCAGGCTCATGAGAACCGGGTCCCGGACCATGAGGGCCACGCCCTGGTAGTTCTCGGCGGCCCGGTGGATCAGGAGAGCATCATCCCAGCCCATTCGGGAACTCCTTTGGTAAAATGTCGGCCGACACATAAAGGGGATGCTTGGGCTGCCCCGTTTTGGTAAGGCCCAGGCAGTGCAGGGTGATCCCGGCGTCCTGGAATAAGTTCAGGATATGCTGGTGCCGGTTTCGATAAATCCCATGGTTCCCCCAGGCGGCCACGATAACTGCTCCCTGCCGCCTCCGTATCTTGGCCATTTCTAAAAGCCAGTAATCGTTATCCGGCCCCACCGGAGCGAAGGCGGCCTTCATCACCCGGGGGTCCGTCGCCCGGTAGGCAAAGGCGTTCATCATCACCAAGCCGCCATAGCCCCAATCCCGGGCGAAACGGATGCACCGCCTCACCGTGGGGTCGTCATTCACCTCATCCGCGGTGGAGGGGTTGAGCCCTATGAACATGGCAGAAATTTTTCCGGGCTCCCAAACCCGATGCAGGGTGTACCTCCAGGTCTGACAGGGAGAAAACCTGGCGCCCCGAAACCCTCGGGAAATTTCCGGCACCTCGAAAAGGCCAGGGATCATGCCGTCGCCGCCTCCTGTTTCTTCACTTGCTCCAGGCCGATCCAGGCCAATTCCACGAGCTTAAGGAAAGCCGCGGCGGAGTTCTTAATCTGGCATCGTTTCTTGATTTCCACGATGATCTTAAAAAAGGCATCGTAGGTGCTCAGGCTGGCCAGATAGACCACGTCCGCAGCAAAAACCACGGCAATGGCCTTCAGAAGTTCATCCAGGCTCTCGATCTCTTCAGGCAGGAACACAAAATTCGCCAGCTTGTATTGGAGCCGTTGTTCTGAGATGGCGGCAAATTTGATTCCCTCCAGGGCCTTCACGGTGTCGGAATCCAGCCCGGCGTAGAGCCTGGCCTGGACGCTCTCGATGCTCTCCCACAGTTCCTTCAGGATCACCAGATCGTCCTGGCCGCAGATGGCGTTATGGGAAAGCTGGATTCCCAGCTTCTCATCGTCGGTTTTCTCATCGGCCACCACCATGACCAGGATTTGCTCCAGGCCGGCCTGCCGGGCGGCCATAGTGCGATGGTTGCCGGAGAGCACCAGAAGCTTGCCGCTCTTTTCCCGGTAGCAGAGCGGCAGGGAGGAGAGGTTCCCATCCTTCTTGACATTTTCCACCAACGCCTGAAACTGCTCGGCCTTCATATACCGGGCGTTCTTGTCAAGGAGATGCAGCTCCCCCGGATTCACCAGTTCCAGGCGGTAAGGGAAAAGATCCGTCAGCTTCTCATTGAGCAGATTCAGGACTTCTCGTATTTCTTCAGCCATAATGGGATTACCTCGCTCAAGTTGCGAATGCCCATCTCGGTTGAATAAACCAGCTTGCCTTCATCTCTCCGAGCGAGCTTAAACAGCCCGCGGTATTTCATGGACACTGGTTTCTCGGTGAACACCATGGTGGTGCAGGTGGGAAGCTCCGCCAGGAGCTTTTCCTCCATCATCCGTCGAATTTCTTTGGTTTGGATCACCAGAAGCAGGAGCTTCGCCAGTCTTCGATAACGGATGGAGTTGATCACGAAATCGGCCAGGAGATAGACATCTCCCCGCCCCTGCATCCGGGCAAAAATCAAAAAGCCGAAGACCTTCCCGTCCACCGACACCGCAAAGGGAGCCTCGCCGTCCGCCGGAATCCCCACTCCCTTGGACAGGTAAACGTCCCGGTAGTAATTGACCACGGCATTGCTGGTGGGGACGATGGAAAGCTTTGAGGCCGGGGTGATCTCATCCTGGTCCGACAGCCGGGCGAAGGGTACGAACTGCGAGCGGCGCTGCTGTTTCAGGACCGCCAGCCTGAGAGCCGCCATGTTGGAGTAGATATAGACCGGCTTCATCCTGGCCTTGCGCACCACTGCCACCATGGGAAGCCCCGAGTAAACCCTGTCATCCAAATAAAGGTAGTCCCGCTCCATCATCTTCAGGATGGTGCGCTTCTTGCGCTCCTCATCGATGATCTGGTACTCAGGCTCATTCCAGGAGAAGATCTCGCCCAGGCGCTTGAACATCCGCTCGTAGCCGCCGGCATAAGTGGGCAGAAAGGCGATGACCACTGCCTCTTTCGGGATTTCATCGAGCAGGTCGAAAATATCCTTGCCGGTGTAGCCTTCCAGCCGGATTTCCTGCTTGCGCTCCCGGAGCCTCCCCACCGTGGCTTGGTGAAACTGGGAGAAGTTATTGCGATAATGGCTCCAATGCCGGGCCTTGAAGGCATTGTTCGCAGCCTCGTATTTCAGCGCTTCCAGGAGCACCATGATGGCCGCGGCCTTGCCTTCCACATCCTCCAGATAGGGTTCGAGCCACTTATACTCATCTTCCTTTACCGAAAGCTCGAAAGGCTGGTTCGCAAGGTAAGCCCCCAGGGCGCCGGAATACAGGGAAACATCGTTCCCCCATATCCGGGCCTTGGGAGCATATCTGGAGAGAATCTGCTCCACCGAGAAGTTGCCGGAACAGCCCACGTAGACCTCCCGGCCGTCGAAAGCTTGGCCGTTGTTGCCCAGCCATTTCCTGGTCTCGGCGTTAATGGAACCCACAAAGCTCATTACAGAAGCCCCCAGGGAATTGACGGGAAGGCATGGCCCGACTCCCTGATCCATGGCCCTTTGATGTTCCGCCGCCGGTACACAAAGATGCCGATCTGGTCCACGTAGACCCTGGTGCTGCCTTTTTGGAGATAGCTGCCAGACTTATCTCCTCCTGCGGGTGAGTACCCCTTGTTTTTCAGCCGGCGAATCGCTCCTGCCATGTTGTCCGGGTCTGACATCTCAACCTTTCAGGGCCGCGCCGGCCTGCTTCAGGGCGGTCTGGAGCAGCTTCAAACCTTCTGGGGTGAAGCCGATCTCGATTTCCCCCACCCCGGCGGCGTCATCCGCCGAGCCGTTGCCGATGGCCAGGCTCAGGTCCACCTGGCCTCCGTTGGTGGCCAGGGTGCAGCCGGGCCGGTTTCAACTCGGGCACCGACGCACCCGGCCGTGTGATGGACACCGTACAGCGCAATTCCGCAGCGTATTTTTGGTCGGTCAGTTCAAGCATTTTTTCTTTCTCTCCCTTATTTGAATTTTGCTTAGCCTCAAGGCATTGCGTTGATTTCAGGATTCAAGTTCCTATGACACGGCGAAAGGTCGCCCCTCCTTTGACGAGATATGAAAATGCTTTACAATTGACAGCAAAGGAGACACTCACATGAGTGACGCCGAAACTTCTTCCGAAGCCGTCATCGCTCCCCTGCTCGTTGCCGATCTTGGCTGGAGCAATGAGGAGGCGAAGGAAACCCGGGCCCGGCTTGCCGCTCTCGAAGACGACTGGGATGCCCCGGGCATGGAAGCCTATGACCAACTATGAAAAGACCCCAGGCCTTTTCTTTCATGCCTGCACCGTTGACATTTTTCTCAACCATTCCTGATGACGCTTAAGCTTCGGGTTTAGTTCTTCCACCTTGATGTCGGTCGCTTTTTCCAGCCATACCGCCACCACCCGGCGATGACAGAACACCCCCGGGTCCTCCCAACAAACCATGACGAAATTGTCACCGCCCAGGTCCCGGATAATCTTGTGGGGCTCCAATCTGTCCAAGACCTGCGCCCGGTAAAGTGGGATGAAGGTCTTCGGGTCCATAATTTTAATGAGGTGTCGTGGCGGAGCCAGCACGGTGCACCGGGTTCCCCGCCAGCCCTTGGGCACTCCCAAGGAGATGGCCATAGCCTGGGGCAGGTGGCCGGCGATCTTGAAATTGGAGGTGAAAATCATGCTGCTGCCTCCAGCAAATCCTTTTTCAGGTAGTAGGGCTTCCCCAGCCTGGTGAGCCTCTCCTCCATCTCCCCCTTGAACCTACGCCAGTCGATCTCCCTGGCCAGAGGATGGTAGTTGAGCTTCCCGACCTTATAGAGGTCAACGAATTCATGGGTCGCGTCCAGAAGCCGATAGGCCGCCTCCGGGTCGATCACCGGCTCAAAAGAGACCCATGTTTTAAGGCCGAGCTTTTTGGCGAAATAGAGCGAGCCGATCCGGTCCATGGGCATGGCGGCCTGCGGCTCCCACTCCAGGCTGACCAGCCAGGAGTCGTGGGTCAAGGTGACGCTCCAGGCATTGCCGGGGTTCTGAGTCAAGAGGTCTTTATCCCGCTCCAGCCCCCAGGCTCCGCCCTTGGTCAAAATGGTTGCCGTGAGTCCATGCGCCATGAGGATTTCCAGCGCCCGCCGGGTAACCTGGGCCCCCCTTTCCAGAGGCTGATAAGGGTCGCTGGTGAAAGAGAGCAGGATTTCCCGCTTGTCCTCCGCCATTCGGCGGGCCTGTTCTTCCAGGTCCTCCAGAACTCCGGGCCTGGGCTCGATGAAAGAGGGGTCGTGAAATTTCGCCCTGTCAGTAAACGTGGCGGTGGGGGCGAAACAATAGCGGCAACCGTGCAGGCAGCCCCGGTAGAGGTTCAGGGCCAGGGGCGCATATTCCCCGGCCTTGCCCCGGGGTTCATAAATTACCGTTCTCTTCATAACCACCTCACCTGCGGGGTGACCTCAGTCGCCAGCCCCAGTACCAGGAAATGCAGGGCGCCGATCCCGTAGTTGTCCATGTCCAGGGGTTTGTCCCGGAACGGCTTGCGGGGGTCCCGCTCCGGCATCCGGTACTTGAAAAATTCCTGCACCGTCTTGGGGCAATCCCGGGAGAAGGTGAGTCCTCCTGGTAGCCCGTGGGCATGATTAGCCAGCCGCTTCCCCAGGAGGTTCCGGGCCAGGGCCAGCTCGTCCGGCGCCGCCACGGCCCACAGCCTCTGTTTCCGCAACCGCTTGATGAACTCCGGCTCCCTGGGGTCGCAATAGAATTTCCTGATCTTCAACTCCTGGGCCCAGGCCTTGGCGATGGGCAGGAGGTCGTCAAAGTAAAAGCTCTCCTCATAGAGCTCCCGGAAGATGTGCAGATGATCCCTGGGAGCCGGGGTGTATTCGCCGGCCAGCATGACGGTGGGGTTGTCCATCCCCCATTTAATCCCGACGTAGATTCTGGATTTAGGCTCGTCCATGTCAGCTTTGCAGGCTACGGTAGTAATCAATATTGGTCAGTACCCAGCGGCCGGTTTCATCCCTCTTGGCCGGAATGCTGCCCTCCCGGAGCAGCTTCCTGACCGAGTCGGGATGCATCTCCAGGAATTTGGCGATGGCCTTGACCCCCCGGTAAAACACGATGGGCACGGTGACAGTCGGCTGGTGCATCAGAGAAGAGTCCATCAGAATAGCCCCCCTTTGAATTGGTCTTATCCAGCGTCTCTATCTCGATCTCCCACCTGGCCGGGTCGCCGTAGTATTTCCCGGTCCCCGGCAGGTATTCCACGACCTGCTTGTCATCCAGCCAAAAAACGCCCTTGCACACGTCCTTTAGATTCTTGATGCAATTGTCCAGGTCCGGCTTGGTGGTGGGCCGGATGTCTCCGGCCAGGGCCGCGGCCTGCCATCTCTTGGATTTGCTCCTGGGGATCGGCAGAAACGCCTTGACCCCCAGCAACAGTGGACCTTGCAGCGGCTTCGTGGGCCGATGCGCATACAACAGGGTGAGCAGCTTCTCCTCTTCCAGAAGCTGCTCACCGTCCTTGCGTGGTTTGCCGGCAATGGCCCTGCCGCCGACCAGAAAGGCCCGGCCCCGCGCCCGCTTTTGGCCTTTGGGCTCCAGGATGATGCTGAATTTCACCGTGTCGGCCTCCGTTCCCGGTTCCAGTAATACCAGGTGACCCTGATATGGGTGATCACTCCCCCGAGCCAATCCCAGGCCCCCAGGACAGCCAGGCCGGTGAGCGCCGCAGCTATGACGCCCAGGCCGACGGCGTAGCCGAGTTTGAAGGCTTCGAGCATGGCTCACCTGGCCACGACGTTGACTGCTTGCGGCCCCTTGGGTCCCTGGCCTAGCTCGAACTCCACCTGCTGGCCTTCCTTCAGGGTCTTGAAGCCGTTGCTCCGGATGGCGCTGTAGTGCACGAAGACATCGGACCCGCTTTCCCGGGCGATGAAGCCATAACCTTTGGTCTCGTTGAACCATTTAACCGTGCCGATCTCTCTCACTTGCTTCCTCCTGTAGTTAGGTTATTTTTGCCACCTGCGGTCCTTGCCCAGCAGCCTCATGGTTTCGCCCATGCCGGCGATCCGGGAGACGATGCGCTCGCCGAAATCTCCGTAGTGCTCCGCCACCCGATCCAGTGAGAAATTGCTGGTGATGACAGTGGGCAGCCGGTGGCCGGATCGAAAATCCAAAATGTCGTACATGGCCTCCTGCACCAGGTCGGTGTGTCTCTCGGCCCCCAAATCGTCGATCACCAGGAACCGATAGCGGGAATAATCACCGATGATTTCCGAAGCCGCCTGGTTATAGGAGCTGCGGAATGAATCCCGTAGCCGGTTCATCAGATCAACGCTCCTGATAAAGACCCTGCTGGCCTCCCCCTTGCTCTGGATTTCCCGAACCAGATAGGCTACGGCCAGATGGGTCTTTCCCACACCGGCGCTGCCGTGAATAAACACGGGTGGAGTCTCCGGGGGATCGTTGAAATCGCTAAGTCTCGCCTTCAGATGGACCGGGAACACTCCTTTGTCCAGGAGAACCCGCTTCAGGGCCTGCTCCTCCTGCTCCGGGGTCGGTGGCGAAGGTGTGGCCGATGGCGGCATATTTGCCAGGATGCGATCTATCCGGGTCTTTATGGGTTCCAAACCGGGACCGATCTTTTCCGCCGTTTCCTCTGGCGCCGAAGTCGTGGTCATAGTTACCTTCCAGCACTTTCAAACAATTGGTGTCGCTTCGTATGACAAAGTCGAAATTCAACCAGGCCTTGTTCAAAACCTTGACCTTCTCGAACAATGCTTGCCACCAGTCGGGATCACCCCGCTTGCGGAGGCGAAGCCCAGCCTTTTTACGGCGGTCGTCGGTGAGTTCTGAGACCCTGGGCTTACAGCCCAGGTCGTTCCAGAGCTTCACCAAAACCGCTGGGCCGAACTTGTTCGGGTTCGGCTGAGATTCTTTCTCCACCTCACCACCTTTGACTAAAACCGGATCAAGAGGCTCAGAAAGAGGCCCCGCGTCGTCGACCGGCGCAGCCGGGCCGGTGACAGAGGCGCTAGCCTCTCTAGCTTGTGATGGTGCTGGTTCTGGTGTGGTGTGGTAGGGGTAGATATGTGCAGGCTCTGCGCAGATATGTGCCTCGCCTGTGCTAAGACTGCGCGGAGCCTGTTTGGAGAAGCCCTCCAGTCTGCACAGGATCTGCCCGTAAGTCTTTCTTTTCCGAGGATCGGGGTGCTGGGCCAGCATCTCGATGGTTCGGTACAGCTCGTAGCTAATGGTCTTCTCTGAACTTCCCAGGAGAGCGTCAACTTCCTTTTTGACCATCTCTTCGGTGTAACGGTCTGCCCGCTTCGCCAGCTTAGGGCAAAAGACCACCTGAGACTTCCAGGCTTCCCGGTCAATGGCGTTGATCTCCGCCAGTAAGTTCAGAAAGGGCATCATGGTTTCTTCGCTTGTCCTTAGGTCCTGGGTTAGAAGGTCCAGCCCGTAGTCATCCGGCAGCCTGAAGACCCGCCCGTGACGGGTGATCACCTCCAACAGGCGGAAATACCAGCCCACCGCAGCCATAGCCCCAAATTCCGGATTGAGCCTGGCGCCCCAGGCTTCGATCTTCCTGATCTTTTTGTTCTCAGCGGCGTCCGCCTGGTGTTCAAACCACTTCATTTATTCCCACGTCTTCCAGTTCGTAATTTCCAAAAAGAAATCCCCAGATGGCGCACTGCCACCTGGGGATGGTTAAAAGAACAACGACATATCCGGTTCCCGCGGCGATTGCAGCCGCTAACCGAATCCTGAGAAACGGGACATGAAAAAAATCGACGGTGAGAAAGACTGAAAAAAACTTGCTCAGGAGGGTCGATTTAAAGTTAGCCGGGGAAATACCTCCCCATGTGGGGACAATCCCGGGGACAACCCTGGGGACAATCTGGGGACAGCTTTTTGAGGGGGTACTGCAACAATAATTGTCAGAAAAAACAGGTAGTTGGTATGGCGTCCCCAACCGGATTTGAACCGGTGTTGCCGGCGTGAAAGGCCGGTGTCCTGGACCAGGCTAGACGATGGGGACGCGTGTATTTATTTGGTGGGCCGTGTTGGATTCGAACCAACGACTCTCTGCTTAAAAGGCAGATACTCTACCGACTGAGTTAACGGCCCGAACCTTGTATTTTTAACCCCTGCCTCCAAAGTTGTCAAGGGAATCAGAAACCGGTTTTTGGGGGGAAGGCCAAGAATCTGAGGCGGGCAAGGAGCCCGCCCTAAGGGTCCCTGTCCTCCCCCCTCTTCCCTACCACCATACAGGCCGGGGCAGGGGGAGTTTCTCTCCCCCACTTTCCCGGCAAATCCACCACTTCCTGGGGCGGGGTGAAGGCTCGGGAGCTCTATCCCTCTCCCCCAAATTCCGCCAACGCCCCCTGGGTCCGGGCCAGCAGGTCGGCATGGAGGGCCGGGGGGGAGGCGGTGGCGTCCACCCGCTGGATGTGGGAGCCTTGCAAGGTGTCGTAAATGGCCGCCACCCTCTCCAGATACGCCGGTTTTTCACTCAATTGGCGCGGCCGCCGCAGGCGGGCCAGGGCCCGGGCCACGGGGATGACCAGAATGAACACCAGATCGGGCCGGGGGGCAAAGGCTTCGTTTGCCTCCAGGATCCAGATGGGGTCCAGACCCAGGGCCCCCTGGTAGGCCACCGAAGAGTAGTAATAGCGGTCGGTGATGACCATCTGCCCCGCGGCCAGGGCGGGCTTGATGACCTGGTCCACGTGCTCCCGGCGGTCGGCCAGGAAGAGTTCCAGTTCGTCCTGGGGGGTAAGGCGCCGCGCCGGTCCCCGGAGGTAGCGGCGCAGCCTTTGCCCCATGGGGCCGGCGCCGGGCTCCTGGGTGAGGACCACCTCCCGGCCCTGCTGCAGCAGGGACACGGCCAGAAGCCGGGCCTGGGTGGTCTTCCCGGAGCCGTCCACCCCCTCCAGGGCCAGGAGAAATCCCCGCCGCGTCTTCAATCTGCCTTACCAGACCTCGGGAAAGGCCACGTTGTCATAGATATATTCCACTTTTTCCTTATGGCCCAGCTCCATTTGGGCCATCTTTTCCAGGAAGGCCCGGATCTCCCCCGGGGGCTGCAGCGCGGCCAGGCCCTGGTAAAACTTGTAGGAGCCTTCCTCCCGCTTCATGGCAATGACCAGGGCTTCCTTGGGAGAGAGGTCCTCAGTAAAGGCCGGGGCCTTGAGCATCTCCGCCAGGTGGACGTTCTGGGGGGAGCCCACCAATTTGCAGCCCTCGGCAGTGAAGCAGGATTGCAGGAAGGCCTTGTGCTCCAGCTCATCTTTGGCCAGGTATTCAAAGGTCTCTTTGGTTTCCTTATGGCTTACCAGCTTGGCCATGCGCTGGTAAAATTCGTGGGACAGTTCTTCCTGGGCGATGGCATTGTTGATGATGGCGAGGAGTTCGGTTTCCATAAGAATATCCTTTTGGGGGTTGGTGGTTAGGCCCGGAAAGGGGCGGAACAGCCCAAGAAAAAACGGCAGGGCCTCCCGGCCGGAGGGCCCTGCCGGCTTGGCGTCAAGTGGACTTGATGCTGATGGCCTTGGGTTTGGCCTCTTCCTTTTTGGGACAGGTAATGGTCAGGACCCCTTGCTTATAGCTAGCCTCGATCTTGTCGGCCTCCACGGCCGTGGGCAGCCTCAAGGACCGGGAGAAAGAGCCGTAGCTCCTTTCCACCAGGTGGTAGTTCTCCTTTTTCTCTTCCCGCTCCGACTTCTTTTCCCCTTTAATGGTGAGAAGATCGCCGGACAGGGAGATATCGATATTTTTGGCGTCCATGCCCGGGACTTCGGCCTTGATCATCACCTTGTCCGCGGTTTCCGAGACATCCACCGCGGGGGCCCATTCCGCTTCCAGGGGGCGGAAGGCCCGCCGCCCCGGCCCGAAGAAGTCATCCCAGAGGCGGTCCATCTCCCGGCGCAGGCGGGAGACCTCCCGGAAAGGTTTCCATTCCACAATATCAGGCATAAAACACCTCCCGATTCAGGCAATATTGCCGTTTATTCTAAGAAAATTAATAGTGCTCTTCCCCCAGGCTGTCAACTCTCGCCGGGGAAAATTAGCCGAGAATATCCTTGAAATTGGAAAGGAAGGATGTTAGAAGATAATGAAGACGCCAGGGGCAACCCTATGACTCGAATGCTACTGATACATATCACCATCCGCCTCCTTACCCTGTAAGGAGGTTTTTTTTTGCCGCCAAGGAAGGATTGATCTATGGAATTCCGGCGCAAAGACCTGCTGGGCATCGCCGACCTGGAACCCGAGGAGATCCGCCTCATCCTGGACACGGCCGCGTCCTTTAAAGAAATCTCCACCCGGCCCATCAAGAAGGTGCCCACCCTCAGGGGCAAGACGGTGGTGACCATGTTTTATGAGCCCAGCACCCGCACCCGTATGTCCTTTGAGATCGCGGCCAAACGCCTCAGCGCCGACACCCTGAACCTGACGGTGGCCGCGTCCAGCGCGGTCAAGGGGGAGACCCTGGCGGACACGGCCCACAACCTGGAGGCCATGGCCCCGGACGTCCTCATCATCCGGCATCCCACCAGCGGCGCCCCCCATTACCTGGCCCAGCGCCTCAAGTGCGGGGTCATCAATGCCGGGGACGGCCTCCACGAGCACCCCACCCAGGCCCTGTTGGACCTTCTCACCGTCCAGGAGGCCAAGGGCACCCTTTCCGGCCTGAAGGTGGCCATCATCGGCGACATCGCCCACTCCCGGGTGGCCCGCTCCAATATTTACGGGTTCACCAAAATGGGGTCCCAGGTAACGGTGGCCGGGCCCGGGACCATGCTGCCCCCGTACCTGGAGAGCCTGGGGGCCACGGTCACCACCTCCTTGCTGGAGGCGGTGAGCAATGCGGACGTGATCATGATGCTCCGGCTGCAACTGGAGCGCATGGGCCAGATGTTTTTGTCCACCTTGAGAGAGTACAGCCAGTTTTTCGGCCTGGCCCCCAGGCACCTGCAACTGGCCAAAGAGGACGTGATCATCATGCACCCCGGCCCCCTCAACCGGGGCGTGGAAATTTCCCCGGAAGTGGCCGACGGCCCCCATTCCCTGATCCTGGAACAGGTGACCAACGGGGTGGCGGTGCGCATGGCCGTGCTCTACTTTTTGATCGGAGGAGAAAAAGGGTGAGTTTGCTAATCAAAGGCGGGCTGGTGGTGGACCCTTCCCAGCGCCTGGAGGAACTCCGGGACCTGCTGGTGGATAAAGGCAAGATCGTGGCCGTGGAGCCCCCCGGGCAGATTCCGGACGAGGGGCGGCAGATCATCTCCGCGCCGGGCCTGGTGGTGGCCCCGGGGCTCATCGACATGCACGCGCACCTCCGGGAGCCGGGGGAGGAATATAAAGAAACCATCGCCAGCGGCACCCAGGCCGCGCTCCAGGGGGGCTTCACCGGAGTGGCCGCCATGCCCAACACCAAGCCGGTGAACGACACCGCGGCCGTAACCCGCCTGATTCTCAACCAGGCTAAGGAAGCGGGCAAGGCCCGGGTTTACCCGGTGGGGGCCGTCTCCGTGGGCTCCAAGGGGGAGGCCCTCAGCGAATACGGCGACCTGAAGGCCGCGGGCGCGGTGGCCCTGACGGATGACGGCCACCCGGTGAGCAGTTCCATGCTCATGCGCCGGGCCATGGAATACGCCCGCACCTTTGACCTGCCCATCATCTCCCACTGCGAAGACCTGGAGCTCCGGGCCGACGGGGTCATGCACGAAGGCCGCATTTCCCTGCAATTGGGACTGAAGGGCATCCCCGGGGCCGCGGAAGAGGTCATGGTCTACCGGGACCTGACCCTGGCCGCGCTCACCGGCGCCCGGCTCCATATCGCCCACGTCAGCACCGGGGGCAGCGTGGCCATCATCCGCCTGGCCAAGGCCATGGGCCTGCCGGTGACCGCGGAGAGCGCGCCCCATTACTTTTCCCTCACTGACGCAGCGGTCTTGGGCTATGACACCAACGCCAAGGTCAATCCCCCCTTAAGAACGGACATGGACCTGGCCTCCATTAAAGAGGCCCTCCGGGACGGCACCCTGGACGCCATCGCCTGCGACCATGCGCCCCATAGCTCTTTGGAAAAGGAGGTGGAATTCACCGCCGCGGCCTTCGGCCTCATCGGCCTGGAAACCAGCCTGGGGCTGACCTTGAAACTGGTGCACGGCGGGGACCTCACCCTGATGCAGGCCATCGCCGCTTTGAGCACCAACCCGGCCCGCATCCTGGGCGTGGAGGGGGGCGCCCTGGCGGTGGGCGCGGCCGCGGACCTCACCCTGATTGATTTGCACCGGGAATGGACCGTGGACGCCAGCGCCTTCGCCTCCAGGTCCCGGAACTGCCCCTTCCACGGCTGGCCCTTGAAAGGCAAGGCGGTGATGACTATCGTGGGGGGAAAGGTGGTGTGGGAGGAATAGTAAGCAGTGAGCAGTAAGCAGTGAGCAGTTTTTTCGATTAACCAAGGCAGCCGCAGGCTTTAGCCTGGGTTTAGCCTTTCATCTTGATATAAAAGCTAATTGTCTAGAAGCTATTGCAAAACCTATTTACCTTGTCACCCTGAGCCGCAGGCGAAGGGTCTAGTCAATGAAATTACTAGATTTTTCGCTTCGCTCAGAATGACAAATTGGCAGATAAGGAGGTTTTGCAATAGCTTCTAGTACAGGTCGCAGCTGCCAATATTTCAGACTTGGGTCAACTTCATGATGCTCAGGGTCGGGGCACTGCTATTAGGTATATTTCTAGTTGGCGCCATTTCTCTTCTCAACGCCGCGGAATTGGACGTCAATCAACTGGAAAATAGCAAATACTTTATTCCTTCTTTGGAAAATCCAGAGCAAGGAGAATGGGTACAACTCCACAACGGAGAATTTAGCAGGAGAGACCAAGATAATTTCTTATTTGTGA
Organism: Syntrophobacterales bacterium; assembly: GCA_020060385.1. Lineage (GTDB taxonomy): Bacteria > Desulfobacterota > Desulfobaccia > Desulfobaccales > 0-14-0-80-60-11 > SURF-52. The sequence continues at coordinate 546 of JAGVAH010000022.1, read as the reverse complement.
GGATAGTTGACCTAGCAATTGGTTATCTATCCAAAAACCATACCAAAGATGCCGCGGTTATTTATGGCTATAATACTGGGGGATCAGGTTTTTTTGTGGTCCTCTGTGCCGTAATTAATGAAAACGGTAAACTCAAACAAACTGCTGCAGTAGATTTAGAAGATAGGGTGAAAATAAATTCTCTTAGCATCCACTCCGGGAAGATTATCGTGGACATGGTGGTGCACGGCCCCAAGGATCCCTCCTGCTGTCCTACGGTGAAAAAGATTGCCACCTTTACCTTGGTCGGCAATAAACTTGTAGAAAAGTGAGATGGTGATAATTGATAATTTCCTTGTTTAGCTAATGAGGCGGGGTCTAAAACAAGACTTGCGCTGCACCACCATAGTTCTTTCCCCCTCTCCCCCCGGTCTATACAGCTGGGGGGAGAGGGGGTTGATGGTTGATTTTTTAGGGTCTGTTGGTGCTATTATAGCATTTGCCAAAAGTTCTTTCCTCTTATCCCCTCTCCCCCCAGCGGGGGGAGAGGGTTAGGGTGAGGGGGGG
>JAGVAH010000148.1 GCA_020060385.1 Syntrophobacterales bacterium | reverse complement strand
GGTCATCATATGCAAGTTCCTAACCGGACACTGCTGGGATTTAGGGGGATTTTGGGGAGTCAATAAAATCCCCCCAGCCCCCCTTTTTCAAAGGGGGGAGTAACACCACCGGTTTTCAAGGTCATGATAATTATGAAGCCTCGCACTCTCCGTCAAAGTCCGGCAGGAGCACCGCCCGGCTGCGCTGCTAGAGGGGCTACAGCCACCTCAAAGGTCTTCCAAAATGACTCCCTATTCCACTGAATATCTGTGCCGCCGCCTCGTGGCAGATAGCCGGGACGCCATCATCTTTGCGGACCGGGAAGGGATCATCCGCCTCTGGAACCACGGCGCGGAGGCCATGTTCGGCTTTCCGGCCGCAGAGGCCCTGGGCCAGCCCCTGGAGATGATCATCCCCGAGAATCTCCGGGCCCGGCACGCCGAGGGCTACCGCCGGGTCATGGCCACCGGCACTACCAAATACGCCCAGGACCTCCTGGCCGTGCCTGCCGAACGCCGGGACGGGTCCCGCATTTCCATCGAATTCTCCGTGGTCCCGGTGGAGGATGAGAAGGGAGGAATTCTGGGGGTAGGGGCCATCATCCGGGAGGTCACCGCCCGCTGGCAGCGGGACAAGCTCTTGCGGGAGCGCCTGGCGGCCCTGGAGGCGGAGGTGAAAAAGGGCAAGTAGTCTTTTGCCCTGCCTTCCTCAGGGGAAATTACAGACCCCTGGGTGTCAATCCCCTTTACGTTACGTCGAACTTTTTTACACCCTATCATTGAGGCTCCCCAAACCCTGGAGCCGCCACAAAGGGGGCCGAGGCCCGGAGCCCTTTTCCCGGCCCCGCTGCCCCAGGGCTTCTTACCCTGGTAAAGAAGTAACTTATGTGGCATTTTTACTCATAATTCCTAACACCTTGTATTCCCGATAGATTAAGCCTGCCACTGCTAGAAATTACTCATTCCCCCCTTCAGCGTGCATTCCTTCACGAGTGGAAATTACTATTGATTTTCTGTATTTATTCTTACGCCCCTCCGGGCACAGCCATTGCATAACCAGCTTCTAGGATTAGAGGTGTAGGAGGGTATTTTTAACCCTTAAGAGCATCAAAGGTGCAGCGATGGCGGAAAGGTGTGGCAAGCTGTTGATTGCCGAGCGCAGCTGTGAGCTGGCCCAGGGCCTGTCCTCCTGGCTGACGGAGCAGGGCCACCAATGTAAGACTGTGGACAATATCAAAGACGTGCTCATGACCCTCCAGAATGAAAAGATCAACGTCTTGGTGATGGACGCGCGCCTCCCGGAAGACATGGGTTACGAGGCCATCTCCATCATCAAGGGGCTGCACCGGAAATTGCCCATCATTATTACCGCGGATGAAAACAACCCGGAACAGGAAAGCCGTATCCGCCAGAAAGGAATCTTCTATTATCACGTGAATTCGTTTGGCCTGGATGAACTCATCTTAGCAATCTCCAACGCCTTGGTGCGTGCGGCCCAATAATGCCAAAGGGGAGTTCGATGCAATTACAAGAGAAACTGACGGCAAGGGAATTCGTAATCTTAGCGGAAATGGAGCCGCCCAAGGGCACGGACACGGTGGCCATGATTGCCAACGCCTGGGCGGTGAAGGGGAAAGTGGACGCGTATGTGATCCCGGAAATGAGCAACGCGGTGATGAAGATGAGTTCTCTGGGGGGCGCGCTGCTTTTGCAGAGCCGGGGCCTGGAAACGGTGCTGCAGGTCTGCTGCCGGGACCGCAACCGCCTGGCCATCCAGGGGGACCTCCTGGCGGCCCAGGCCTTGGGGGTGCCCAACGTCATGGCGGTGGCGGGGGAGGAAATCACCCACGGGGATCATCACAAGGCCCGCCCCGTTAATGACCTGGAACTCTTGGAACTCCTGGGGGCCATCCAGACCCTGCAGGGCGGCCGGGACATGGCCGGGGTGGACCTCCAGGGGGCGCCCAGCTTTTTCGTGGGCTCCACCCTGAAGGTGACCCCCCGGGGGGAGCTGTGGGACCAGGAACTGGCGGCCATGGATGAAAAGATAGCCGGAGGGGCCAGCTTTTTTGTCACCCAACCCATTTTCGACCCCGGGGCCCTGGCCAAACTCCAGGAGAGCCTGAATGAACGCCAGGCCGCGGTCATTCCCACGGTGCTGCTCCTCAAGTCCGTGGGCATGGCCAAGTACATCAACCGCTTTATGGAAATGAAGATTCCCGAGGATTACGTCAACCGCATCCAGAAAGCGCCGGACCGGGTCCGGGAGTGCGTCCAGATCGCCGGGGAGCTGGTGTCTGCTCTGAAGGCCCAGGGCTGCCCGGGCGTGAATATCTCCACTATCGGCTGGGAGGATAAACTCCCGGCGATCCTGGCGGCAGCCGGGGTTTGAGCATCGCTTACAGGGACGAAGATATGCCCAAAGAGAAAGCAAAAAAGGCCAAGGAAAAATCCCCCCGGGGCGGCAACGGCAAGAGTGCCCCCATGGGTGCGGTGATGGTGGTGGGCGGCGGCGTGGCCGGCATCCAGGCCTCCCTGGATCTGGCCAACTCCGGGTTTTACGTGCACCTGGTGGAGGTCAAGCCGGCCATCGGCGGGGTCATGGCCCAACTGGACAAGACCTTCCCCACCAACGACTGTTCCATGTGCATTATTTCGCCCAAGCTGGTGGAATGCGGGCGCCATCTGAATATCAACATCCACACCCTGACGGAAGTGAAGGGCGTCACCGGGGAGCCGGGGAACCTGACGGTGACCCTGGAGAAGGAGCCCCGCTATGTCGATCCCGCCAAGTGCACCGGCTGCGGGGAGTGCGCCAACGTCTGCCCGGTGATCATGCCCGATGAATTCAACCAGGGCCTGGCCGACTGGCACGCGGCCTACCGCCTCTATCCCCAGGCCATCCCCGCGGCCTTCGGCATCAAGAAGCTGGACCGGGCCCCCTGCACCCTGACCTGCCCGGCGGAGATCAATGTCCAGGGCTACGTGCAGCTCATCAAGATGGGCAAGTACGAAGAGGCGGTGAAGCTTATCATGGAGCGGCTGCCTTTGCCCGGGGTCCTGGGCCGGGTCTGCCCCCACCCCTGCGAGTCCAAGTGCCGCCGCGCCGAGATGGACGAGGCGGTGGCCATCTGCTCCTTGAAGCGTTTCGCCGCAGACCAGGTGGATTTGCTGAGCTTCTCCCCGCCCCTGGTGGAGGCGAGGCCGGAGAAGGTTGCCATCATCGGCTCCGGGCCCGCGGGCCTGAGCTGCGCCTACCACCTGGCCCTCAAGGGTTACCGCCCGGTCATCTTCGAGGCCCTGCCCAAGGCCGGGGGCATGCTTCGGGTGGGCATTCCCGACTACCGCCTGCCCAAGGACGTGTTAGATAAGGAAATCGACAACATCCTGCGCCTGGGGGTGGAACTGCAGACCAACACCGCGCTGGGCCGGGATTTCACCCTGGACGGGCTCTTTGAGGAAGGCTACCAGGCCGTCTTCCTGGGCATCGGCTGCCACGTGGGCAAGCCCCTGGGGATCCCCGGGGAGAGCGCTCCGGGCGTGGTCCAGGGGGTGGATCTCTTAAGAAGGCACAACCTGGGGGAACCCCAGGAGATGGGCAAGAGCCTGGCGGTCATCGGCGGCGGCAACGTGGCCATTGACGTGGCCTGCTCCGCCCGGCGGCTGGGCTCCGACGTCACCATCGTCTACCGCCGCTCCCGGGAGGAGATGCCCGCGTTCGAACACGAGGTAGAACAGGCCCTCTGCGAGGGCGTGAAGATCATCTACCTGGCCGCGCCCCTGGAAGTGGTGGTGGGAGCGGAGGGCAAGGCGGTGGGGCTCATCTGCCAGAAGATGGAGCTGGGCGAGCCCGACGCCTCCGGCCGCCGCAAACCCGTGCCCATCCCCAACGAGACCTTCGAGCTGCCCGTGGACATGATCGTCCCGGCCATCGGCCAGGAAGCGGCCCAGGGGCCCCTAAAGGACTGCGGCATCAATCTCTCCCGCTGGGGCACCATCGAAGTGGACGAGATGACTTATCAAACTTCCCGGCCCGGGGTCTTTGCCGCGGGCGACGTGCACACCGGCCCCTGGATCGCCATCGAGGCGGTGGGAGGCGGCATCGAGGCCGCGGAGTCCATCGCCCGCTATCTCCAGGGCCTGGATATGAAAGAAGGGCGCACGGAAGGGGAGGAGGCCCACAAGCGCTGGGCCGAAATCCCCAAGGACGAAGAGGGCCAGCTCCGGGAGGTCATGCCCACCCTGCCGCCGGAGTACTCCTGCGCCTGTTTCGATGAAATCGCCAAGGGCTACGCCCCGGAACAGGCCCAGCGGGAGGCCTCCCGCTGCCTCAACTGCGGGGTCTGCTCCGAGTGTATGCAGTGCGTGGTGGCCTGCCAGGCCGGGGCCGTGGATCACAGCCAGAAGCCCCAGGTGGAAGAGGTCCAGGTGGGCGCGGTCATTATGTCCCCGGGCTTTCAGACCTTCGATCCCGCCAAATACGAAACCTACAATTATGCCAGGTTCCCCAACGTGGTCACCTCCCTGGAGTTCGAGCGCATCCTCTCCGCGTCCGGGCCCTTTGAGGGGCACCTGGTGCGGCCTTCGGACCACAAGGAGCCCCAGAAGATCGCCTGGCTGCAGTGCGTGGGCTCCCGGGACGTAAAGCACCACTCTTATTGCTCTTCCGTGTGCTGCATGTACGCCATCAAAGAGGCGGTGATCGCCAAAGAACACGCGCCTTACGACTTGGACGCCGCCATCTTTTTCATGGACATGCGCACCTTCGGCAAGGACTTCGAACAGTATTACAACCGGGCCAAGGATGAGAGCGGGGTGCGGTTCATCCGTTCCCGGGTCCACACCATCGACCCCGCGGCGGACGACAATCTCTGCATCACCTATACGGACGAAAGCGGTCAGAAGCAGAGTGAAATCTTCGATATGGTGGTCCTGTCCGTGGCCATGGAGGTGAGCCCCGGGGCCAGGCAGCTGGCCCAGAACCTGGGAGTGGAGGTTAACGGCCACGATTTCGTGGATACCACGCCCTTCACCCCCGTGTCCGCGTCCCGGCCCGGCATCTACGCCTGCGGGGCCATGCAGGGGCCCAAGGACATCCCGGAATCGGTGATGCAGGCCTCCGCGGCCGCGGGCGCGGTGAGCGCCACCCTGGGGGAGGCCCGCTGGACTCAAACCAAGACCCGGGAAGCGCCTCCGGAGAAAAAGCTCAGTCCGGAGGACCAGCCCCGCATCGGCGTCTTTGTCTGCAACTGCGGCATCAACATCGGCGGCATCATCGACGTGCCGGGGCTCCGGGACTACGCGGCCACGCTCCCCAACGTGGTCTACGTGGCCGACAACCTCTTCACCTGCTCCCAGGACACCCAGGTGCAGATAACCAAGATCATCGAGGAAGAAAACCTCAACCGGGTGGTGGTGGCCGCGTGCACGCCCATCACCCATGAGGCCCTGTTCCGGGAGACCATGATCGATGCGGGCTTGAATAAATACCTCTTCGAAATGGCCAACATCCGCAACCAGGACTCCTGGGTGCACATGAAGGAGCCGGGCAAGGCCACGGAGAAGGCCAGGGACCTGGTGCGCATGGCCGTGGCCCGGGCTTCTTTACTAAAACCCCTGAGGGAAGAGCCCCTGACCATCAACCAGCGGGCCCTGGTCATCGGCGGCGGCATCGCCGGTATGAACGCGGCCCTGAATCTGGCGGACCAGGGTTTTGAGACCATCATCCTGGAGAAGGAAGACCGGCTGGGGGGCAACGCCTGGAAGCTCCATCACACCATCGAAGGCGGAGACGTCCACGCCTACCTGGAGAAACTCATCGACCAAGTCCAGGCCCACGACAAGATCCAGGTCCTAACCGGGGCCCTGGTGGTGGGCTTCAGCGGCTATAAAGGCAACTTCACCACGGAAGTGCTGGTGGGGCCGGCCATGTATGAACGGAAAATCGACCACGGCGTCACCGTGGTGGCCACCGGCGCCCAGGAATACCGCCCCCAGGAGTTCGGCTACGGCGAGCACAACCGGGTGCTGACCCAGCTGGAGTTGGGGGAACTGCTTCATGAAAAGCCCGAAGAGGTGGGCAAGTGGCAGCGGGTGGTGATGATCCAGTGCGTGGGTTCCAGGAATGAAGAGAATCCCAATTGCAGCCGCATCTGCTGCCAGGGCGCGGTGAAATACGCCCTTAATTTGAAAGACCTCAACCCGGAGATGGAGGTGATGACCCTCTACCGGGATATGCGCACTTACGGATTCCTGGAGGACTACTACCGGGAGGCCCGGGAAAAGGGGGTGATGTTCTCCCGCTATAAGCATGAAGAGCCGCCCCAGGTGGCCAACGAGGGGGGCAAATTGAGCGTCACCTTCGTGGACCACGTGCTGGAGCGGCCCATCAAGATGCCGGTGGACGCGGTGGTCCTGAGCGCCGCGGCCTTGCCCAACGACACCGAGGAACTGGCCTCCCTGCTGAAGATCCCCAGGAACGCCGCGGGCTTCTTCATCGAGGCCCACGCCAAGCTGCGGCCCGTGGACTTCGCGTCCGAGGGCATCTTCCTCTGCGGCATGGCCCATTCGCCCAAGCTCATCAGCGAGTCCATCGCCCAGTCCATGGCCGCAGCCTCCCGGGCCGGGGCCTTCCTGGCGGACACCCGGCAGACCATCAGCGGCGTCACCGCCCACGTGGCTCCGGAACGCTGCGCCGCCTGCCTGGTCTGCGTCCGCAGTTGCCCCTATAACGTGCCCCAGATCAACCGGGACAACGTCTCCGAGATCAACCCGGCCCTGTGCCAGGGTTGCGGCACCTGCGCCTCGGAATGTCCCGCCAACGTGATCCAGGTGGCCCATTTTGAGGATGACCAGCTCGAGGCCAAGATTAAAACCTTATTCTGAGGAGTGGAGAATGGAAAACTTTGAGCCGAAGATCGTTGGATTCTGCTGCCACTACTGAGCGTACAGCGCCGCGGACCTGGCAGGTTCGATGCGACTGCAATACCCCACCAACGTCCGGATCATCGAGGTTCCCTGCACCGGCAAGGTGGACATCATTCACCTCCTCCTGGCCTTTGAGCAGGGCGCCGACGGGGTCATCGTCGTGGGCTGCATGGAAGGGGATTGCCACTATATGGCTGGCAATCTCTACGCCAAGAATCGGGTCCAGCGGGTCAAAGAAATCTTGGACCGGGTGGGTCTGGGCGGCGAGCGGGTAGGGATGTACAATCTCTCCTCCGGCATGGGAGGCAAGTTTGCGGAGGTTGTCCGGGAAATGACCGACAAGATTATGGAATTGGGGCCTAGCCCCATCAGAATCGCCAAGGGTACGGCCGTGAGGGCCGCCGGGGAGGTAGCCGCATGATCAAGGCAATACCAAAACCTATGGAAGAAATAATCGACAACGTCAAGGATTTCAATAAATTGCTCATTGCCGGCTGCGACGGCTGCGTCACCGTCTGCGAGGCCGGCGGCCTGAAAGAGGCCAAGGTGTTGGCCTCCGCGCTCCGGCTCTATTTCACCCAGGGGGGCAGGCAGGCCCAGGTGGATGAGACCAGCCTCACCCGCCAGTGTGAAAAGGAATATCTGGCCCAGCTCTCGGACCGCATCGACCAATACGACGCGGTGGTCTCTCTGGCCTGCGGCTGCGGCATCCAATACCTGGCGGAGATGTATGACAAAAAGATCGTCTTCCCGGGAGTGGACACCTGCTTCCTGGGGGTCAATGAAGAGCGGGGCCTGTACTCGGAGCGCTGCCAGGCCTGCGGCCGCTGCATTCTGGCGGAGACCGGGGGCATCTGCCCCATCGCCCGCTGCTCCAAGCGCATGTTGAACGGCCCCTGCGGCGGCTCGGAAGGGGGCAAATGCGAGGTGAGCAAAGAAACCCCCTGCGGCTGGGAATTGATCTATGAACGCTTGAAAACCCTGGGGCAACTGCACCGTTTTGAGACGCCCACCGTGCCCAAGGACTGGACCACTTCCCGGGACGGCGGACCCCGCAAGATCGTCAGGGAGGATTTACGGATATGAGCGCTGAGACCCCGAGCAAACTCCAGAAGATGATTAAGGCGGGCCACCTGGCCGTGACCTCGGAGGTGGGGCCCCCGCGGAGTGCGGATGGCGAGGTGATCGAGCACAAGGCGAAGATGATCAAGGACTACGTTGACGCCATCAACGTCACCGACAACCAGACCTCGGTCTGCCGCCTGTGTAGCCTGGCCGCGTGCATCCGCATCAAGCAGATGGGCCTGGAGCCGGTCTTACAGATGGTGACCCGGGACCGGAACCGCATCGCCATGCAGAGCGATATCCTGGGGGCCGCGTCCTTCGGGATCAACAACATCCTCTGCCTCACCGGCGACCATCAGCACTTTGGGGACCACGCCACCTGCGCCAACGTCTTTGACCTGGACTCCACCCAGTTGGCCCTGACGGTGAAGATGATGCGGGACGAAGGCAAGCTGTTGGGGGGCCATGAGTTTGAGGTGCGGCCCCAGATGTTCATCGGCGCCGCGGCCAATCCCTTCGCCGGGCCCAACGTGGGCCTGCGGGTGGCCCGGCTGGCCAAGAAAGTGGCCGCGGGGGTGCAGTTCGTCCAGACCCAGTGCATCTATAACATGGACACCTTCAAGACCTTCATGAAGATGGTGGTGGACCGGGGTCTCCATGAAGAGGTGGCCATCCTGGCGGGGATCACCCCCATGAAAAACGTGGGCATGGCCAAGTATATGCAAAAGCGGGTGCCGGGGATCGACGTGCCCGACTCCGTGGTCCAACGCATCGGCGGGGTGCCCAAGGAGAAGCAGGCGGAAGAGGGCATCAACTTTGCCGTGGAGCAGATTGAAGAGTTGAAGGGAGTGGAAGGCATCATGGGCTTCCACATCATGGCCATTGAGTGGGAAGAGAAGGTCCCGGAAATTGTGGAGAGAATCGGCTTGTACCCCCGGCCGCAACTGGCTGCTTAACCCGGGAAACCCCGGCCAGCAGCGGCCCCGGATTATGACCGAGGCATGAACTAACCCATCTCATATGCCTTGTAATTTCTATGGTTTTATGTTCATAATGGGATGGATCAATCGAAAGGGGAGGTCTCATGTCTGCTAAATATGTGCTGATTGTGGATGATGATCCGGATCTGGTGGAAACCGTATCCATGATCTTGGAAAGTAAGGGTTATGAGGTGGGAAAGGCCTACGACGGCATCGAGGGCGAGGAAGCCATCAAACAGCGCCGGCCGGACGTGCTGGTGCTGGACGTGATGATGCCCCGGAAAAACGGCTACCAGCTTTGTAAGGAATTGAAAGCCGACCCGGCCACCAAGGGCATCCCGGTGGTGCTCCTCACCGCGGTGGGGGAAGCCGTGCCCACCACCACTTACAGCCACGCGGAAGGCATGGCCGTGGAAGCTGAAGATTTCATTCCTAAACCCGTAGACGCGGCCACCTTGGTGGAGGCAGTGGAGAGATTGCTTTAACCTGCTTGTCTTCAATGCGGCTGGCATGTACCTGACGACCCTTGAACCAGGCACTGAAAAGGATCAAAGTCGGGGGCCTTAAAGTCCAGGAGGAGGGCGCCTGCGTGGTGTCCTCCTCCCCCATGGGGGAGAATTGTTTAAGCACTGATATTTGTGCCCCCCTGGCCCAGAAAAAGATTAATCTCAGCTTCTTTACCCATCTTTCGGGCGACCGCCAGGTTATCTGCGCGGCTGATAAGATGGGGGAAGAGACCTTTACTCTGGTAAAGCGCCACGCGGGTCCGGGGAGTACGCTGCAATTGCAGCGGGGCACCTCTATTGTCGCCGTCTATCCCCACGAGAAGCGCCCCGAAATTCTCGGCACCTTTATCCGCAGTCTGGCCCGGGCCCGGGTCATCCTCCACGGCCTGGCCAGTTCCCCTTCCGCCATCTCGGTGGTCTTGTCTTCCCGCAGAGTGAAGGCCGCGGTGGAGCAACTCTTCCAGCATTTTCATTTTCCCGCTTTCCCCTCCCCCCAGGAATTTTTTGACGCCCAGCCCCCGCCGGCCGAACTGGTGCAGCAGGTGGTGGCCACCTACCAGGAGAAGGTCATCAAGGTCTATTGGATTGTGCCCCAGCTGGATTTGGACCTCTGGGGGGGCCAGGTCTCTTCCTCGGCCATCCTGGAGGAGTTCGCGGAGGCCCTCATTGAATTCGGGGAGTTGGGGTTGAAGATACCTTTTCTGGTGGCCAGCCCGGGCCTGGGAGGCAAGGATTTCCTGTTGTCCTTCAGCACCTTCCGGGAACAAACTGAGGGGGACCAGGGACCGGCAGTGCGGCGCATCCTGCAGCGACACCTCCCGGAAATCCGGCCCATGCGGCTCACCCCCGTGGCCGGAGTCTTTCTCCATGGTCCCCATTTCGGGGACCGCTACGGGGTGGTGGACACCTTTTTGCAAGCCCTAATGAAGGCCCGGGTGTCGCTGCTGGCTTTGAGCTGCACGGTGTCTTCCATCTCCGGGGTCCTCAAGCAGCAGGAATTGGATGCGGCCATGGAGGTTTTGTCCGCAACCTTTGAGGCGCCCCGCCCCCTGACCGGTCCCAGGCCCCGGAAACCCGTGTTCGTCCCCTGAGGGGACCTGGAGGGAACAGGCCATGAAATCGCGCCAAAGCAAGATGGAACCCGGATCGGCAGCCCGCCGGGGGGAAGCCCCTCTCCTGCCGGGGGAGGGTTTTCTGCCCCTGCTGGAAGACTTTCCCAATCCCGCCTTGATCACCGACAGGCGGAAAAAGGTGGCCTATTTAAACCGGGCCGCGGCCAGCCTCTTCGGGGAAGCCTTACGGATCGGCGATCCCTGCCCCATCTGTTCCCAGTTGACGGGTATGCCCCTGAGCGTGGACGGCAAAGTGCGCCATGATCGCTGCCTGCAATTCGGGGAAGGCTTGAAAGATGCGCCCCTCCTCCTGAAGGCCGGCTGGGCCACCTCCGCGCCCTTGTCGGTGACCGCCAGCCCCATCCGGGGCCCGGAAGGAAAGTCCCGGGGCTGTTTCGTGGTGCTCCGGGAGGTGCAGCAGGAGCTGCAGGCCCATCCGGTGGTGCAACTGCAACTGGCCACCTTATCCAGTATCCTGGAAAACTTTCCCATGCCCTTTTTCATGGTGGATCCGGACCTGCGGGTCACCCATATCAACGAACTCATGGAAAAACTCACCGGCTACAGCCGCAGTGAAGTGGTGGGCCGCATGAGCTGCGGCGCCATGCTCAACACCGTGCAATGCGACACTTCCGAATGCGTGTTGAAGCAGGTCATGGAACAGAAGAAACCGCTCACCGGCATGCGGCGGGTGGTCAGGGACCGCCAGGGCAACGATATTCAGGTGACGGTGGCCGCGTCCATCATCACCGACCCCTCGGGCCGGGTCATCGGCGGCTTCGAGGCCGTCCGGGATATCACTCCCATCGTGGAAGCGGAGAAGAAGATTGAACTCCTCACGGAGCTGACCCAGGAAGGCATTTTGATGGTGGATGAGAACCACTGCATCATCTTTGCCAACTCCCGGATGGGGGAAATCACCGGACGGCCCAAGCAGGAACTTATCGGCCTGCATTTGGGGGATGTGCTTACGCCCCAGCATGTGCAGCGGGCGGAGGACCTGACCCGGATGCTGGCCGAAGGCCTGGAGGAAGAATCCCAATTCTGCAGTTCCCTGGATCAGCCTTTGGGGGAACAGGAGGGGAGCCGCCATTTCGAAACCTGTATGCGGGCCGCCCACATCGGCAAGAATACCCTTACCTGCATCTACCTCCGGGACATCACCGGCCGCATCAAGATCCACGACCAGCTGCAAAAGACCAATGTCTTTTTGCATAACATTATCCGCAGTTCCTTCGACGGCATCGTGGTCATTGACACCAAGGGCGATCCCTTGATCTTCAGCAAGGGCGCGGAACGGATCCTGGGTTATAAGGCGGAGGAGGTCATCGCCGACCCCCGGGTCTTCCGCACCTTTTACCCCGTGGAATTGGCCCGGGAGATGATGCGCCGCATGCGCAGCGATGAATATGGACCCCCGGGCACCCTGGAGACCACCCAGATTACCTTTATCAATAAGGATGGAGAGGAAGTGCCCGTTAATTTTTCCGCGTCCATTGTCCGGGAGGGAGACCGGGAGGTGGGCAGTGTCGGCATCTTCTCCGACCTCCGGGAACACCGGCGCATGGCCAAGAAGCTGGAAGAAAGCCAGACCCAGCTTCTCCAGGCCGAAAAGATCGCCTCCCTGGGCCGGTTGGCCGCGGGGGTGGCCCATGAGATCAACAATCCTTTGGCGGGCATTCTCATCTATGCCGAAATCCTGAAGCGGGATCTGGAGGAGAACGCCGGGGTCCGGGAAAACCTGGAAGTGATCATCAGCCAGACGGTGCGCTGCCAGCAGATCGTCACCCGCCTCCTGGAATTCAGCCGCCAATCCCTGGGGGAGAGAACGCTTTTTGACTTGAATGAAACCGTCACCCGCTGTGTGGATTTAATAAAGCATCAGCCACTGTTTCACAACATCGAGATTCAGCAGGACTTGGACCCGGAGTTGCCGCAGATCATCGGCGACCCGGGACAGCTGCAGCAGGTCATTACCAATCTTTTGCTCAATGCCGCGGACGCCATGAACGGCCGGGGGAAGATTCACCTCACCAGCCGCCCCGCCGCGGCCGGGGGCGTGGTTTTGACCTTTGGAGATACGGGCCCGGGCATTTCCCCGGACATCAGGGACAAAATCTTTGAGCCGTTCTTTACCACCAAGCCACCGGGTAAGGGCACGGGCCTGGGGCTATCCATTGTCTATGGGGTACTGCAGCGCCATGGGGGTAGCATCGAAGTAGATAGCGCGCCCGGGGGCGGCACCATCTTCACCATCAGACTCCCCCTGGATTCCCCGGAACAGCGGGAAGTGCCTTTTGAGATGCCGGACTTAAAAGGTTAAAAGGTTAAAAGGGGAAAAGGAAAAAGCCTGGGGGGTATTTCCCTTTTCCCCAATTAAATACAGGATCACTCTCACAGGGCTCTTTATTGGGGAAACCGGGCTATGGAAGAACAGACCACGGTCTTGGTTGTGGACGATGAAAAGGTGATCCGGGACGGCTGCACCTTGCTGTTGCAGCCCGAGGGCTACCTGGTGGCCACCGCGGCCAGCGGCCGGGAGGCCCTTGACCTGATGGGGGCCCAGCCGGTGAATGTGGTCCTCTGTGACTTGAAGATGCCGGGGATGGGGGCCCTGGAGGTCCTGGAGGATGCTGGCAGCCTCTTCCCGGATGTGCCCATCATCATCATCACCGGCCACGGCAAGGTGGCCGACGCGGTGGAATGCATGAAAAAAGGGGCCTATGATTTTGTCACCAAGCCCTTCCGGGTGGATCATCTGACCCTGGCCATCAAACGGGCCCTGGAAAAGCAGAGATTGGAGCGGGAGACGAAGCGGCTCCAGGAGGAGGCGGCCCGCAATCTCTATACTCTGGCCATGGAACAGAGCCGCATGCACACCATCGTCAACTGCATGGCCGACGGGGTGCTGGTCACCAACCGCAACCTGGAGGTGGTCCTCTGCAACCCCACCTTCATGCAGCTCCTGGGGCTGTCCGGGCCTCTGCCCCAGCCCGGTCCCCTGCCGGCTTATCTGAACGAACAGTCCTTCCTGGACGCGATTGGGGAGCTGTGCGATAAGGCCGAGAGCGAGCCGGCCAAGTGCCTGTCCCAGGAAATCTGCCGGGGCCGGGTCCACCTCCGGGCCATGAGCGCCCCCTTTTTCGGACCGGATGAGAAGATGCTGGGAACGGTCACCGTTTTTCATGATATTACGGCCTTCAAAGAGCTGGACGCCATGAAGAATGAATTTGTGCATATGGTGTCCCACGAGTTGCGCTCCCCCATGACCGCCATTAAATTACAACATGAAGTAATCCTGGATGGTCTGGCCGGGGAGGTGACCAACAAGCAGCGGGAATTGTTGAGCCGGGCCCAGGGCAAGATCCAGGGACTGATAGAGCTGATCAATGAATCCCTGGACATTGCCAAGATCGAGGCGGGCTACCGCCAGTTGGAACTGCTGCCCTTGCAAATGGGGGAGGTGCTCCGGGAAGTGGTGGAACTCCTGCGGGTCAAGGCGGAGGACCAGAAAGTCACCCTCAATCTGTCCATTCCCCCAGACCTGCCCCCGGTCCGGGCCGACCGCCGCAGCATGGAAGAGGTCTTCATCAACCTGGTGAGCAATGCCATCAATTATTCCCCGGATGGCGGCGCGGTCGCCATCTCCGGGTTCTCCCACGGGGAATACGTGGAGGTGCGGGTGGCGGATACCGGCATCGGCATCGAGCCGGAGGAGATTCCCAAGATTTTCGATAAGTTCTACCGGGTAAAGCATCCCCGCACCCGGCAGATCATCGGCACCGGCCTGGGCCTGGCCCTGGTCAAGGGCATTGTGGACGCCCACCGGGGAACGGTGGAAGTGGAGAGCCAGTTGGGGGTGGGCAGCACCTTCCGGGTTTTCCTTCCCAGATAGGGGGCAGAAAGGGTTTCGGGCTTGGAGCGACGTGACCTTACCCGGCAGATCCTGGTAGTGGATGATGAAGCCACGATTCGCACCGGTATTGCCCAGATACTGCAAAAACAGAAAGTCGCGGTGGCCACCGCCGCGGACGGTCAAGAGGCCCTGGGTCTCTTAGCCCGCCAGCCGGTGGGTATCGTCCTCCTGGATATCAAATTGCCGGATATGGACGGGGTGGACCTGCTCAAGTTCATCCGCCGGGAATATCCGGAAACCGAAGTGATCATGATCACCGGCTATCCCGCCATCCAGGGCGCGGTGGAGTGCATCAAGCTCGGGGCCCTGGACTACCTGGTGAAGCCCTTCCGGGTGGATGAATTGGAAGTCCTCATCGAGAGGGCCCAGGACCTGGTGGCCCAGAGACACGCCCCCCTCTCCCCGGAAGAGGGCCGGGAGCAGGGGATTGATTTCATTGTCGGCCAGAGCCCGGCCATGCAGAAGGTCTTCGCCAAGATCCGCCGGGCCGCGCCCAGCGACAGCACCGTGCTCCTCACCGGGGAGTCCGGCACCGGCAAAGAACTGGCGGCCCGGGCCATTCACAACCTCAGCCCCCGCCGGGATAAGGAATTCGTGCCGGTGGACTGCTCCGCCCTGGTGGAGACTCTCCTGGAGAGCGAACTCTTCGGGCACGTCAAGGGTTCCTTTACCGGCGCCCACCAGACCAAGCACGGCTTATTTGAACTGGCCAACCACGGCACCTTCTTCTTTGATGAAATCACCAACCTCAGCCTCAACATCCAGGCCAAGCTCCTCCGGGTGATCCAGGAACGGGAATTCATGAAGGTGGGGAGCCAGAAACGCATCAAACTGGACATCCGCATCATCGCCTCCTCCAACCGGGACCTCCGAGAGGCCATCAAGGCCGGCACCTTCCGGGAGGACCTCTTCTACCGCCTCAGCGTCATCCCCATCCATCTGCCGCCGCTTAGGGAACGCACCGGGGATATTCCCCTGCTGGTTGAGCATTTCCTGGACAAATACCGGCAGCGGGGCGACCGGGAGGTCAGCGGCGTCTCCAGCCAGGCCATGAAGATGCTCTGCGCTTACTCCTGGCCGGGCAACGTCCGGGAACTGGAGCACACCATCGAGCGCATCGTCATCCTGGAGGACGGGGATTTTATCCAGCCGGAGCACCTGCCCAGCTTTATCTCCCAGCGACAGAGCGAGTTCCAGGTCTTTTCCGACGGGGAGTACACCCTGGAGGAATTGGAAAAACGTTACATTCAATTGGTCCTGCGCCGCACCAAGGGCCGGCGCCAGGAAGCGGCCCGCATCCTGGGCATCAACCGCAAGACCCTGGGTCACAAAATCGAGAAATATAATATTAAGTTGAAGTAATATTCCCGCATCAGGAATGAGACCGTCGCCTGGCGGTCCCCCCTGCATTTTTTCTTTTCCCCGATAAATTCAAAACTCCGGTTGACAGCCTACCGATGCATTATTAATATATAATAGAATATTATAGATCAAAATAATAATGTATCCAAGGTTTGGGCATCCTTCTGGATGTAACCCAGGTCTTTCAGATTTTAATTCCTGGCCCGGACGCCCGGGACGAAGACATACCACTGGCCCTGGGTAAGTTCCCCCGGCCGCTGACCGGCTGGGTTCCTTTTCCCCAGAATGGCGGCAAAAGTGGGCTGCAGCCCCAGGGGCATCAAGAGGAGAAAGATGAAACTTTCCACCAGAAGCAGATACGGCACCCGGCTGTTGCTGGACATGGCTGAGAATTATCATAACGGGCCCATCCATCTGGTGAAGATCGCCCAACGCCAGGGGATCTCCGTGAAATATCTGGAACAGATCATCATCCCCCTGAAAAAGGCCCGTTACGTGAAGAGTGTGCGGGGTCCCAAAGGCGGCCACCTCCTGGCCAAGCCCCCGGAGGAGATCACCGTGGGGGAAATCGTGGCCTTGCTGGAAAATAGCGCCAGCTTGGTGGAGTGCTCCTATGATGAAGATGTCTGCGCGCGCGCCGATACCTGCCCTACCCGCCACCTTTGGCGGGAGGCGGCCCAGGCCATGTTTGACAGACTGGAGGCCGTCACCCTGGCCGATCTGTTGCAGAAGACCAAGCCCGATCAACAACAAAAATAAGGAGATACCTCCATGGGCGTCTGCCCCAGGGTGGGGGAGACGCCCAGGGCCGGAAGCCCAGGGCCTGGTTACGGCCTGGACCCGGGACCCAGGTGCCTTCTTCCTTTCCCCCACCACCCATCCAACTCCCATACATGAAAAAAATAGAGGGGGCCGGGGCCGGAGGCCCTGGCCGCCCCCACCTCAAATTTTCTCCTTCCGTGAAGATGTCTGAGACCTGGAAAATTTAATCAATTAACGATAGAATGCCTTATATCTTTGCGCGACTAGTGACGCTTAGCCTTGATATTCGCGGGATGGCACGATGCTCAATTACTTGCTGCGGCGGAGACTGCTAAGAGTTAAGGAGATGGAGGGAGGGGTCACCCCCCAGGACCTGGAAGCGGCCCGGAAGGTCCTGTTTGCTCTTTTTTGCCGTTATGGGGACACTGTTATCAGCCTGAGCGTCATCACGGAGTTTATTAAGAAATATCCTGATAAGAAATATTTTTTAGTAACTTCCCCACAAATGTATCCTTATGCCCAAAAGCTATTAAACGGCAACGTCACCATAATCAGTTTTAATAAACGACGAAACCCCTTAAAATTACTTAGTATTATCTCATTATTGCAGAGAGAGAAGATAGATTTGGGATTTAATCCCTGGTGCAGCAGCGATGATAGTAAATTCATCATTAGTTATGCCAATAAATTCAGTTTTTATAGAAAATTTCAGGGCATCGGCAACCTCTATGACCGCGTCAGAGATTATTTAGGGCTGCCAAAAGAAGAGCGGCTGATGCCGGCCTGGCAATTAGATAAAGTCAACCGCATTGTCATTTGCCCCTTTTCCACGGCGATTGCCAAGAGCCTGGTAAACGGCGACCTCCATAAGTTGCTGCAACAGGTCAAGGCCAGATTTCCTGAGGCCGAGATCACCATTGCCGTGCCCCCCCAGGAAGCCCAACAGCTAAAAGGCCGGGAAAAAATCCTCATCTTCCAGAAGAGCAAAGCCGCGTCCGCGGCTTTCCTGGCTTTGCTGGAAAAAACCGACCTGGTCATCAGTGTGGACGCGGGGCCCCTCCATCTGGCGGACAAGCTGGGACTCAGGACCATCGGCATTTTCGGCCCCACCACGCCCCTGGGCGTGTTGGACCGGCGTACCCGGGTCTTGGCCCTGCGGGACGGGAGTCTGGCGGGGTTTTTCTGCGGCGTGAAGTGTCGCGATCCCCTCTGTATTCACCGGCTCTTTCAGGGTGACTTCCTGGACCACCAGGCCAACGATTACGGCGGGGTTCAGGATGAGATATGGGAATTGGGTGAGTGCCGCTTGCGGTGAAAATCTCCTGTAAAAATACGCTTATTTTCTACACTTTCACTGGAAAAGGAAATTGTCAAAAAGAATAGGTAACAAGTTAAATTATTGAGTTTATAAAGCGTTAGGTCAGGCCTCCACGACCCCCACCGGGGGATGCCGATTAAAGGGGCCTCCCTTTTTTCCCTCGTTCTCCCCCCTACTGTCCCCTAGGAAAATAGCCCAGCAATTCCCTTTGGAGAAAAAGATTGGGGCGATAATTATGGGGAAATCGAGAGGATAGCCGATTATCTAGGCGTCCCTGCACGGCTCCCTGTAAAAAAAGTCGAAAATTTGAGGATTCGTGAAATCCGCTAGCAGGCACCCCACCCCCGAATTTGGGTTTGACTCCCGTCATCCCTGCTTCTTAAACCCTGATGCCCTGAGGTTTTGGGGAGCCGCCGCAAAATCCCGTCCCACGCGGATTTGGTGAGTCTGGACCTAGAAAATTTTCCAGGGTGCCGCTAACTGCCATTGCCGCTCATGGCCTTTGACCAGCATTTAATGATTATTATATTTTGCAAATCAGAGGAGGTCGAGGAGGTTTCTGTCCCAGCATTGGGGGGAGGGGCTGGCGAGCCCCTCCCCCTACGCCCACCAGCCGCTTTCTCCGAGATTGGCAAAAGACGCAGCCCAGGGCGGCAAGAAACCCACCAGCAGACACCAGGGAAGGAGATCTTAATGCAAGATTGGGAACAGACCTTGGAGTTCCTGGGTAAGAATGGGTGGAGTTATGCCTATGTCAAATGTATTGACCTGGAGAAAGGCACCGATGCCTACTATGTGAGCATCAGGCGGGGCGAACAGCGTCTGATCAGCCTCAGGCCGACTTTGGCGGAGGCGGTCAGGGCCTTAAGCCATCTGGCGGTGTCCGGCGCAGCCTAATAGATCGCCTCTGATTTGCCTGGCGGAGAAATATGGGCCGGGCATCTTGCATCTCTACCCCTGTTCCTTTAATTTGGAATTTTAGAGAAAAATAATTCTGGGGTATCGAGGAACGGGGGATTGTTGATTGTTGGTTCTCCAGGGAGAATTGTCAGTTATCGGCATCAGAGGGTAATTTCTCACCTCAGCCAGGGGCAACTGCTGCGGCCCCTCTCGCCCCGGGGCTGACTCCGTGGCTCCCTCGCCTCCCTCTGCCTTCTGGAGCGTCCCTGGCCGCGAACTGCTCCGGCAGTTAGAGGCCACTCCCCGGGGTCTGAGCGACGAGGAAGGCCAAAAACGCCTGCAGCTCCATGGGGCCAATCTCCTCAGGCCCAAGAAGCATACCGGCACCCTTACCCTCCTCCTGTCCCAGTATAAAAGCCCCATCATCCTCATCCTCCTTTTTGCCACCGCCCTCTCCTTTTATCTCCGGGACCATACCGACGCCATCATTATCCTGTCCATTGTGCTGGTGAGCGGGCTTCTGGGGTTCTGGCAGGAGCGGGGCGCGGTCCATGCCGTGGCCAAACTGCTGGCCCTGGTGCAGATCAGGGCCGCGGTGCGCCGGGACGGCCAGGTCAAGGAAGTCCCCGTGGAAGAGATCGTGCCCGGGGACGTGGCGCTCCTCAAGGCCGGAGATGTCATCCCCGGGGACTGCTCCCTCCTGGAATCCAAGGACCTTTTTGTGAATGAAGCCGCGCTCACCGGCGAGACCTTCCCCGTGGAGAAAGAGGCCGGGGTCCTGGCCCCGGACCTTCCCTTAAGCCAGCGGACCAGCGTCCTGTTCATGGGCACCCACGTGGTGAGCGGCACGGCCACCGCCCTGGTGGTCCTCACCGGCAGGGCCACGGAGTTCGGCCAGGTCTCGGCGCAGTTGGCCCTCAAGGCCCCGGAGACGGAGTTTGAACGGGGGGTCAGACGCTTCGGTTATTTCCTCATGGAAGTGACCCTTCTCCTGGTCATCGCCATCTTCGCCATCAACGTCTTTCTCAAGCGCCCGGTGCTGGAATCCTTCCTCTTCTCCCTGGCCCTGGCCGTGGGGCTCACCCCCCAGCTGCTCCCCGCCATCATCAGCATCAACCTGGCCCTGGGCGCCAAGCGCATGGCCGCGGGCCAGGTCATCGTCAAGAGGTTGGCCGCCATCGAAAACTTCGGGTCCATGAACGTGCTCTGCGCGGACAAGACCGGCACCCTCACCGCGGGGGTGGTGCAGCTCCACTCCGCCCAAGGCCTGGAAGGCCGGGAGTCGGAAAAAGTCTTGTTCTATGCTTACTTGAACGCGTTTTTTGAGACCGGTTTCGCCAATCCCATCGATCAGGCCATCCGCAAGCACTGCTGCCCCGATATCTCCGGTTACCGGAAGCTGGATGAAGTGCCCTATGATTTTCTTAGGAAACGCCTGAGCATCCTGGTGGCCAAGGGCGGCGAGCACCTGATGATCGCCAAGGGGGCACTGACCAATGTCCTGGCCGCCTGCAGCCAGGCGGAGAACGGCCAGGGGCAGGTGGTGGAACTGGCAGGGGTGCGGGAGGAGATCATGGAACGCTTTGCCGGGTTCAGCGCCCAGGGCCTGCGCACCCTGGGCATCGCCTACAGGCATCTGGGGACGGAAACGGCCATCACCAAGGACCAGGAAACCGGCATGACCTTCCTGGGCTTCCTCCTGGTCTATGACCCACCCAAGGAAGGGATCATCGACACCATCCGGCAGATGAAACGCTTGGGGGTATCCCTGAAAATCATCACCGGGGACAACGCCCTGGTGGCGGCCAGTGTGGGCCGGCAGGTGGGGTTCGCCCATCCAGACGTGCTCACCGGCCCGGAGATCGCCCGCCTGAGCGATGAGGCCCTCCTCCGTAAGGCCCAAGAGACCAGGGTTTTTGCGGAGGTGGAGCCCAATCAGAAGGAGCGCCTCATCCGGACCCTGCGCCAGGGGGGCCACGTGGTGGGGTTTATGGGAGACGGCATCAATGACGTCTCGGCCCTGCACGCTGCGGACGTCTCCATTTCCGTGGACAGCGCGGTGGACGTGGCCAAGGAGGCCGCGGACATCGTGCTGTTGGAGAAGGACCTGGGGGTCTTGATCCAGGGGATCCACGCCGGCCGCACCACCTTCGCCAATACCCTGAAATACGTGTTCATGGCCACCAGCGCCAACTTCGGCAATATGTTTTCCATGGCTGGTGCTTCCCTCTTCCTCTCCTTTCTGCCCTTGCTGCCCAAACAGATCCTCCTCACCAACCTCTTGACCGACCTGCCGGAGATGACCATCGCCACGGACAGTGTGGATCGGGAACTGGTGGAGAAGCCCCGGCGTTGGGACATCAAGTTTATTCGCAAGTTCATGATTACCTTCGGGGTCATCAGCTCCGTCTTCGACTACCTCACCTTCGGGGCCCTGTTGTGGATACTCCAGGCCACCGAGGCCCAGTTCCGCACCGGCTGGTTCCAGGAATCGGTCATTTCCGCGGCCATCATCGTCCTGGTGATCCGCAGCCGCCGCCCCTTCTTCCAGAGCCTGCCCGGGAAATACCTCCTGACCGCCACCCTGCTGGTGGTGGCGGCCACCATCATCTTCCCCTATACGCCCCTGGCCGTGTTCTTCAACTTCCAACCCCTGTCCCTGGAGTTCCTGGCGCTCATCGGCCTGATTATTCTCCTGTACATCGGCTCCGCGGAAGTGGCGAAGCGCTTTTTTTACCGGCGGGTGCAGGCTTGATACCAGGTTCCGGGCAGAAGGGGGCACAGGCTTTTCTGCCTGTTCCGCCCCTGAGAATAGACTCTTCCAGAATTTCCCATAAATGGCCTTAGACCTGGTTACACAATTAGAAAGAATTTCCCTTGACAATATTCGCTTATCCGGTTATATGAATATCTATGAAGCAGCAAGCCCGTTTCTTCAAAGCCCTGGCGGATGAGACCCGCCTGCGGATCCTCTGGCTCCTGATGGGGCAGGAGGAACTCTGCGTCTGCGATATCATGATGGTCCTGGGCATTACCCAGTCCAAGGCCTCCCGGCACCTGCGCTATCTCTATAACCTGGGTTGGGTGACCGACCGCCGGGAGGGATTGTGGATGTATTACCGCTTGGCCGTGTCCCCGGGCACCCCTGGGGAGCAGTTAGTCAGTCTCCTGGGCGAGATGCTGGCCGCCAAGCCGGAAGCCCGGGTCTTAAGGGAGAAATTGGCGGAGTGCCTGCGCCTCAAAATGCAGTGCTGTCCAACCCCCGGGGAACTGACAGCCTGATATTTGGGAAAAAATTTTATTGCCAATAATTATATAAACGGATACCCGCATATAATCAGAGGAAGGTAGATGGGTGCCACGGTTACTAAAAAGCTCTCCAAGGTAGAGCGTTTTCTGACCCTGTGGATCTTCCTGACCATGGCCGCGGGGGTGGGCCTGGGCTATTTTATTCCTGGTTTCACCAAGCTATTGACCTACTTCCAGGTGGGCACCACCTCCATCCCCATCGCCGTGGGCCTCATCCTCATGATGTACCCGCCTTTGGCCAAGGTGCGCTATGAGGAACTGCCCCGGGTCTTCAAAAATTTCAAGGTCCTGGCCCTGTCCCTGGTGCAGAACTGGGTGATCGGCCCCATCCTCATGTTTCTGCTGGCCATCGCCTTTCTTAAGGGCTATCCGGAGTACATGGTGGGCCTGATCATCATCGGCCTGGCCCGCTGCATCGCCATGGTCATCGTCTGGAACGACCTGGCCCGGGGGGACACGGAATACTGCGCCGGCCTGGTGGCCTTCAACTCCATCTTCCAGATGCTCTTCTTTTCCATCTATGCCTATATTTTCGTGACCCTGCTCCCTGCCTGGCTGGGGATCGCCTCCGGCCTGGAAGTGAAGGTCACCATCTGGGAAGTGGCCCAGAGCGTCCTCATCTACCTGGGCATTCCCTTCTTCGGGGGCATGGTCACCCGCTTTTTCCTGGTGAATCGTAAAGGGGTTAACTGGTATGAGGAAAAGTTCATGCCCAAGATCAGCCCCATCACCCTCATCGCCCTGCTCTTCACCATCGTGGTGATGTTCTCCCTGAAGGGTGAATACATCGTGGCCCTGCCCCTGGACGTGGTGCGCATCGCCGTCCCCCTGGTCATCTACTTTTTGTTGATGTTCTTCATCACGTTTTACATGTCCGCCAAGGCGGGGGCGGGCTACCGCATCTCCGCCACCCTGTCCTTCACCGCGGCCAGCAATAACTTTGAGTTGGCCATTGCCGTGGCCGTGGCCGTCTTCGGCATCCAGTCCGGCCAGGCCTTCGCGGCGGTCATCGGCCCTCTGGTGGAGGTGCCGGTGCTCATCAGTCTGGTGAACGTGGCCCTGAAATTCCGGGATAAATACTTCGCTCCCGAAGCAGTGGAGGCTGCAGGGCTGGCTGGCAGCAAATTGAGCAGTGAGCAGTAAGCAGGAAAAATCAAACCCGTTGGCTTACTCTGCATAAAAGGAGAACTTTGATCAAATGCGACTTCATTGGCAGGCAGTGGCAAAGCTTTTCGGCCTGTTCCTTCTGGCCGTGATGATCTCCCTCCCCTGGCCGGGGCAGGCTCAAACTTCCGCCCCCGTCCCGGGTCGCCCCGCTCTCTATGAGTTCGGGGCCGGGTATTGCTTCTCCTGCAAAGAGATGGAGAAGATCATGGGGGAGTTAAAGGGTCAATACGGCGACCAATTGGAAGTGCGCCTGGTCTATTTGGATAAGGAGAAAGACTTGTTTAAGCAATACCAGATCCTCATGATTCCCACCCAGGTCTTCCTGGACGCCTCCGGCAAGGAAGTGGAGCGCCATATCGGCCCCCTCTCCCGGGAGGAAGTCCTCAAGAAACTCCGGGACCTGAAATTTATCAAGAAATAAAGGAGCGCCCATGGACTGGAGCGAAGCTTTGGGGCAGGTTATCCTGAACCGGCCCATCCTGGGATACGGCGCGGCTTTTTTGGGCGGCTTGATTGCCACCGCCGGCCCGTGCAGCCTAGCCAGCATTCCCCTAATTATCGGTTTTGTGGGCGGCTATTCAGAGGGCAGCAAGAAACAGGCTTTCATCTACTCTGTAATTTTCGTCGTGGGGCTGGCTATCGCTATGTCTGCTCTCGGAGCGTTGGCAGCCCTGATGGGCACCATGTTCGGACAGGTAGGCTTTCAATGGCAAGTTTTGGTAGCGGTCATCCTCATGGCCATGGGCCTGCAATTGTCAGGGGTGATCAATCTTAAACTGGGAGGGCTGTCACAGAAATTCTTGCCGCAGCGCACCGGTCTGGTGGGATCGCTGATCCTTGGATTGCTTTATGGGATCGTACTTTCTCCGTGCGCCACCCCGGAATTGGCGGTCATTCTGACTCTGGCGGCTGTCAAGCAAGAGGTGGTTTACGGCAGCACTCTCCTGTTCGCCTATGCCATTGGGCGTGGCGCTCTGGTCATCTTGGCCGGCACCTTTACCGGCATAATCGAAAGCTTCCTGCAGTCCAAGGGGGCAAAGTTCGGCACCATCATGCAGCAGGGGGCCGGGGGCTTGGTCTTCCTGGCCGGAGTTTATATCTTTTATCAAGGGATAAGAAGCTGGTAGATTGAGCGCGCCGGCTTTTTTTTATTGCTGCTTAAGGGAGTCTGGATATGGATGATGAGAAAATCAGCCAGTTCATCAAGGACCGCTACGGCAAGATCGCCCGGGGGGAGGAGACCTTCTGTTGCCCCACCTGCGGCCCCACCCCCGGGGACCAATGCCTGGCGGTGGGCTACACCCCGGAGGATTTGGCCAGCGTCCCCGAACGGGCCATCCTGGGGGTGGGCTGCGGCAACCCCACTTCCCTGGCCGAACTCCGGGAAGGGGAGACGGTCTTGGACCTGGGCGCAGGCGCAGGCATCGACGTTTTCCTGGCGGCGAAAAGGGTCGGAAAGCAGGGCCGGGTCATCGGCGTGGATATGACCGCGGACATGGTGGCCAAGGGTATGGCCCTGGCCCGGGAACACGGCTTCAGCAACGTGGACTTCCGCCTGGGGGAGATCGAGCAACTGCCCGTGGCTGCGGCTACCGTGGACGTGATCATCAGCAATTGCGTGATCAATCTGACCCGGGACAAACTGGCCAGCTTCCGGGAGGCTTACCGGGTGCTCAAACCCGGGGGCCGGATCCTCATCAGCGACCTGGTGACTGAGGGAGAAATACCTGATGATGTCCGCAAGAGTTTTGTGGCCTGGGCCGATTGCCTGGCCGGGGCCATGGATAAAGAAGACTATCTCCGGACCATCCGGGATGCGGGATTTGAGGAAGTGGCCATTGTTTCCCAGCGTCCGTATGAGAGCCAGGAGATTGACCCCCGGCTCAAGGGTAAGATCACCAGCGTCAACGTGCGCGCGGTGAAAGGGAGTTGATCATGGATGAGCGTTTGCCGTCGGATTGCCAGACCGCGGCAGTCCCGAGTTTTCTTGATAAGCCAAGGAAGAGGCTGATCCTGCTGGGCCTGGGGTTCCTCATCTGGTGGCCCGTCTATTGGCAGTTGCAGGGCTTTTCCACCTGGGTGACCTACGACCTGCTGGGGCTGGCCCGGGGCAGCCATCTGGGCCAGGCCGTGGCCTTCTTCCTGTACGACGCGCCCAAGGTCCTGATGCTCCTCACCCTGGTGGTCTTTGGGGTGGGGATTATCCGCTCCTTTTTCACTCCCGAGCGCACCCGGGACATCCTGGCGGGGAAAAGGGAGATGGCCGGCAACGTCCTGGCCGCGCTCCTGGGGGTGGCCACCCCCTTCTGTTCCTGCTCCGCGGTGCCCCTGTTCATCGGCTTCGTGGAGGCGGGCATTCCCATCGGCGTCACCTTTGCCTTTCTCATTTCCTCCCCCATGGTCAACGAAGTGGCCCTGGTGCTGCTCCTGGGACTTTTCGGCTGGCGGGTGGCCTTGATCTATATGGCCACCGGCCTGGTCATCGCCATGGCCACCGGCTGGATCATCGGCCGCCTGAACATGGAGCGGCAGGTGGAGGACTGGGTCTATGAAATCAGGACGGCCAGAAACCAGGTGGTCTCCCAGGGTCTGACCTGGCCGGGACGCATAGATTATGCATGGCAGGCGGTGAAAGACATCGTGGGCAAGGTCTGGATCTATGTGGTGGCCGGCATCGCCGTGGGCGCGGCCATCCACGGCTACGTGCCGGAAGGGATGATGGCTGCCATCATGGGCAGCCAGGCCTGGTGGTCGGTGCCCCTGGCGGTGATCATCGGCGTGCCCATCTATGCCAATGCCGCGGGCGTCATCCCCGTGGTCCAGGCCCTTCTGGGGAAAGGCGCGGCCCTGGGCACGGTGTTGGCCTTCATGATGAGCGTCATCGCCATCAGTCTGCCGGAAACCATCATCCTGCGCAAGGTCCTGAAGCCTAGACTGATCGCGGTCTTTATCGGCGTGGTGGCCCTGGGGATTATGATCGTGGGGTTTTTGTTCAACGCCATTCTTTAAGGAGGCATGTTGGTGGCGGAGATCACCCAGATTCAAATCCGTGGGGGCCTGAAGGTGGGCCTCACCGGCCTGGACGCGGCCCTGGAGGAGGCGCAGGCCCTTAAAGGGCGGCCGGAGGAGGAGATCGCCCAGGCCCTGCTGGCCAGGTTGCGAGAGAAGAATTACATTCCCGGGGCCGCGGAGCCGGATTACAAAAAAGCCCTGCTCCGGGAATTCAAGAAGGCCATGGGGGAGGAAGTGGCAGAAGAAAAGGGGGCTCTCAGCATCAAAATCCTGGGGCCCGGCTGCGCCTCCTGCACCGCGCTGACGCAGATGGTGATCACCGTTCTCTCGGAGTTGAGCCTGCCCGCGGACGTGGAGCACGTGACTGATATTAAGGAGATCGCCCGGACCGGCATTATGGGGATGCCCGCGTTGCTCATCAACGGGGCCGTGAAGATCGTGGGCCAGAGCCCCACCCGGGAGGCCTTGAAAAAATGGCTTCTGGAAGCCAATGCCATTGCTACTACCATCTGAATGCGTGAAATTAATGTCGCGAGGAAAAGTTGCCACTCTGATTATCTCGGTCCTGACAGGCATGCTATTCATAGGGGCCGTAGCGGCCAAAGCTCCACCACTGGCCCGGGTGGTTTTGGTCACCACCAGCAAGGCCTGTGACTGCACCCTGGAACGCTGCCGGGCGGGGGAGGAGTTGGTCCAGCAGGTCTTCGCCAAGGCCAGGCCGGGGCTGCTGCAGCGCCTGGATTATGCCGTGAATAAGAACCAAGCCAAGGAATATATCAAGAAATATCACCTTTTCACCCTGCCCGCGCTCCTGTTTCTGGATGACCAGGGGAACCTGCTCTGGAGCGCGGTAGGGGAGTTGGCCGGGCAGCCTTTAGCTGAAAAATTGGCCCAGTTTGGGGGTTGATAAAGATAAACAGTGGAGCATGGAAAGGTTAAGGTGGGTTGGCACTGTCCGCCGATTCCTTGCCTTACCCGCCAGAAACCGTTCTCAGGTGCAGGAGGAATAAGGTGATCACGGCCATTAAGATGCGCGTTAAAGGGATGCTGCAGCAAGGAGGATTCACCTGAATGGGCTGCCCCGACGCCGTGCGCGCGGAGCTGCTGCGATTGCCGGGAGTGATGTCAGTTTCCTATAATCAGGAACAGGATTATTTCTCCGTGAGTTTTGAATCCATCATGGTGGAGGTGGCGGCCATCTTCGCCGCAGTTTACAACGCGGGAAGACAGATGGGCCAGGAATACCTTCCGGCATTGATCCAGTAACATATCTCAGGAAAATTCATAAGGACCCCCTGATTCTTATCTTTGGGGAGGTGGTTATCATGAAAAAGTTGCAAGTCCTGGGGCCGGGTTGCCCCAAATGCGAGGAGATGGCCAAACGCACGGAGGCCGCGGCCCAAGGTCTCGGGGGCGAATACACCCTGGAGAAAGTGACCGGACTGCAGGAGATTATGGCCTTCGGGGTGTTCATCACCCCGGCGCTGGTGGTGGACGGCGAAGTAAAGGTCTCCGGCCAGGTGCCCAGCGTGGAAGAGATCAAGAAACTAATCGCCTAAGGCTGAAGCCGCAAGCCCTTTACCAAGAAGGGCGGGGAGGTGCATGATGCTGCTGGAGACCATTAAACATCTGGAGATTTTCCGGCCCAAATGCGACTCCACCAAGGAGGTGCTCCATGCAATTGCCGATCTGCAGGAGGACATCTCTCCCGCCCTGCCTTTCCTCAACAGCGAATTGGGGGGCTGGGATTACGACGCCCTAAACCACGTCCTGTTGCTGAAAATGGCCCCGGGTAAATGGATCACTTTGCAGCCCCGGCAAATCGCGGTCCGGGGGTGCCGGGATATTGCCGAGGCCCGGGCCCTGGTGGAGTGGATCAAAAACCAGGTAAACGAGATTTATGCCCGCCGGGAGAATATTGCCCCCCGCTACACCGGCCAGGCGAGCCTGAAGGTGATGGAGATCCTGAAGCTCCTGCCTAAGACCAATTGCCGGGTCTGCGGCTACGCCACCTGCATGGCTTACGCCGCGGCCCTGCGGGAGGGGGAGACCTCCTGGGAAAACTGCCCGCCCCTCAAAGAGGAAACCTTTCAGGTGCAGCTAGCCAGACTGCGGGAATACCTGGAGAGCTTTGGCTGGCGGACCCTGGACGCCTGATCGGCCCTCTTAGAGTTTTTCGGGAGGCTCCGGAATTCTGAGGTTGGTGTCTCTCCCTGCTGCACCCCCATACAGGTAATAAAATCAACCCTTGACCCCCTCTTTTAGCCTTACCTAACCTCAAGTCCACCATAAAAAAACCGTTATAAATTTTACGGAAAATTTGCCGATATTTGGTAAAAAGTAGGTCTTACAATATTTTGGCGAGGTCTATTAAAAATTATGGGATATTTCAATAAGTATTTGGTTTAATGTGGAAAGAAAATATGTTAACTTGTGAATATGCTTTAAGATAATCCTGGTTTTTCCGGTCATCCAGTAGGGGCCCACAATGAAGGATACAGACAAGACCAAAATGCAACTCTTGGCAGAACTGCAAGAGTTGCGGCGGCAGAGACTGGGGGCGTTAAGTCAAGGTTCCGCTTTGTTAGCCCGGGTTATGGAGACCAGTCCGGCAGGTATCGTGGTGCTGGACCGAGAGGGAGCCATCCTTACGGCCAACCTGGAAGCGACCCGGGTATTAGGTCTGGCCCAGGACCAGATTACCGGTCTCACCTATAATGATCCCCGGTGGCGAATAACAGATTACGAGGGGAATCCATTTCCCCACGATCAATTGCCTTTCCGTCGGGTCATGGACACCAGCCAACCGGTTCATGGCGTCCAACATGCCGTCGAGCGTGCCGATGGGCAGCGTATTTTATTAACCGTTAACGCGGCCCCCATCCTTGACGCAGGAGGACAAGTGGAGCAGGTGGTAGCCACGGTGGAGGATGTCACCCCGAGGGTGCAAACCGAAAGAGACCTCAAGCAGAGCCGCAGAGAATGGGAAGAGATCTTCCAAGCCATCGGCCATGCCGCCATCATCCTCGATACCAACCACACCATCATAGCCGCGAATCGGGCGACGGTAAGCGCCATAGGCGCCTCTGAAAAAGAAATCATCGGCAGGAAATGTTACGAAGTCTTCCATGGTGGGGATCATCCCCCCACAGGCTGTCCCATGGAAACATTACTGGCCTCCGGCAGTGTAGAAACTGTGGAAATGGAGATGGAGGCCCTGGGCGGGGTCTTTTTAGTCTCCTGCACGCCGATTTTAGATGAACACGACAATGTTAAAGGGATCATCCATATTGCCACCGACATCACTGACCGTAAACGCTCCGAAGAAGCACTCAAAGAGGAAAGTTCTTTCAGGTCGGCGGTTATTGATAACGCGGCTGAGGGGCTTTGTGTCTGCCATGAGACGGCCGACTATCCCTACGTCAGGTTTACCCTCTGGAATGATCAAATGACCGAGATCACCGGGTATACACTGGAGGAAATAAACCGTTTGGGCTGGTACCAGACAATGTACCCGGACCGAGAACTGCAGGCCAGGGCCCAGGAGCGCATGGCGAGGATGCGGCAAGGGGACAACCTGCGCAGCGAGCCCTGGGAAATTACCCGGGCGGATGGAGAAAAGCGAATTGTCAACATCTCCACTTCTATTCTGATATCCACAGATAAGGTAGTTCATGTTCTGGCATTGATGAATGACATCACCGATCGTCAGCGGGCGGAAGAGGAGTTGCGCCAGAGCGAAGAACGCCTGAATCTGGTCCTGGAGGGCAGCCAACAGGGTTTCTGGGACTGGGATTTGGAAACGGGTGAAGTCAAGCGTGGCGAGCTCTGGGCGGAGATGTTGGGCTACACTCTCCAGGAGATCGATGCCAACGTGGAGCAATGGTTAAATCTCATTCATTCGGACGACTGGGCCGCGGCCCAGAAGTCCCTCCAGGATCACCTGGAAGGCCGGACCCCGATCCATGAGGTCGAGTGCCGGATGTTGACCAAGGACAAGCAGTATAAGTGGATACTCGACCGCGGCCGGATTGTGGAGCGTGACCTTAAAGGTCGTCCCCTGCGGATGAGCGGCACCCATATCGATATTACTGAGCGCAAGCAGGTGGAGGAGGCCCTGCGGGAGGCGCACCAAAAGCTGCAAGCCATAATTCAGGCCTCCCCGCTAAGTATCTTCGTCCTGGATCCGGAAGGAAAGGTGTTGATGTGGAACCCGGCTTCCACCAGCACCTTTGGCTGGACTGAGGAAGAGGCTGTAGGTCGCGTTCTGCCCATTGTCCCGGGGGAGAAGCGGGATGAGTTCCGGGAAAATCTACAGCGGGCTATGGCTGGGGAACCCTTGAGAGGACTGGAACTGCGTCGCCACAAAAAAGATGGAACCCCCATTGATATCAGCATCTATACCTCTTCTCTGTATGATACCCGGGGCAACGTCACCGGTATCCTGGCCCTGAATGCGGATATTACGGAACGCAAGCAGGCCGCGGACCGGCTGGAACATACCATCTCCCTGCTGCAGGCCACCTTGGAGTCCACGGCCGACGGCCTCCTGGTGATTGACCGGTCCGGGAAAATCGTCGCCTATAATCAGAAATTTGCCCAAATGTGGCGTATTCCTCAATCAATTCTGGAGACCCGGGATGATGACCAGGCCCTGGCCTTTGTCCTGGAGCAATTGACCGATCCTGAAGGTTTTCTCAGCAAGGTGCGAGAGTTATATGGCCAACCGGAGGCAGAGAGCTACGATCTGTTGATATTTAAGGATGGCAGAGTATTTGAACGCTATTCTCAACCTCAACGGGTCGGCCAGACCATCGTGGGCCGGGTCTGGAGTTTCCGGGATGTCACCGCGCGCGTCCAGGCAAGGGAGGCCCTGCGAGAGTCGGAGGCCAAATACCGCTTGCTTTTTGAAGGCAACCCCCAGCCCATGTGGGTCTATGACCTGGACAGCCTGAGTTTCCTCAAAGTCAACCGGGCGGCAATTGACTTATATGGCTACAGCCTGGAAGAATTTCTGGCCAAGACCATCAAGGATATCCGGCCTCCCGCAGAACTGCCCCGCTTTCTGGAGAGAGTGAAGGAACTTAGGGAGGAGACCCCGGGTCTAAGCTACTCGGGGGAATGGCGGCATGTGAAGAAATCCGGGGAAATCATCAACGTCGAGATCATCTCCCATGAGATTGCCTTTGATGGCCGGCGGGCCCGTCTGGCCCTGGCCAAGGACATCACCGACCGCAAGCGGGCGGAGGAGGCCCTGAAGGAAAGCGAAGAAAGATACCGGCGATTGATGGAAGCTGCCAATGACGCCATCTTTATTGCGGAGGTGGACACCGGGGTGATTATTGATGCCAATACCCAGGCCCAGGAATTACTGGGCCTGCCCCGGGAAAAAATCATTGGCCTGCACCAGAGTCAAATACATCCGCCGGAAGAAGTCTTAAGATACCGGGATATTTTCCGGGCCCACAGTGAGATGGGGGGGATTATCACTGAAGATATTTATGTGGTGGACGCCTCGGGCCGCCGCATCCCGGTGGAAATCAGCGCCAGCGCCATTGAGGTGAGAGGCAAACAACTGGTTTGCGGCATTTTCCGGGACCTGACGGAACGACGCCGCCACGAGGAAGCCTTGCGCCAGAGCGAAAAGAAATACCGGCTGCTGGTGAATCAGCTGCCCGCGGTGGTCTTTGAAGGATACCGGGATTGGAGCGTCGATTTCTTTGATGACAAGATCGAGATGCTTACCGGCTATAGCAAGGATGACTTCGACTCCCGTCGGCTTAAATGGTCCGATTTGATCCTGCCGGAAGACCTGGATTATGCAAAGAATATCTTCATTGAGGCTCTAAAAGCAGACGGCGCCTTTGTGCGGGAGCACCGCATTCGCACTAAAAACGGGGAGATTCGCTGGGTCCAGTGCCGGGGGCAGATCATTTTCGATCCTGAGGGTAAAATTGACCATATAAGCGGGGTCACCTTTGATATTACTCCCCACAAACAGGCCGAGGAAGAGCTGCGCACGCGGGAAGCAAAGCTGAGTAGCATCTTTTTGGCGGCCCCTACGGGTATAGGGGTGGTGGCGGATCGGGTGATACGGGAAGTCAACGACCGTTTGTCGGAAATGACCGGCTACTCTGTCCCGGAATTGCTGGGACAATCGGCCAGGATGTTGTACCCCACCCAGGAAGACTTTGATTTTGTCGGCCGGGAGAAGTACCGGCAAATTATGGAAAAAGGCACGGGCACGGTGGAGACCCGTTGGCGGCGCAAAGACGGGTCCATAATTCAGGTACTCCTTAGCTCCACCCCCATCGTTGCGGGTGACCTTGCCGCGGGCGTCACTTTTACAGCCTTGGACATCACGGAACGCAGACGGGCGGAGGAAAGTCTACTGAAGGAGAAGGTCTTCTCTGATGGCATCATTGACAGCCTGCCCGGGGTTTTTTATTTGTTTGACGAACAAGGCCGGTTCTTGCGCTGGAACCGGAACTTCGAACAGGTCTCCGGGTATGCCAGAGAGGAGTTCGCTCAACTTAGCCCGTTAGACTTATTTGCAGGGGAGGACAAGATCCTCATTGACCAGGCCATCAGGGAGGCTTTTGTAAAAGGAGAGAATACTGCCGAAGCCGAGCTGGTTTCAAAAGATGGCGGGAAGACGCCTTACTTTTTTACCGGCAGGCGCATAACGGTGGGAGGCAAACTCTGTCTAACGGGCCTGGGCATAGACATGACCGGACGTAAGCAGGCAGAGGAAGGGCTGCGGAAAAGTGAAGAGAAATACCGGCTGCTGGTGAATCAGATCCCGGCGGTGGTTTTTAAAGGCTACGCGGATTGGAGCGTGGATTTCTTTGATAACAAGATTGAGGAACTCACCGGCTATGGAAAGGAAGAATTTGATGCCCGCAGAATAAAATGGGATGAGGTGATCCATGCAGATGATTTAACGAAGGTCAAACGCCAATCTCAAGAGGCCATTAAAGACTGCGCCAGGACTTATGAAAGAGAATATCGCATAAGGAAAAAGGATGGCGGGATTGCCTGGGTGCAGGCCATGGGCCAAATTTTTTACGATGGGGCCGGCAAGTTTGATTCCATCAGTGGCGTTTTCTTTGACATTACCGGGCGCAAACAGGCGGAAGAAACTTTACTTAAATATGAATTCATTGCCAACACCGCCACCGATTGCATGACCTTGATCGACCGCAATTATATCTATGAGGCGGCCAACGCCGCTTATTGCCAGGCCCACGGCAAGACCCGGCAGGAGGTGGTGGGCACCAGCGTGGCCGATGTTTGGGGAACGGACACCTTCGGGACTGTCATCAAGGGCTATCTCGACCGCTGTTTTGTCGGCCAAATGATGGAATTCGAAGGCTGGTTCGACTTCGGGCAGCGGGGTCGGGGGTGCTATCATGTCTCCTACAATCCATATTTTAGTGAAGACGGCACGGTGGCTTACGCCGCGGTGGTGAGCCACGACATCACCAAGCGCAAGACGGCGGAGGAGGCGCTGCGGCAGAGCGAATTAAAATACCGCCAGTTGGTGGATCAGATCCCGGCGGTGGTTTACAAAGGGTATACGGATTGGAGCCTGGATTGCTTTGACCGGAAGATAGAAGACATAACCGGTTATGCCAAGGAGGATTTCGATACCCGCCGGAAAACCTGGCGTGACCTGATCTTCCCGGAAGACCTGGATCAGGCCAAAAGACTTTTTAGAGAGGCCCTCAAAGGCGACGGCTCCTATGTCACCGAGCATCGCATCCGCAAAAAAAGGGGAGAGGTCCGCTGGATACAGGCCAGAAACCGGATCATTCGGGATGATGCCGGTAAAGTCGATTATATCAGCGGGGTATTCTTCGATATCACCGAGCGCCAGGAGCTGGCAGACCAACTGATCAAAGCCCAAAGAATGGAGGCGGTGGGCATCCTGGCCGGGGGCCTGGCTCACGATTTTAACAACCTTCTCACCGCCATCATGGGCTACGGTGAGATAATGATGATGGACCTCCGGAAGGAAGACCCCTTCTCCGCCTATATCAACGAGATCGCCAAGGCTGCCAGCCGGGGAGCCTCACTGACCAATCAGCTGTTAGCCTTCAGCCGCAAGCAGATCCTGCAACCCCAGTTGATCAATCTCAACGAAGTGGTGCTGGACATGGACAAGATGATGCGCCGGCTGATCGGCGAAGATATTGACCTGGTGACCAGCATCGACCAGAAGCTGGGGGCGGTCAAGGCCGACCCCGGGCAGATCGAGCAAATCATCATGAACCTGGCGGTGAACGCCCGGGATGCCATGCCCCACGGCGGCAGCCTGACCATCGCCACCGCCAATGTTGATTTGGACCAGGCTTATACCCGGAGCCGGGTGGGGGTTGCCCCCGGCCCCTATGTGATGCTGGCGATAAGTGATACTGGCGTGGGCATGGATGCCGAGACCATGTCCCATATTTTTGAGCCCTTTTTCACCACCAAGGAAAGCGGCAAGGGCACCGGACTGGGCCTGGCCACCGTTTACGGCATTGTCCAACAGAGTGGCGGCAATATTTGGGTTGATAGCGCACCCGGCAAAGGCGCGACTTTCAAAGTCTATCTCCCCCGGGTGGAAGAAGCCGTCCCGGAGCCCAAACCCAAGGCAGCCCCCCCCACCACCCTGGGAGGGGAGGAAACCATCCTCCTGGTGGAAGATGATGACGCGCTCCGGGATTTGGTGTCCACGGCCTTGCGCAAGTTCGGGTTTTCAGTGCTGGAAGCCGCCCACGGCGGGGAGGCCCTGCTGATTTGTGAGAGGGAGAAAGGCCCCATCCACTTACTGGTGACCGATGTGGTGATGCCCCAGATCAGCGGCAGCGCTTTGGCCCAACGTTTGTCTTCCCTGCATCCCGAGATGAAAGTGCTTTATATGTCGGGCTACACGGAAGACGCCATCGTCCATCACGGGGTTCTCGACGCCCATGTCAACTTTATTGCCAAGCCCTTCCGGCTGCTGGGCCTGGTGCAGAAAGTCAGGGAGGTTCTGGACTCCTCCGAATATCAAGAACCTCTCCATTGACCTTGGGTTGGAGGAGGCGGTCCCCATGATTACTTTGGAACAATTTCGCTCCGGCGAATTTAGCCTGCCCTCCTCGGATCTGGATGAGATTCCGGCGCTCTGCCTTTCCTGCAGTTATCTGGCCTACAAGGAATTCTCGGTGGGGGACGGCATTTATTATTATTTTTGCGGCTATTATTGGGGGGAGGGCTTTACCAGAACAGAGCCTCCCTGTTTGGGGGGGCTGGGACCTGAGGGAGCCTGAGGGGGGAGGACAGGAACCAGCAGCACCGGCTTTTCCGCCGCCGCCGGCCCCCGCCCCCCGCCGCCAAATCATCGGCTCTTTTCAAAGAGTTGCAGGTACTGGCCGTAGCCTTCCTTTTCCAGGTCCTCCTTGGGGATGAAGCGCAGGGCCGCGGAGTTCAGGCAGTAGCGCAGGCCGGTGGGGGGCGGCCCGTCATTAAAGACGTGGCCCAGATGGGAGTCGCCGTGCTTGCTCCTCACCTCGGTGCGCACCGTGAAAAGGCGCCGGTCTTTCCGGGTGACGATGTTTTCCGGCGTCAGGGGTTTGGTAAAACTGGGCCAGCCGGTGCCGGAGTCGTATTTGTCCAGGGAACTGAAAAGGGGCTCCCCGGAAACGATGTCCACATAAATCCCCTCTTTTTTATTATCCCAGTAAGCGTTGTTAAAGGCCGGCTCCGTGCCTTCCTGCTGGGTCACCTGGTATTGTAAGGGGGTCAAGGTCTTCCGGAGCACCGCCTCTCCTGGTTTGCCATACTTCCCGGGATAGGGGGCCGGGTTACCGGTTTTTTCCGTCCCCTTTTCCTCCGCCCTGGCCTCCTTGAGGAAAGGATTGCCGGGGTTTTCCACCTTTTTTTCTCTCCCCCAGACCTTTTGCAGAAATTGATCCCGGCCGGAATTCCACCGGTAATACTTATACTTGAGGGCATGTGTCTTATAGTAGTCCTGGTGGTAGTCCTCCGCCCGGTAGAATTTGGTGGCGGGGAGGATTTCGGTGACAACGGGTTTCTTAAACCTGCCGGATTTCTCCAGCTCTTTCTTTGACTCCTCTGCCAGAAGCTTCTCCTCGGCATCCTGGTAGAAGATCACCGCCCGATACGGGGGCCCCCGGTCCACAAACTGGCCCCCCGGGTCGGTGGGGTCGATGTGTCTCCAGAAATAGGCCAGCAATTGTTTATAGGTGACTCTGGCCGGATCATAGAGCACCTGGACGGCCTCCACAAATCCTTTGGCCGCGTAATTGTCATAGTTGGGGTCTTCCCCGCGACCGCCCATATAACCGGAGATGGCCTCCACCACCCCCGGGACCTTCTCAAAGTCCGATTCCACGCACCAGAAGCAGCCGCCGGCAAAGGTGGCGGTGGCCAATTTTTTAGACTTACCTGCCATGGAGCCCTCCCTGGCTGCTTCCCCCTGGGGGTGGCTGTCAGCGTGGACCAGGCCCATCGCCAGGGCGAAGATAAAGGCCAGTGTCAATAACGGTAGAACGGTTTTCATGGTTAAGTTCCTCTGGTCCAGGCAATTTGAGAATCAAATCCCTTCCCCGCCAGTGAAGAAAAGGGAGAGCCCGGAGAGGTATTTCCCTTCCTTTATTTTGGTTAGAAAAGATCGTTTATATAATAATTAGACCGGGAATCCAAAAATCAAGGGACTTCTGGGGGAAAATCCAGGGAATCCGGGCAAGTATTTCGCAGCCCTGGCCTGTAGTGATCATAAGTGCAAAATGAAATCGGGCGCCTTAGATGGACAAAGGAGAACCGGAGACATCTGCGGCCACTGAGGGGATTAAAACCTTTAATCCACGGGGCCGGTGGAAATGGCCGCGCTTTTCTGGAGATGGCTTTGGAAATACCCCGGCAGTTGGGGAGCCGCACTCCCCCTGCAAGTCAGTCCGGCCGCGATCATCCCCCCTCTTAAAATGCACCTGGCCGTCAGTAGGGCAAGGGAAGCCCGGTCTCCAGACGCGGGGATCATGTCCCCGCCCTCCACTGGATGGTGGGAAGGCTCACCTATTATGAGTATGTTATAAATTTCACAAGTAAATTTCTTTTTGACTATGGTGAAGAATCTTGGTAATAGGTTGTACTCGTATGTTTGGATAGAATTTCAGTTATACATTACGATTAGAGATATTGAGCATTTGCTCTTTACAATCAAATTTTTAATCACCAAATAATTTTTTTTTTCAGGCGGAGGGTGTATGAAGGATAGGCATTTTGATCATTTACCCGACCATTTCGGTATGGTCTCCCGCCGCGATTTCCTGAAGTTCTGTGCCGTGGCGGCAGCCGGCATGGGGCTGCCCCTGGGCATGGGGGGCAAAATCGCTGAGGCCGTGGCCCAAAACCTCAAAAAGCCGCCGGTCATCTGGCTCTCCGGCCAGGAGTGCACCGGCTGCTCCGAAACCCTCCTCCGTTCCACCCACCCCACCGTGGAAAAGCTCATTCTCGATCTCATCTCCGTGGATTACCACGAGACCCTGAGCACCCCTTCAGGCGCCCTGGCGGAAGCAGCCAGACACAAATCCATTCAGGAAAACAAGGGCAAGTTTATTCTAGTGGTTGAAGGGGCCATTCCCACCAAGGAAGGGGGCATCTATTGCCAGGTGGGGGGCAAGCCGGTGCTGCAAATATTAAATGAGACCGCCCCCCAGGCCATGGCCGTGATCGCCATCGGCTCCTGCGCCTCCTGGGGCGGCATTGCCTCGGCCTCTCCCAATCCCACCGGCGCGGTGGGCGTAGCCGAGGCCCTGGGGGGTAAAACCACCGTGATCAATATCCCGGGCTGCCCCCCGAGCCCCTATAATTTCCTGTCCACCGTTCTTTATGTCCTGACCTTCAAGAAACTGCCGGACCTGGACGACAAGGCCCGCCCCAAATTCGCCTATCGCCGGCTCATCCATGAGGGCTGTGAGCGCCGGGCCCATTTCGACGCCGGCAGGTTTGCCCTGGAGTTTGGGGACGAGGGCCATCGCCGGGGTTGGTGCCTCTACAAACTGGGCTGCAAGGGGCCGGAGACTTATAACAACTGCCCCGAACAACTCTTCGGCGATGTCGGCCCCCGGAGCTGGCCGGTGGGCACCGGCTGCCCCTGCTTTGGCTGCTCCGAGAAAGGGGTGGGCTTCACCAAGGCTATCACGGAACAGGCCAGTCTGAAGTATTTCACCCCCGCGGGCATTCACCTGGAGAAGGAAGGCGGCAAGGTCCGGGTCGGGGGGGGGGAGCTCTGTCTCACCCCACCCACCGCCTTTGCCCCCATCCATCCTCCGGAAGGGCTCGGCGCCTCCGCCACGGCCGTGGGCATTGTGGCCGGCTTGGCCGGATTGGCCGCGGGGGCCGCGGCGGTGGCTGCCTTGAAACTGGGCAAGGAAAAACCAGACTCCGGCCCCGAGACCAAGAAGGAATAGCCTATGGGACTCAGCCGCAGAGATTTTCTCAAGGTTTCCGCCAGCGGGGGCCTGCTGTTGGCGTCCAATCTCGCCCCGGTGCCGGCCTTGGCCCGGGACCCGGTCCCCCGCCTCCCCGAGGCCGTGGGGATTCTCTATGACGCCACCGCCTGCATCGGTTGCAAGGCCTGTATGAGCGCCTGCAAGGAATACAATCATCTGCCCCCCGATCATTACAACCCCAGCAACATCTGGGACGACCCCATAGATCTGTCCGCCAAGACCGTCAACATCGTCAAACTCTATGTCAACGGCACCGCCCAGGCCAAGGACCAGGAGATCAACGGCTATTCTTACATCCGCCGCTTTTGCATGCATTGCGTCGATCCTTCCTGCACCTCCGCCTGCCCGGTGAGGGCCCTGCACAAGGCCTCCAACACCGGCGTCGTTATGTACGACAAGAGCGCCTGTATCGGCTGCCGGTACTGTCAGATTGCCTGTCCTTATAACATTCCCAAGTTTCAGTGGGACCAGGCCTTCCCCCAAATCGTCAAATGCCAGCTCTGCAGCCAGCGCTTCGCCCAAGGCGGCTATTCCGCCTGCTGCGAGTTCTGCCCCACCGGCGCCTCCATCTTCGGCAACGTCCAGGACCTCCTCAAAGAGGCCAAGCGGCGGCTGTCTCTCAAGGTGGGGGAGTTCGCCGATTACCCCTTGCAGCGGGTGGATTCACCCAACAAGGTCAGCCGCCAGGTGACCCCCTACCTGCAACACATCTATGGGGATAAGGAAGGGGGCGGCTCCCAGGTCCTCATGCTGGCCAACGTGCCCTTTAACAAACTGGGTTTGCCGCAGTTGCCGCCCACATCCCAGGCCAGCCATTCTGAAACCCTGTATCATACCCTTTATAAGGGCATGATTGTCCCCTATGTCGTCCTGGGCGGACTCTTTGCACTGATCTATAAGAATACCACCGGGCATGGTTTACCCTGAGATGGGGAGTCTATTATGGCAGAATTCGATGAAACCTTAGGCAGGAATACGGTGGCCGATTCGGTTCCGGCTGGGGTCCATGCCCGGTCTTTGACCGAATTTGAATCTTTAGGCGGGAAAGTGATCACCAAGCCGTTTCTGGTCCTGGCCGCCCTGGCCCTGATCGGCGTCATTCTCATGCTCTACCGCTATATGGCCGGCCTGGGCGCGGTCACCAACCTGAGCGACGGTTATCCCTGGGGCATCTGGATTACCTACGACGTCCTGATCGGCACCGCTCTGGGCTGCGGGGGTTACGCCACGGCCATCCTGGTCTATGCCTTCAACCGTTGGGAGTACCATCCGGTGGTGCGCTCCGCGGTGCTTACCAGCGTTTTCGGATACTCCTTGGCGGGCCTGGCCATCTTTTTGGATATCGGGCGCTATTGGAACGGCTACAAGCTCTTTCTGCCCTGGTCGGTCAACTTCAATTCCGTCCTGGTGGAAGTGGCCCTGTGCATCGCCGCCTATGTGGTGGTGCTGTGGATAGAACTGTTGCCAGCGATCCTGGAACGCTATCCTGATAATGCCAAGGCCGTGGCCACCCGCCAGCGCCTGGAGAGATGGCTGCCGGTCATTGTGGCGGTGGGCATCTTGCTGCCCACCATGCATCAGTCCTCCCTGGGGACCCTGATGATCATCGCCGGCCACAAGCTCTCGCCCCTCTGGCAAACCAGCCTGCTGCCCTTCTACTTCCTGTTGTCGGCCATTGCCATGGGCTTTGCGGTGACCGTCTTTGAATCCATCCTTTCCTCCATGGCCTTCAAGAGGCCCTATGAGACTCCCATGCTGGCCCGGATCTCCGTGTGCATGGCCTGGCTCCTGGTGGTCTACCTGGCCGTCCGTTTTGCCGATCTCCTGTTGCGGGGGGCCCCGGTCTTCACCAGCGGTTTTCTCAGCTTCATGTTTATTTTGGAAAATCTCCTTTACCTGGCGCCAGTAATCATATTATTGAGCCCCGCCCTGCGCCAAAGCCTGCGTTGGCTTTTCCTCTCGGCCATCTCCATGCTCCTGGCGGGCTCCCTGTACCGTTTCGATGCCTTTCTCATCGGCTATAACCCCGGGCCGGGGTGGCATTATTTCCCGGCCCCCGCGGAGATTTTCATCACCCTGGGAATCGTGGCCCTGGAGCTTATGGCCTATCTCTATTTCGTTAAGAGATTCCCGGTGCTGCCCACAGAACATGCCTAATTCCATCTTGAGGGAGAGGTAAATATGGCCAAAAGAATTACCATCGACCCCATCACCCGGATCGAAGGACATTTGCGGATAGATTGCGAAGTTGACGGCGGCAAGGTCACCAATGCCTGGTCCTCGGGCCAGATGTGGCGCGGCATCGAGGTCATTCTCCAGGGCCGGGACCCCCGGGATGCCCCCACTTTCACCCAGCGGATCTGCGGGGTCTGCACCACGGTCCATGCCCTGACCTCGGTGCGGGCCGTGGAGAACGCCCTGAAGATGGAGGTGCCGCTGAACGCCCAGTATATCCGCAACCTCATCATGGCCGCCCATGGAGTGCACGATCATATTGTGCATTTTTATATCCTCTCCGCCCTGGACTGGGTGGATATCACCTCGGCCCTGAAGGCCGACCCCAAAAAGGCGGCGCAGTTGGCCGACAGCCTGTCGCCCTGGCCCATGAACAGCTATCAGCAGCTCAAGGCGGTCCAGGACAAACTCAAGGCCATCGTCGCCTCCGGCCAGTTGGGCATCTTCGCCAACGGCTATTGGGGCCACCCGGCCATGAAGCTGCCCCCGGAAGTCAATCTCCTGGCCGTGGCCCATTACCTCCAGGCCCTGGAATATCAGCGCAAGGCCAACATGATCGTCTCCATCCTGGGGAGCAAGACCCCCCACGTGGCCAACCTGGTGCCGGGGGGCGTCTCCACCGCCATCAATCTGGATTCCCCCGCGGCCCTCAATATGGAGCGGCTTTATTACATCAAGACCCTCATTGATGAGGTGGGCGCGTTCGTTAAAAATGTCTATCTGGTGGACGTCTGCGCGGTGGGGGCCATGTACTCCGACTGGACCAAGTACGGGGCCGGGGTCACCAACTACCTGTCGGTGCCCGACATGCCCATGGACACCAAGGGCACGGTCTTCAGCCTCCCGGGCGGCTATATCGCCAACG
Organism: Syntrophobacterales bacterium; assembly: GCA_020060385.1. GTDB lineage: Bacteria > Desulfobacterota > Desulfobaccia > Desulfobaccales > 0-14-0-80-60-11 > SURF-52. Next base: position 720 of record JAGVAH010000148.1, on the reverse strand, counting down.
CCGATCTCCAGAGCTTCAAACCCATTACTTCCTATCACGACGATTACTTCCGGGAAGGGGTCAAGGAGTCCATCAAACATTCCTGGTACAACGGCGACTGGGCCAAACATCCTTTCGATGAAGCCACCGATCCCAAGTACACCGGCTTTAAGGACGATGGCAAGTATTCCTGGGTCAAGTCACCGTCCTTCTATGACCAGCCGGCCCAGGTGGGCCCCCTGGCCAACGTCCTCTGCATGTATGCCGCGGGCCACGAACCCACCAAACAGTACGTGGAACTGGTCCTGGCCACGGTCAGCAAGGTGGCGGGCGCCAAGGTGGGGCCGGAGGCTCTCCACTCCACCATCGGCCGCCACGCGGCCCGGGCCATCCGCTGCGCCGTGCTCTACGACGAGCTGAATAAGCAGTGGCAGGCCCTGGTGGACAACATCGGCAAGGGCGATGTGGCCATTTGCACCAAATACCCCGTCAAGCCGGGAGAAAGCCGGGGCTACGGATTCCACGAGGCCCCCCGGGGCACCCTCTCCCACTGGGTGGTGATCGAAGACAACAAGATCAAGAACTACCAGTGCGTGGTGCCTTCCACCTGGAACGCCGGGCCCCGGAACCAGCACGACGCCCTGGGTCCCTACGAGGCTTCCCTGGTGGGCAACCCGGTGGCCGACCCCGAGAAACCCCTGGAGGTGGTCCGCACCGTCCACTCCTTCGATCCTTGCCTGG